>SXZI01000051.1 GCA_005788035.1 Bacteroidota bacterium
CCGCCACGAAGATCGAGTCCCAATTTCACACGATTCATTTTTGCAGTACGATATCTCTCGCCTTTTGCATTTTCAAATGCTTTCAATGCAGAGCTGTCCTTGCCATGCAAAGCTTGATGCAGGGCTTGTGATTCTTCCTGCTCCAATAAATACGCATCAACGGTTGGCCATAAAATGACTGCAGCCGCAACAAGCGGGCCCAAAATCAATAACCAACGTCTCAATTGTTTATTCTTCAACGCTTTTCCTCCGACATTTCGGTATGGTGTTATTCGGCATAAGCCGAGGATTCAAAGAAGTGCGAAAATACAGTTTCGAGGGCAATTAAACCAATGAATTTAGTGAGTGTCTGTCTTCTCAATGATCATTGCAAGGCCTTGCCCGACACCTATGCACAAAGAAGCTATGCCAAATCGAATTTCTTGCTTCTGCATAGTTCTTGCCAAATGACCCGCAATCCGTCCACCGCTCATGCCCAATGGATGGCCGATTGCAATGGCTCCTCCATGAATATTGACCTTATCGGTGGAGATACCCAATTCACGGATACAAGCCAATGCCTGTGAAGCAAATGCTTCATTAAGTTCGAAAAGGCCTATATCGTCTATGTGCATATTGGCCTTTTCAAGCGCCTTGCGAATGGCATAGACCGGACCGATGCCCATGATACGTGGATCCACACCGGCTGTTCCAGATGCCACATATCTAGCAATGGGTTTGAGTGCGTATTTCTTGACGGCTTCCCCACTTGCTAACATCATGGCCACCGCACCATCATTAAGTGATGATGCATTTCCGGCAGTAACCGATCCGCCTTTTCTAAATGCAGGCGATAATGTGCCAAGTGCCTCGAGAGATGCATCACTCCGCGGTTGTTCATCAGATGATATGATGACGGGATCACCCTTTTTCTTCGGTATTGCAATAGGAATGATTTCTTCTGCGAAATGTCCGGCTTGCTGAGCCATAACTGCTCTTTGATGCGATGCCAATGCGAATGCATCTTGATCTTCACGAGATATGCCGAATTTCTCGACGAGATTTTCGGCAGTCTCCCCCATGGATTCAAGAGGAAACATTGATGCCATCGATGGGTTTGGATAACGCCAGCCGAGTGCAGTGTCGAAAGCCGTCAGATTGCCAAATAATGCCGATCCTGTAGCATTTTTTGGGAATGAATACGGTGCGCGAGACATGGATTCCACTCCACCGACAATTAAGACTTCGGCTTCGCCTGATTTGATTGCCCTGGCTCCTTGGATGATTGCTTCGAGTGATGATGCGCAAAGGCGATTTACTGTCACACCCGGAACTGAATATGGCAAACCCGCAAGCAATGCAGACATTCTAGCGATATTACGATTATCTTCTCCGGCTTGATTTGCACAACCAAATATCACATCATCAATTGCTTCTGGATTGATGCCTGTGGATTGCACAACTGCTTTGATCACATGCGCGCCCAGATCATCGGGTCTGATGGAGGATAAAGCTCCACCGTATTTCCCGACAGGCGTTCTGAGTGGTTCAATGATGTAAACTTCTTGCATGATATATGCTCCGATTAGGGTACTTCATCTATTCCGCCGGGATGCCCCGGATGACATTTCACAATGCGCTTGATGGCGAGCCATACACCTTTCAATGAACCGTATTTTTCTATGGCCTGCATGGCATAGACAGAACATGTTGGGTGAAATCTGCAATTATTGCCAAGATATGGGGAAATTGCAAGACGGTAGAAACGCAAGATGAGAATAAGTACTGCCTTCACTGATTCTATCCTTTGTCATTATTGCTTGCTAAAATACTGCATTGCCTGATGCAAAGCATCGTTAACTTGGGGTTTGATATCCACAGTTGCGGCTTCTTTGGGTGATTGCATTGGGGTCTGCCACACAAATGCAAGGGTCATGAAGGGTATATGCGGATATTCAGCACAGAAAGATCGTACACATTCCCTGATGATACGTTTTATGCGATTGCGAGTGACGGCGAGTGGCACTTGTTTTTTTCTGACCGCACAAATCACGAAAAGATCCATATGACCACCCTGGGGCGCATCATGTTCCCCTGCATGAGAACGATCACGCACATGAACAATGATTGAGTGGGATGCAAAACGCTTTCCCCGACGAAATGCCGCGGTTATTTGTTTGCGTCCTTTGAGTGCAGAAATGTTCATAGGCAAAAAAAAGAGGGCCGCAATGGGCCCTCAAAACTACATCTATTTCAGGATTATCAACCTGAAACGGTCAAACGATGGCGACCTTTCGCTCTTCTTCTAGAAAGAACCTTACGGCCATTCTTGGATTTCATGCGAGCACGGAAACCATGCACATTTTTGCGCTTACGTTTACTTGGTTGATACGTTCTTTTCATAGTGATATGCTATAATTGTTCACAACATCAGGATTACAAAGATACAATCTTTTTCGATACTTACAAATCAAAAAATGCCATAAAACAGTAACCACAAAGAGAATTTTTAAACCATTATGATTATTGCCGATGGAATTCCGGAAGAACTCATTCTCATTAGCAAAATACTAGGTTCAATGAGAGAGTATGGTTAATTAAGGCTTTATTTACCATGAAAAGTAGGTTGGCTTAGCTTCAGCAATGTTTCACAAAGTCCTTTAGCATCCAGTTTCAAATCTGCAAACAATTCTTCTTGGGTTCCATGATCCACGAATTCGTCGGGGATCCCCAAGGGTATAAGTGAGCCGGTAAATGTTTCACGAATGGCAAACTCAGCAACCGCGCTTCCAAAGCCACCTTGAATTTGACCATCTTCAACTGTAAATACATGATCATGATCTGCAAATATGGATCTAAGAAGCTCTTCATCCAATGGTTTTACGAAGCGGGCATTCACTACAGTGACCTTTATGCCTTGTGCTTCCAATAATTCAGAAGCTATCATGCATTCATTTACCATTTTGCCAATACCTATAAGTGCAATTGCTTCCCCTTTCTTCAGAATTTCTCCTTTCCCAATTGGAATGCTAAGAGGTGCGCGAAGTTCCACGCCAAGACCACTACCTCTTGGATAACGAATGGCTGAGGGACCTTCCGTATAGTCATACACCGCGGAATGGAGCATGTCTCTCAATTCTTGTTCATCTTTCGGTGCCATGACAATCATCCCTTGGATAAGGCGCAAATATCCAAGATCAAGCACTCCATGATGAGTAGGGCCATCGGCTCCAACCAGACCTGATCTGTCAAGTGCAAAAACCACATGCAAATGTTGCAATGCACAATCATGCACGATATTGTCAAATGCTCTTTGAAGGAAGGAAGAATAAATCGCACAGACAGGAACTATTCCTTCGCAGGCAAGTCCGGCAGCAAATGTCACAGCATGGCTCTCGGCAATTCCTACATCGATCACTTGCTCAGGGAAAGACTTTGCAAGAATATCCAGTCCAGTACCATCAGGCATTGCAGCGGTTATTCCAACAATGCGCTTATCCTTCGCACAAAGTTCAGTCATTGCTTCACCAAACACTTTCTGATATGTTGGAGGAACGGGTTTGGTTGGAGCGGGAGAAGGAAATGATTTCCCGGTTATCTTGTCCACCTTGCCGATTGCATGAAGGAATTGTTTGTCTTTCTCTGCCGGTGCATATCCCTTCCCTTTTTGAGTGATGACATGCAAGAGCGTTGGACCTTTGGCATCTTTCAAATTGCGAAGCATGGTCACGAGATTATTGACATTATGCCCATTGATCGGTCCAAAATAATTGAAACCCAATGCCTCAAACAACATTCCGGGTGTAAGCAAAGCTTTTAAGCCATTGTCAACCTGATGTGCAACTTTTCGAATGCGATCACCGACAGTATCAATTTTACCTGCTATGTCCCAAATATGAGAACGTAATTTTGTTCCCGTTGGAGAAGAAAATATTTGAGAAAAATAATTGCTCAATGCCCAAACATTAGGTGCTATGGACATATTATTATCATTGAGAATTACAAGAATGTCTCTATTCTGCACACCGCAATTGTTCATTGCTTCATAAACCATGCCGCCTGTCATGGCTCCATCTCCAATGACAGCAACCACGCGATAATCATCACCGGTTAGATCACGTGCAGTGGCCAAACCTAAAGCAGCAGATATGCTTGTGCTGGCATGCCCAGCTCCAAATACATCATATTCACTTTCTTCTCTTTTCAAAAAACCGGAAAGACCGTCTTTTTGACGAATTGTATGAAGTTGATCCTTTCTTCCTGTAAGTATTTTATGCGGATACCCTTGATGCCCAGTATCAATTACTATTTTGTCATGCGGGGTATTAAAAACATAATGAAGAGCAACAGTCAACTCAACAACACCAAGTCCAGCACCGAAATGTCCACCTACTTTGGTTATGGTATCCACCATATATTCACGTACTTCATTGCTCACATCACGGAGTGCAGTCTCCGGCAAAGCTCTGAGATCGGATGGTAAATTTATATTCGACAAATAAGGATATTCGGTAGGAGCTGACATATATGTTATAAATGTGCATGAAATCTGAATCTGTGCATTCAGTCAAGTTATGTATAAGATTGACCGATAACGAATTGCGTATCGGCATGGTTCCATCAATGCAATTTCATTCCGAGCCAATCTGCTCTATCATAAACGGATGTTTTTTTCTGAAGAGCTAATAAGACATCGTCTACATATTCCACCGATCGTGCTCCAATGAGCACTGATGAGGTTCCTTCTATTGAACGTACTGCATTCAGTGCGGCTTGAGAAAGAGGTATATCTGTAAAACCACCTGGGAATGTTTTATCCAAAACGGATCGAATATATCCCACTCTTTGAAAATCAGCATTGGAAATGGTGGCATAGTAACGAGTAATCAAATTTACCACTTTGCTCGTAAGGCCGGCTACTTTCAATACCCACTCTTGAACTTGGGGTTTTGCAACTTGATTTATTTCCGTTAAAGCTACTGCCATTTTACCCAGCATGCCATCACGGACTTTTGTCCAATCATCCATCGATGCAAATTTATTCCAATTGACTTGCAGAGCATTCACCGATGTGATATAGGAGATAAGGAGGTTTTCCACTTCTTTATCCTGCACTCCTAGGGCTTCAACGTTCATGGTGAAAGAATGCGTAGCATGTGCAATTCGTTCCACTTCATGCTGGATCATTTCAAGATCAGGTAATTGCACTGTTTCTTTATCCGACAACCGAATCAGTTGTCCATTTCTGATTCCATTTAGAGGCCTATTAACTAGAGCTACAAGGGAATGTTTATGAGCAAACTCAATCAATGTGAGCGATTCATTTTCCTGATTCAATTCTGTGGATGCTTCCGGTTCGATTAAATTAAATGGAAATTGAATAATTTGAAAATGATGATCCTTTGATAGTTCATTTGCGATTGCCAAGCATTGATCAGCTGAGCAAAACTCAGGATGATCAGTCGCATACGGAAATGAATTTGAAGATATGCCATAATAGCGAATCAATCCTTCAGAAACCATATCCTCCATACATTCAAATGCGATGCGAATTCTGCGATAGAATTCATTGCGTTTTTCTTCAAGTGGCAGTTCCTTTGAGAGCGAAGGATCTTTGAAGAAATATTCTGGATTATGTAGCAACAAAGCATCAGCATAAGGAGTTGCCATTCTTCGCAAGCTTTCGCTTAACTGGGCTTTCAATATTTCAGGATGAATGCAATGCCAAATATCTTCACCGATTTTTACCATATCAGGATAAGGATTTCCTGCTTCTTCTCTTGTTTTTGCGTCTTCAAGCAATGGGCCTTGTAGATAGCCTATTTTTGTAATGATGACAAGATCGGAACGTTTCACGTCTTGTTCCAATGCCTTCATTACTTCGCCAATTAAGGATTCACTTGCTCCAAAAGAATAATTCGTGGAGGTGTCTATGAGATTGATGCCACTTGTGATTGCTTTCATCAAAGCCAAGGCATGTCCATCATTACCCAAAGCAATACGATATGTACCGAAACCTGCCTTTGAAACTGTTTGGCCACTCGGCCACACTTCATAGGGAAGTTCCGGGAATTCAGAGGCATATTCTTTTGTGGTGTCTGTCATGAAGATAATTGCGTGAGAAAACGATATACACAGAGTGTATTGTCAAAGTCTGTATTGAATGATCACAGCCGTCGTAATTCCACCAATCATTGATTCCACTGATTCCGTGATGGAAGATGGTGTGAATAATTCACCGCGTTCATTATCTCTTCCAAGAAGATTGAACACAGTATATCCTGCGGAGATATTTACCGACCAACGATCTTCCACAATGCCTTCTATGCCAACTCTTAGTCCTGTGCCAAGTCTGGTTGCTGAAGACTTTCCGAAATATCTAGTTGTATCGGGGAAATCGGGTTTTTCATAATTAAGATTCACTTCCAATTCAGTCGGCGCCATCATGGAAAGCCGAAGATCGAATCCTGCATAAGCTTTTGCATTTGCAAGAGGCAATTCTGCAAATGCATATTCAAAACCTGTGAACAATGTTGGAATATGTATGGTATGGCTCGCTTGTATTGTATAAAATTTATCTGGCAATCGTTGCACGCCGTTCATGATATAATAATCCAAGCCGAATGGAATGCGATAGGTATTTTTTTTATCGATTCCCAATGTTCCTTTCAATGAAAATCCTGATTGCCAATTCGGGAAACCTCCACCAATCGCTCCTTCACTTTCTTTTGGAAAGATTTTCTGATTCGCAGGGTTAGCACCATTCAATAGGAATGTTGTTATGCCAAAACCTACCGAAGTTGTGCCATCAAACAAACCATCTGCTTGGCTTGGAAGGAATGCCACACAGGCAATGATAAAAGAAAGAAAACATTTCATGCAGTACATCCTTAGAATGATCAATCGAGTGTTTCTCGAATGCCATACGTTGTAGTTTCAAGGGAATTTTTTACCACAAGTTCACCAATGAGTCCCATTGAAATGAGCTGGACACCGACAATGATCATAGCGATGCCGAATAGTGCCAGTGGCCTTTGACTGAGAAATGTCAAGCCCATTGCCCATTCAACAGTGAGATAAATATTCACCGCCAATCCTATAAGCACCATGATTGAACCTACGGTGCCAAACAAATGCAATGGTCTTTTCACATAACGAGTAGTGAACATCACCGTAAGCAAATCCAAAAATCCCTTGAAAAATCTGCTGAATCCAAACTTGGAATGGCCATACTTTCTTGGGTGATGCAATACGGGAATTTCTGTTACTCTGAATCCTTCCCAATGGGCAAGAGCAGGTAAATAGCGATGCATTTCACCATAGACTTGCAATGTTTTCACTACTTCTTTTCGATATGCTTTTAATCCGCAATTGAAATCATGAAGTTTGATTCCACTCATGCGAGAAGTGACGAAATTGAAAAAACGTGATGGAATTGTTTTATGCCATGGGTCATGTCTTTTCTTCTTCCAACCGGATACCAAATCATATCCCTGTTCTAATATCTCAAGCATACCGGGCAACTCTTTTGGATCATCCTGCAAGTCTGCATCCATGGTAAAAACAAATCTACCTTTTGCTGCAGCAAAACCAACTGCCAAAGCAGCAGACTTTCCGCAATTTCTTCTGAATCGAATTGCTTTATAACGTTGATTTGATTCGTGGATATCACGAATGACCGAAAAAGATGAGTCCGTTGAACCATCATCAATGAATATCACCTCATAATGCCCTCCACTCATGCCGGGAAGCACCTCTTCCAAAGCATGATAGAGAGGACGCAACGATTCTTCCTCATTGAGAAGAGGAATCACGATGCTCATGAATGGCTTTGAACCGGGATGTTTTCTCTGCGGATGTGCGTTCTTCTCCGAATGAGAATCAGGTTTCTCTATGGAATCAATCTCGCGCTCTATATTGTCAAGAGCCGGAGAAGAATGGCGTTCATGCCGCGAATCGGGTTTATTCCGATGTCTATGTCTTCGACGATGATGTTGATGTTCCACGGAAGATCAATGCGAGTGGACAAAAGCATAGATTGAATTGAGGGCGAAAATGGAATTCCTGCCAATCAATATGCTATAAATTACCTTTTCTATGGCTGAGAATCAACAAGAAACACCAATCAATCGAAGGCATTTCATAAACTATTGATAAGTTTTGAGAAATGCTCATCAGTCAATTCGTAGCTTGAACTGCAATATTGACAAACAAGCTCCCTTTGCCCCTCTGCTTGCATGGACATAAGTTCTTTTTTGCCCAAAGTGAGCAATTTGCTCATGAACCGTTCCAAGGAACAACGGCAAAAGAAGTCCACAGGAGTATTATTGACCACTTCAATGGGGAATGGCATTGCCTGGCGGAGTATTTCTTCGGGGGAATAACCACTATCGAGTAATTCTTCGATTGGGGGCATTTCCTCGAGTGATCTTTGTACTTCAACGATGGCAGGAAGCTCAGCACCGGGCATGGCCTGCACGATTATACCACCTGAATGTACAATTTCGCCATCATCATTGATTGTAACGCCTAAATTTACTGCCGTTACAATTTGTTCGGATTGTTCGAAATAATATGACAAATCGGATGCGATATCCCCGCGGACCAATTCTACAATACCGGTAACGGGTTCTTGTTTTTCATAGAGTATCTTCGAAACCTTTAAAAAACCTGTGCTAAGGGCATCAGAAAGTGAGGCAGGCATTGATTGTGATTCATCGATGACCACAAATCCTCTGACTTCTCCAACCTGCATTGCTTCCGCAAAAATAAGCTTGACTCTACCAGTGCCCTCAGCTTGGACAATCACTCTCTCCTCACCCTTCAGAAATGAAGAAAGCAAAATCGAAGAAGTAAGAGTTTTCCCAAGTAAATAGGACAACAATGGATCAAGATCATGTTTGATTCGCGCCTGTTCTGTGGTATCCGTGGTTTTTGCAACCGCAATGCGAAACATCCCATTGCCAGACATTGCCCGGACGACGCGATCTCTGTGTTGATATGTTTTTTTTAGGTCATTCATAATGAATTTCTATCCGTATTCAATGTAATTGGCATAATTCCTGCAATGATTTCGATACTATGAAACGCACACTTTCCATATTGCTCATGCTCATCTTGATGATTTGCTTCGCCTCAGGATGCCAATCATTGCATATGGCATCATCTGGCAAAAAGCAGTCAGTACCGAATTATGTGATTCCTGAATATCTGGAGCCGATGCGTATGACAGTATTGCAAGAGGCATTGCGATATATTGGGACTCCATATTGCTATGGTGGCAAAACACCATTCTGTACGGATTGCTCTGGTTTTGTGATGCAGGCATATCGCGCTGTTGGCATAACAACACCTCGTACGGCACATGACCAATTTCTGAAATATGCATCCGAGGATGTCATTCCGGAACCAGGTGACTTGATGTTCTTTCGATATGCAGACAAAGGAACCATATCCCATGTAGGTATCTATGCCGGTGATGATTATATCATTCATGCCTCAGAAAAGAAAGGCGTCGTTCTCACCACATTAGAATACATGCGCAAGCATATAGTAGGTTATGGACGCATGCCCATTCAAGAATACTCCTCAAAGTAAGCTATCGAGCAGAAGCTCACAGCAGAAGCTGTATCGGGCTGATCCCACCATTGATATGAAAGTAATTCTGCCTGCTGAACACTATTCATGCTTTGAAGCAACATATAATTTGGTGAACAACCGCACACCCTAGAATGATCCGCTGTATTGGCTATGCGAGCAAAGAATGCATTTGCATCATTATCGCATAATGCCTTCATCAATGCTTGATCATGAATAGTGATATCAGGCTTCAATGACTGCGCTTGATCAGCATCGCCGAATTTTCTGCCTATATGAGATAAATCACCACTGGATACGAATAATACGCGCCTATTTATTGCTGCGCAATATTCTTTTATGATGCAGATGATTTCATTGATACCATCATCATTGGGATGTTCTGCAAAAGAAAATCTATCATGCATGCCATTGACCAATATAGGCAATAATGAAAACGATGACGAACCATATGTATATTGCAAAAGCAATAAAACGAGTTCAATGGAATGATCATATCTGTGCTGAGAGTCATCTTTTGTGAGTGGCAGCATTGCTTTATCAAAAACATGCTCGACAAATGCTTTGTCGGTTTTGGTGGTTCCAAGCGGAGTTACAAAATCCTTTTCAGTAAATATAAAACGTCCTTCCCCACCATAATGCGAGGTAGCGAAAAGCACCACCAGCTCAGGTGCTTCACTCGCTTCCAAAGCTCTCAAAACTGATGCATAAACTTGCTTGCCTTCGGCCAATTCAACATGCGGTATAATGATTCCGGACAACTGAGATGTTGTTCTGACAGATATGGATTTTTTGTATTCATCAAGCATCGAGATAACTGAATCACGTTGTTCGGGATATACTGTTCCTAAACAAAATGGATCCCTTATAGTCGATTCTCTGAAAGCTTGATCCATAACAGACTTCGTGTCATGAAACACTTCGTCGAATAAAAAACAACGGTCACTCATTTGGGCTATGACATCAAGTATTGCCTCAGCCTCAACCTGCCCTTCATAAGCTATATCTGCAATCTCCTCGCATGTTACGCTCACTTCTCTTTGTAGACAATCGAGTAATTTTATTGCATGCAATGCCAGTATCATGGGAGCACGAGAATACCGCAATGGATCATACATCAATATGTATTCATCTTCTCCATGCACATGCTTCATGAGTGCGATGTCTGTTCTAATTTTTGGTAGTTTCGAGTAAATGGTATAATTCATGAAATCCCCCTCTCATGATAATTGTGTCAAATGCTTTTTATAGTGCTTTGCTTCTTCCAGCCACTGATCCTTTTGCTGAAGCAATAATTTCTTCGCCTGTTCATGGTCATTTGGAATAATGCCTTCCAATATCGCCTCCTCGATCATATGCTTGATATAACCAATTGCAGGTGATGGTTGCAATGAACACAATTCCATGATCTCTTCTCCTCTGACCGGCGATTGGAATGCTCGTAATTGATCCCTCTCACGAACATCGAGAATTTTATTATATACTTTCTCATAATTTCTTAAGTAGCGTTCTGCTTTTTTGGAATTCTTCGTTGTGATATCTGCTTTGCATAAGAGAAACAAATCGTCCAAAGCATCGCCTGCATGAACAGCAAGGCGCCTAATGGCCGAGTCCGTAACGCCATCATCAACAAGAACCATAGGTCTTTGATGCAATCTGACAAGTGTTTCAACATAATTACTATGTTCAAGCGGTAATTTCATGCGTCTGAATATGCCGGATTGCCATCTGGCACCCAATTCTTCATGACCATGAAATGACCAACCTATCCCCTCTATGAAACGCTTTGTTTTTGGCTTTGCTATATCATGCATCAATGTTGCAAAACGCAGCCAAACATTGTCGGACATTTCACAGAGATTGTCGAGAACTTGCAATGTATGAAGAAATACATCTTTATGCGCATAACCATGATCGCCCACTTGAATCAATTCAATTCCTGACAATGACTCCAATTCAGGAAAAACATATTTCAGCAATCCTGTTTCGTGAAGAATTTTGAGTCCGATACTTGGTTTTTTTGTCTTCAACAAATTGATGAATTCATCACTGATTCGTTCTTGCGAAATAATCGAAATACGATCGGCCATCGCTTTCATTGCTTTGATCGCTTCCGGGTCTACTTCACACTCAAGCTTTGATGCAAATCGAGCGGCACGCATCATGCGTAGCGGATCATCACTGAATGTAATTACCGGATCGAGTGGCGTTCGCAATATTTTATTTTCCAGATCAGTTTGGCCATCATGTAGGTCAATTATGGATCCAAATGAATCAGCTTGCAATGATAGGGCAAGGCAATTCACGGTGAAATCTCTTCTGTTGATATCATCTTCAAATGTCCCTTCAGTCACGATGGGTTTACGAGACTGTTCTTCATATTCTTCTTTTCTCGTTCCTACAAATTCCAACAGATATTCACCCACGGGCACCAATGCAGTTCTGAATCGCTCATAGATCACCGCTTTTGAATGTTTTGATTCAGCCACAAGATGAGCAAACGCGATTGCATCGCCGACAACGGTAAAGTCTATGTCTTTGGAATCAATGCCGAGAATGCGATCTCTCACATATCCACCAACCACATAGATTGAATAACCATTGCGCTCGGCCAGATGCGCGAGATCATGAATGATATCGGGAATATCTGTCAATACATGATACTTCATTTTACCAAATCCATGAAGATGCGGCAGAATATGCTTCTTTCGCGGCTTCGTCCAATGTGTGTGAACATGTGGTCAAATGACCCATTTTGCGGCCTTTTCGACAATCTTTTTTTCCATACAAATGCACAGTGGTATGTGGATGCTTCAATGTATCAACCGGGCTGTCAGGCACACCTGGCCCTGTTCTTGTTCCCAATAAATTCACCATCACCGCTGCAGGAACTTTCATATCGGGCGATCCAAGAGGGAGATTAAGAATCGCACGAATACAATTTTCAAATTGTGAAGTATGACATGCCTCTATTGTATAATGTCCGGAATTATGTGGTCGAGGTGCAATTTCATTAAAGAGTACTTGTCCATCTTTTGCAAGAAACAATTCAATTCCAAATACCCCAATTCCATTGATTGCTTCCACGCATACTTTTGCCATCTCACGGGCTTTCTGCGCAATCTCATCTTCTACTCGTGCAGGGGCGAGGACAAATCTGCAAATATGATCTTCTTGTATTGTCTCAACGCATGGATATACCGCTGTTTCTCCCCTTCTATTACGGGCAACCATCACTGCCAATTCTTTTGAAAAATACACGAATGCTTCGCACATGATCTCGCGAGGAGCTTCAGAATCTGTAAACCGATTCCATGCTGCTTGAATATCGGATGCTTGTTTGATTGTTGCATTTCCATAACCATCATAGCCAAGTGTTCTTGTTTTCATGATGAATGGATAACCATATTGATTGCCAAATGCAATTGCATCTTCAACTGAATGGCAATCAGCAAATGGCGTAACTGCTATTCCTGCTTCTTGCATGGTTTGCTTTTGTGTGAACTTGTCTTGCACAAGTGCAATGGTTTCAGGCAAAGGAAAGACGGGTCTTTTTTCTGCTATACGTGTAAGTATTTCAGGATCTATGAATTCATTTTCCAATGTAATGATATCAGAGGTCTCAATAAATGCTTCGAGTGCTTCCTCATCATTCCATCCGGTACCCCAAGATTGCTTTGTCATCAAACCTGCAGGTGAATCATCACCATGCTCAATGATTGCTGTTCGCATACCCATTTTGAATATATCTTGGGAAAGCATTTTGGCCAATTGCCCTCCTCCCAAGATACCTATGGTTTGAGGACGTGGTTCATATGTAGCATAGATTGAAGGTAACATGTCTTTCATCCGGATTGGAATTACAAAGATACGGATTTGAACAAACAACAATCCGCCGCGAATTGAGGAACTCGCGGCGGATTTGTATTCTGTGAGACTATGTATCAGCGATTGATGGTAAAGGGCTTTACTTCCGTGAATGGGCCTGCCATGATTCTACAGAAATAATTGCCATTTGGCAATGCATCACTTGGAATGGCAAGGCGATATTCACCTGGTTCCAATATTTCATCAACTGCCAATGAGACGCGCTCACCAAGAGAATTATAGACTTCAACTGTGGTGGCTACTTTGAAACCAATGCTATAATCAATGGTAATATTTCCTGATTGCAATGGATTCGGTGAAACTCCTTTCAATGAAAATGCAGTGCTACCAAATGAAATGAGTCGACCATTGATGAAACATGCATCCAATGAAACTGTTCCCGGCTTTGTTTTAATTGGTGTACAAAGCGAACGATCTTTGGTTGTTGCATCAGTGATATCAATCATATATGTTGATGAATCACTCATCAAAATCTTGAAATCTCCAATGATGAAATCACCATTATTTGGATTAGTGGATCCTGTTGCTTTGATTGAAAGACCATCGGTGGACTCAGTAGCAGTGATAGTCCAATTTGGAAGGCCCGGCCCTGCTTTGATCGAACCTGTTTCATAAGCCATCATGTCTGAATCATAGTGAAGCTTCATATCAATGGATCGCACCTGTGTTACAGGCCATTTTGATTGATCCTGTGTACTGCCTTTCACAGCAATGGTCTTCACTGTTCCTGCTTTGATTTTGTCCATTGCACTCGGTGATACTTCGAGCAAAATCTCAACAGAGAATCCAAATCCGTCCAATTCAATGAAATCAGTACGGATATTACCTTGTGCATCTTTGAGATTTGTTGGAGTGACAAGTACTTGTGCCTTATAGGGTCTTTGTGCATCCGGCGAGAAAGTCACGCCAACGATATATGAATCACCCGGCTTAATAGTAATCGGATATGTTTGTGGATCCAATGTGAATGAACCAGCATCTGCACCGATCAATTGCATATCTCCAATGATCAAATCATCAGTTCCCGGATTTGTGATGGTGGATGTCAATCGCTTGTCATCGCAGAAAATCACATTTCCATAAGAAATAGGTGTAACTTTGATGTCAGGATAACGCGTTTCAATACCTGTACCAATCACATCCACATTTGTGATGATTCTTGGTTCTTCGATTGTTCTCGTTCCCGGGGCAGCATCATTGTTGATGTCAACAGCTGTTATTCTTTGACCAATATCAGTTGGTTTGAATTTTACGGGGATTACCAATTCTCCACTAATCGGGATAGAAACATTTGATGGCAATGTTGCGGGAGAATCCCATTCAAAATCGGAGGCATTTGGTCCGCTTGCACTAAAGTCCATGGACTCAATAAACAATGGAGCACTTGTGCTTGTATTCTTGATAATCACTACGCCATTGTTTGCAGAATAACTTCCAACCAAAACCGGGTTTTGGAATATATATCCTGTTGCTTGAATTTTAGGTAGAAAGCCATATCCTTTTAATGTTCCTATTGCTGAACCGGCATTATTTGCGCTTGCAGTGATTGTTGTTGTATGATCAAATTCACTTGTTGGTTCATATTCAATCTGGATAGTGACTTTATCTCCATTATTTCTTAAGACGAATGGCGCAGCATCACTTACAGGGGGATTGACATTGATGATTCTAAAATTAGTGTTTGCGGGTGTTGCAAGTTCAACTTTAGTCACATTTGCTGGAGCAGATCCTGAATTCGTCACATAGACTTCCTTCATCAATACTGTTCCCTGACGACGTTTGCCCCAGTCTTGATCAGTAATAATCAATCCAGGTTGAATGCCTGTACCATACCATGTAGAATTTGGCGAACAATCATCACCATAAGAATCCGACTCGAATACGGCGATGATCGTATCTGATTTCTCTTGAGTCGGGTTGAAACAGATTGAATTGAAAAATACATTCGCCTTCGGTGCAATCTTGAATGGGAATGCAGGATTTGAAGGTGATGATACGGTGAATGGCAGGCTCACACCTTTGATGCCTGTGACTGTGAGTGTATCAGTACCTGTATTTGAAATTTTCAAACCAACAGAAGCATTGTCATCCTTGCATATTTTTTGATTTATGGGTACTCTACCCGCATTCCATTGCGGTTCAACTGCAATGCAAGGTCGAACGCCTTGACCTTTCAATGGCCATTTGAATTCAGCACATTCGGTTTTTGCCATCAATGAATCAATGTCGAATGTTTTTTCATCCGGCATTTCTCTAATCGGAGTGTAAGCTATCTTCACATCACGACTTTCACCGGCTTTTAAAGGTGTGGTATCAGCGCTTATGAGCTTGAACTCTTTGCCAAATCTTGTTTTGATTTCTTTGAGCTTTATCTCATTTGTGCTTTCATTTTTTAGTTGAACCGTCATTTCTTTGGTTGTACCCAGACGGACGCGACCGAATTCGACAGGATCCGGATTCAGTGCAAGTTTATCGACTGTATAACGCACACTGTCGATCGTATAATTGCCGGCGCGATCCATCACGACAAAAATCGCGAATGCATCTTTTGTTTTGTCAAGCACTTTGAATTTGAATTGGAATTCTTTCACTTTTGGGTCAACCACGATTCGATCAGCAGTGATGAATTCCAAAGCATAATTCGTTGAAACGGAGTCGATCATTTCTATGGTTGAGATACCTTGATCAATTTGTGCTGTGTCCGGTGGCGGACCGAATGAACGCACTTCTGTTGCTGTATACGTGAAGTCACCACAATCTTCTTCGAATGTGAGAACGGGTGGCAATGTATCTATTTCGTCAAGTTTTCTGATGGCCATTGCTGCTGGCCAGCCATAGGAGTCGAAGGAACTGAAACCATAGATATACCCACCGAATCTAGTCTGACTTGTTACTTTGTGAGGGCCGGGTGCAACATTTATATTCTGCCAAAAGAGATTGGTTCCAGGGATGCGATTTGACAAAAATGTGGGTTGTCGAATCCAAATAGGCTTGCCATCCAATGTTACTGACTTGAGTTTTTTCTGTTCTGCATCGGTTGAATCTCCCTCTGCAACAACATTGAACCAATTAGTACTAAACGCACTGTTTGCAGGAGATTGAAAAACCGTTGCTTGAATATATTGCTCTTGGGGTGTAACGATGATCATGAATGGATCGAATTCATCACCTAAATCCCAATTGGCGGAGTAGGAATATTGCATGACCAAAATTGGTTTATCGGCTTCCCAAACTGAAGTACCACGGAAACCTTCAACCAATCCACGACCTACATATTGATTGAAATCCTCAAAAAATTCACCGGCATTCAAAATTCCCTCACGTTGACCAAGCAAGTCGCCACTTACTTTATCATAGTATTTCATTTTCCAGCGTGTTTGATTCTGAGAGGCAATAACACGGAAAAAATCACCTTTATTGTCTCGTTTATATTCTACTGTTGCATACCGTTTCCCCCATGCCTGTACAGGAGGGAGCATTTCAACAATATGATCTCGCCCATTTACATTTGTAGCAGGTATCATGCATCGTTCTTGATAAGAAACCAATCCAATGGGTTTGTTGGATGTAATCTTTGAGCCTGACATGTCAAAGACGCCACGCGTTGATGCTTCACCTTTCACATTGAAGATTTGTCCTTTCATCAATGTTGCTTTAATGGTCTTTCCAAGGCGATTTCCTTTTACTGTTTTAGCACCTGCATTAGCTGCACCCCTACCTCGTAGGAGGATGGAGATTTCAGTTTCATCCTCTGAGGCAACAACAGTGAAACCTGTAGCCCATCTGCGAACTTCATTGAAGTCATAATAACTGAGGTGAATATATTCCGTTCCCCAAACACTTGTGGGTAATGCAAGGAATCCTTCTGAAGTCACCGGCTTTGCATTCAATACATACACGGAAATTGGAGCATCTGCAAAAACATGCACGGCAATGTCATCAGGCACTTCACTAGAAGTTACTTCCCATGCAGTGGAAACGGAACCGTCTCTCGTGCTGAATGTCACAACATCCAAAGCACGTAATGCTTTCTTGCGACTAAAGCCCTGACCCGGAACTTCAAGTGTAACGACGGTATTTGTGGAGCCTGTCACATATATTTCAATGGCATTTAACGGTGCTTGAGCATTATCATTCATTGGGATAGCAAACCAAAAATCTTTCCCTTGAGCTGAATTATTCAAGACAGCTTCTGGTGCGGGAAATTTCTTCGCCACTTCTGGAAAATTTTGTCTGTGTGATTGCGCTTGCAATCCAATTACATTCATTGCAATGGCAAGCAAACAGACGAGAATTCGTACACCACTGTTCATTCTCATCACGCTCCGTGATTGTATAGAGTAAAATTGATCAATTTCATATTGTAAAATACCTCAAAATCCTCATTAAGCCAATTATCCATTTGGAATGTGGATATCTCAATCCCAATGTCAATCATTGCCAGACCATGCCATATTGTCGATGAGCCGTGTCTTGCCCAAAAAACCAGCTACGAGTAGGACAATTTCATCTTTTTCAGAAAACTCATCAGGCATTTCAAGAGTATCACCCAAAGCGGCATTGCAATACTGGATCTCAAATTCCGGGCATGTTGCAAGTATAACTTTCATCTGTTCTTCTATACTTATTCTGCTGCGAATACCTTCCCGAATAAGTGATAGACCTGTCTGCAGTGCCGATTGTAACACCAAAGCTGATTTTTTTTCTTCTGGGCTTAGATATACATTACGTGAACTCATGGCCAGGCCGGAGGATTCGCGTAAAGTTGGAATCACCTGTATATCGATCCCCATATTTAAATCCTTCACCATCTGCTTGATCACCAAAGTCTGCTGATAGTCTTTTTGTCCAAAATAGGCCGCATCCGGCTTCGTGGCTGCAAATAACTTTGCTACTACTGTTGCAACACCCTCAAAATGCCCCGGTCGATACAATCCTTCGAATGATTTGCTTATGTTGCCAATTGTAATGGTGGTTTGATATTCAGGGGGATACATTTCATCAATCGAGGGTATAAACACATACTTGCCACCTGCTGCCGAAATGATGGCGATATCTCGCTCAGGGTCTCGAGGATAGCGCTCAAAGTCTTCCTTCGGTCCAAATTGCAGGGGATTCACAAATATGGTTGTGATCACTATGTCATGATGTTTGACTGCCTCCCGAATAAGCGAGGCATGCCCTTCATGCAAATACCCCATGGTTGGAACACAGGCTATGCTCTTCCCTTCTTTGCGAAGCGCATTGGAAATAGACTGCATATCAGAAATTGAATGTATTACGTTAAGGGACATATCATGGTCAACATTTCAATGATTGGATTCTTATTATTGTCGGGGTTCTTTGACTACACTGAAAGTCATGAACAAAAACCACACAAATATACCACCAAAAACAAGTCAGAGAGTAGTCTCTTTGATAGTCTGATGAAACAATGCTTCAAAAACAATGTCCTCCGCTGCGACTCATGCGATACCGTATCGCTCAGGCGATATTTGGAAGAATCATCAGCTCGCATTGAAAATGGTGGGCGCAATCAACAAGCAAGACTTTGCTCTTTGATGAATGTCTATCATGCTTGGTTGATACTAAGATTATGTGCATCCAATGGCTTGCAAAGAATCTCGAATGATTCGATGTTCTTGTACAATGATACATTGATGATTGACAGATCAAGATTCACTCTTGCAACTTTACGAGCAAGCATACTTGAGATGGCTCAAAAAGAACAATTGCAGATTTGGTGTTCTTTATGGGATGGAACTGTTTCCGGGGCTTCGCACCCAAAGAAGGAATTTCATCCCCAAACATATTCATCTACAATCAAATCAAAAGCAAAATCGTATTTCAAATCTACACATGATGAATATGTATTGGATAGATCTAAAGGAATATTAAGCTTATCGGAATCATTGCTGCGTGAATTGTCACTCATCAAGGGATCTAGCATGCGTGAGACACCTTATATCCTGGAATTGATACTTCCTTACATTCCCGAAATGGACGCAGCATATTGCCTTGTGAATAAACACATGCTTCGTGTGAGAAGCATGATAGTTTCTGACAGAATACAAATGGTTCAATGAACGAATTCCAGCATATGTAATGCTTGATGCAATCCTGCTTCGTGTGCTTGATGGGTTAAATTCAGATACCGCTGTGCTATGGAAGGTGAAACTATGCGCATTCTTTGCATGATTTCTTCAAGGTCTTGTCCTGCCAATGCCATGATGCAACCGGCGGTATGGCGCAAAGAATATGGCGACAGTACCTTTTGTCGATCAGGTGATATACCGGATTTTTTCATTCGCTTTTGAAAAGCATCACGTAATCCACGAACGCTCATCCTGCAGCCTAATGAGCGATTACTCAAACTGTGAAAAAGTGGGGCATCTTGGATCATGACTTCAGGGAATCGCTCGTGCAAATAGCTCGATAAAGCTTCGCTTGCAAAATGAGGAAGTTTCACCTCGCATTGTTTTTCACTGATTGCCTCTGGTAGCTTGATCACCGAGTTCATGGATAGCGTTTGAGTATCGGCAATCGTCAAGCTCAACAATTCCTGTTCTTTCAACATAGATCCGAGCATGAATGAAAACAATGCTTTATCACGCAATCCATGCATACTTTGCATATCCATTGTATCAAACAACATTAACAATTCATGAAAATTGAAAAATGATGGAATTGTTGAGATGGGATTTTTTTGTGCATGAACATGCTTCGCTGGATTTCGTGGAAGAACTTTCACTTCCACCAGATATTGCGAAAATCTTCTCAATGATGTAAGATATGTCGAAATGGAAGGAGATTGCAATTTCTTGGTTTCAATCAGATGAGATTTATACCGTTCAAAATCCTTGATACGAAATTTGAATTTTCTGTCCTGGATCACAAATGACAAAAAACATCGCAATGAACGTGAATATGTATCTGCTGTATGGGGTGATGCTGATTTACGAATATGGGATTCAAATACTGAAATATGCTCAGCGAGAACGGCATTTCTAAGTGTGACGGGTTGATACATGTCATTGATCATGCTTCACCTGTATTCTTCCCTATTTGCCAATGATGATCACTTCTGTTCGACGATTCAATCGTCTGCCAAATTCGGTTGCATTGCTTGCGATGGGCTTTGTATCTCCAAAACCGGCAGACTCCAATCGCTTTGGGTCTATGCCTTTCTTTATGAGATATTGTCGCACCGCTTCTGCACGGAACATAGAGAGTTTGCGATTCAGAGACTTGCTTCCTCTTGAGTCAGTATGACCTTCAATGCGAACAGACACTTTAGTCCTATTCAGAAGAAATTCACGCAATATTTCCAATTCATAGACCGAATCCGGAAGAGTTGAACTATTTGTTTGAAAGAGTAGATTCTCAATAATGAGTTTTCTTCCCAATTCAACAATTGGAATGATTTTCTTGACAATCTCTCTTTTCTGCTCATCGATAATACCAACACTCAATGAATCAGGGATAGCTGTTTTATCTGAACGATATGTGATCGCAAATAGATTTGTAAGCTGCGTGGAATAATCATCAAGAATCGTTGCAAAAGGAGTAGAGATGTCAAACATGGAACCACGTGTACCCTCGGTCAATGTTCGATAGTCTTGCAATACGGGAGGAACAATCGTGAATAATCTAATGGAATTATCTTTTAATGTTTGAATAATTGATTCCGTTGTTTGCAATGTTCTACCCTGTCCTCGCTCGCCCTTCTGATGATATGGTGCATCTGTAATAATGATTGCTACTTTGTTCGCGGCTGGTCTGAATTTCATTTTCGACATGTCGGACAATGCTTCGAGAGCATTTTCTTTATCATCTCCGCCACCTGTTGCCCATACACCTGTGAGCCATTTACCGAAATCTTTTACATTGTCTGTGGGATTATAAACTTTTTCTACTACATCAGAAAAAAGAACAAGTCCTACGCGATAATCAATGCCTTTTGCGGAAACATTCCCAACAAACTTTTCTATATTATTTCTGATTGCATTGATATATGTACCCATTGTGGCTGTAACATCAAGCACGAAAACGAAGTCAATAGGAATATTTTCTTTGAATGAAATCTTCTCAATTGAAATAACTTTCTTTGTGACCCCATTTTCAACCACTGAAAATTCTTTTGGATTCAATGTATCCAATGCGGTACCATTTGCTTTTACCGCTTCAACAATCAATTTCACTTCAGGGAATTTCGTGATGTCTATGTTTTGAATAGCCATCCGAATATTACCTTCACCCATTTTCAAGCGTGCTGACTCTGCCGCTTGTTTTGCTTGCGCTTTGACAGAATCTGTTTGGGCATGCAAACATGTTGCAGAAATAAACAGGAAGATTGTAAGAATGGTGGCGAAGAGATTCATAATCGTGGTCTTACAAAAGAAACCCCCTGACAAGATAACACCTGCACAGGGGGAACACTGTTCTGAGTATGCACCTTAAATATTAAGGCGCAATACTGGTGAAATCATAAATACGGACTGATCAAATGGTCTTGATTCGCTACGCAATGGAATTGAATAACGAGCATCCAAATACAACCATTCTCCGAGCAATGGAAGATAGAGTCTTCCTAGAAATATCTGATTTGAATATTGTGCACTCAATCCAAATGGGAATGTTGATTGATTACGATATTCAACTTTGGCATAGAGCCAATCCAAAAATTCTGTTGGATGGAAGAATGTCAAACCATCGACTTTATCATTCAATGCAAATGGACCTGTGTCATTCCCAAGACGATTCAAGGCAACTTCACGAACTTCAGTATAATTTATACCCAAGTCAAAGCGCACATAGTTTTCAGGATTCTCAGGATCGAGCCACCAGTTATAGAACAATCCGGTATTGCCAGTAATTCTCAACAAAGGTGCAACTACCAATGGATCGCGTGGACTTGCAGGATTGTTTTTGAAATAAGCTGCATATGTGGCACGCTCAACGGTTTTGAGTGTGTCTATGCCTTGTAATGGTACCTCAACATGAAATGTGATACCAAAGTTTGGTTCGAATGGTGCATGAAAATCAAAACCAAAGATTCCTTTTCCGCCATATGCTGCATTCATTCTACGTTGCGGCAAGAAATTAAGCATGCCGTTTGACGTATCCTGCATACGATATCCCATACCGATATGAAAATGCAATAAGTTTGGAATGGCCTTGCGTGTTGCAATATCTTCATTGACATACAAAGGATGTTGAACCATCACTTTTGCTTCACCGGAAGAGATAAAAGGTAATCCTGCACCTTCGGTACCAATCACGGAACGAATCCAATATCCATCTTCTTTACCGATTTTAAGTGTCTGCTCAAAAGCGGACAATGAATATGAATGGGTTGTATTCGTTGGCATTTCAAGATAATTTGTAATTGCTTCAATCTGCGCTTGTGATGGAGCAGATGCAACCGGAACATCTTGATAGCAATATGGTCTCTTTGGACTAATCAACGTTGACACAAGTGTTTTCAACTTGGAATCAACTTGATCCGCTGTCATCTTTTCTTTTCCGCATTCAATCAAAAGAATATTATAATCAGGATTCTTTGGATCTTTAATCGGAGCTGATGTTATGAGAATTGTTCTCATATCCAGATTTTCTGCGGGCCTACCGTCCAACTTGAATACCTGGAAAATCTGCAATTGCAAATTCGGCTCGCAAACACTCCAACGGGGAAAATAGGGCAATAAGCCGGGATCTACGGACTTCAAACTTGCCAATGCAAGCGAATCACTAGTCTGGGCTTGTGCGGTCATAACTCCAAATCCGCTCATCGAAATGATGCATAGGAGGAAGAAATGCAAGTAGCGTTGTTTTATCATGGTTTTCATCACCATTTATATCAAGTAATGTTCAAATCAAATGTTATCGACACTATGCCGACGCATTTCTTGCTGAATTAGAAATTAAACAGCATTTGTAATGATGGAAGAACGATTGTTTGTTCTTCCCATGGTTTTGGATCGCGAAGAGCAGTCTGGAAATATTGTGCTTGGAAACGTAAATCAAATCCATTCACAACAGGAACTTGTGCCCATACATCACCTGAAACGCAACCATCAAAAAACTGCATGGAAGCACCCCAAGGCACTGTGCGAGATCTATTCATAAATTCAATACGACCTGAAAGACCAGCAACTACTTCTGAACCTTTTAGTCCACTCATCGCTGCAACTTTCAATTGATCAAAACGATTGAGAATTGCCAAATCTTCATAGGAATATTGATCCACTTGACGATTCTTCTTTTCGTAAACCGGACGACCATTATTGTCATTGCCATTTTGTTGTTCCAATTCAGCATAACGTTGAATGACATACATCGTTGCTCCAAGTTTGAATCGGAAGAATGCTGTTCTGTCAATATCAACTGCAAATGAATAATGCGCTTGGGCATGGAAGCGCGGCAAATAACTCAAATCAAGATTTCTGTATGAAGCCGAGTCAGATGTTCCACTTGTATTTCGACCTGCAAACATGAACTGTGTCGCAATCGGATTGACTGCTGCGGGACCAAATACATAGCTTCCATTAAAATTGAACACACCACCTTGATTAAGAAGCTTAATTGGGAAATCAAGTGACCCATAAATACCAAGTCCGGCATTTGTCAATTTACGTTGTGCACTGAATACATCTGTAGCCAATGAAGACCAACCATTTGTTGGAAGAACAATTCCAAATTTGTTTGATTGCCACATGACATTGAGCGTCATGCGTTCACTCCACAATGATGGATAATTGATCTCGGGCATTCCATAGCGAAGCTCAACTCCATATAATGGAAGATGCTTATTATACACTCGCTTTACTGTAGAATCGCCTTCACCTTCTTCAGGAATGAGATTTCCCTCTTCATCAAATTCTTCGAGTTTCCCATAATGACGGAAACGAATCAAATCGAATAATCCAATAGTCAATTCATTGGGCGCATTATATTCTTGTGGTTGTCCATCGGTGATACGCAGATATTGCTGTATATCATCTTCATTGATTGGATATGTTGTACCATATTTCTGAGGGAGAAATGTAGCATCTGCTCCAATTCCTTGAGCTTCAGCAGTGATGTTTTCAGCATCATTCTGAAGAATTTTTCTCTCAAGATATTCATAGAGCGTTTTTGCAATTCCAAGTGTATCCGGAGAACTCACTTTTTGCAAATCATTCGCCAAGAAAATACCCTTTGGAGGATCAATGATTTCATCAATCTTAGCAACCATCTCTTTATTGCCAGATGTAAGCAATCCGATGATTTCAAATGGTTCGCCAACTCTGAATCGAGTTGTTACAACATAAGCACGGCTAAAGAGCTCATCTTGCCATTTTGTATAGAGACGATAGTATTTTTCATATTCTCTATCATCATTGTTCATGTTGCCACCACCATTGTTCTTCAAGAAGAGTGCAACATCTGCCTCACCTTCATCAATGGCTTCTTGAATAGCATCCTTTTTCTTGGATCTATTGGCAGCAGCATTAGCTTTTGGCTCAGGTACGCCCAATAAGGGATTGATTGCTGTTACGGTTGGATCATCAACCTGAAACAGGAATACATTAGAGTATCTATAACTCTTGAATTTTCCGAGGATTGATCGGATCTGTGCAGTTTGTTGCGCTTGCATTTGCACTGCAGCAAAGACCATCAGGCAAAGCATGGGAAGTACTGCCATTGGTCGAACAAATCTTGAACTCATTATCTGCTTTCTCCGGGATTACGTGGGGGATAGCATGAAAAAAATTAAAATACGATGTTAAACTTGCAAGACTTGGATGCTTCAGGAGATGTTTCTCCACTTGGCAATTGTGCAGCAGCCTTGGCTTGTATCTTGATAGAACCTCCGGTTCCGCGTGGTATTGGAAGCTTTCCATCGAGTCTGTAACTCTGGGTCCACTTTCCACTAGTAAGCTTTGGCTCACCAACTGGTACCACTTTGTAACCTTTGATGTTCTGTTCCTTCACTTCAAACTTGACACCTTTGATAGTTGCAGTGATGTCGGCATAAGTTGGCGCCTTGATTTCGACATTCACGAAGAATATCGGAGTCTTAGCATCCGTGATGCGCGATGCATCTCCACAAACAACACGTGGGCGCTTCGGACCTGGTTGCGCTTCAACTGCACTTGAGCCATCTGTTGGGAATATCTGAACTTGAATTGACTGATCTTTTGGATCTTGCCAAACAATGCGAACACTAACGCGATCAGCATCAATCGGAATATTATATCCATCATTTGCTCCAACTTGCAAGCCAACGACCGGTGATTTCTTGGTCGTACCATCAATGATGGTTCTAAATTGGCTACCCGGAATCGTGCTTCCTGAAGTTGGAACGGCAGTGAATTCAACTGCATCACCCTTGGACAATGACTTGACCAATCCGGTGATTTCTTCTTCATTTTTCACATCATCGCCTTCTTCAGTTTTGACTGTTGCCAAACCGGTTGCGAAGATTTTCAAATTCATTTCTTCAACGACTGTCTTCCCTGCTGATGACAATGAAGCAGTCATTTTATATTCACCTGGTGATAAATCACGGTTGATTTCAACTTTATAGCGACCAGCTTTTCCATTCGTGCTCGTAGGTCCAACTTTGGTTATGCTCACTCCTGATGTTGAACCATTGAATTGAATGGATGGAGTTGCTTTATCATAAAGGTTAGCTACGAATGTTGCAACGTATTTTCCGGCTTTGTCGAATGAATACAATTGACCATTGTCATCCCAAGTGATAATTGGATCTTCTTGCTCAATCTCTGGTTGCTGAACAAAAATGTCAATCTCAATGCTACCCTTATTTTGGTCAAATGTGGTATATCTACCCGGTGATAGAAGCTTCGCGATATAGCCGAATAAATCGATCCGGCTGGTATTTTGAGCAACTTTATCACCTCCACCATCAATGACTTTCTTCTTAGCGGCTTCCAATTGATCATTGAACTTGTCGAGATCCAATGAACCATTTGCAAAAGCATCTGCTGAAGGAATACCTGTTCCTGATAATTGATCTGATAATTGGCGCTGAACGCTTCTCAAATCCTTTACCTTCAATTGAACAGTACCAATATTTACTTTTTGATCATCTTTCAATGAATTGAATTTCTGTTCAGCAGAAATACCCATGATACGATTCGTCTGTGAACTGAAACGCAATTTATACCAACCCGGTTTGCTCGGTGGTTGGAAATTGCAGACAAAAGCTCGTTTTGTCAATTTTCCATTGTTCGATTGACGTAGTCTATCTGTTTTCTCTACTGAATAACCAAATATGCGATTCACTCTCGCAGAATCAGGTGGAGCAAATTGAGCAATATCACCTGTTTTCACTGATGACTCACCATATGATGGCTCTTTGAAATCCTTCATGGATTTTGTGCTCAATTCCAATTTGCGAGTTGCCTGCAATTCCCAAGTTTCTGTTGAGGTTGCATTCGGCGGATTCGCAAGTCTCATCCCCGATTGTGGAGATGATTGAACTTTCTTGAATTCAGAGGCCGGAGGTGAAGGAGGAACATCCACTTCTTTACTTGGATGAAAATACACCTCATACTGCAATTCCTGAACATTCGCGAGTTTTTTGAGTGTCTCTATTTTTTCTTTTTTCTGAGCATCATCCATTCCATCCATATTCAATGCTGATGCAACGTCTGTAACACCAACTTCGATATAATATGTACGAAACTTTTTGAAATACTTTCTTTGCTCTTCTGGGAGTTTTTCTGACAAAACAATGGCATCCTGAGGTCTCGTATTGATACCTTCGGTTCCAGCACCTGACTGCAACTGCGTCAGAATACTCTCAACGATGCGCATTGATTCCTGCTGCTTTTTTACTAGATGCTCCTCAGCTTCATCGCGTTCAACGATGATGATGAGAAGTTCCAGAATAACTGCAAGATAGAGAACGAAATAAACCTTTCCGGCTCCGCCTTTTGACATATCTTGACTCCGCTTGAAGACCTAAGACAGTAATGCAATGATACAAATGCCAATCGTGATTGTCATTTGTCTTTGTTTAAGTGTGTTGTATTGATGCCATAAGCCCTGTGATCACATCACAAGGCTTACTTTCATCATGCATACCACGAATAAATCCGTGGTAAGCTCTTTGGTCGAAACCAAAGAACTCTAATTTAGTTTTTAGGTGCTACTTCTTTCTTTGTATTGTCAGCAGAAGTTTTTGAGCAATTGTCGCCCTTCGCTTCTTTTGAACTCATCTTCTTTTTGCAGCAAGCCATACCATCTTCTTTGGAGGCTTCTTTTGCACATTCTGCCTTTGATTTTGTACCGCAATCAGCAGTCATAATTACAGGCGCTGCGATGAACGCACTCAATACAAATGCCATGATCATATTTTTGGCTCTCATGGTAACTCCATATGGATATATGTGGATAATTCTACTGAAAGAACAAGAGGTTCTTCGTCACTGAAACGCAATATATTGATTAACTACCCCATGGACAAAGAATTTTTCGATTCAAAGGTGCTCTGAATCATCACCTGCCATTAATATGACAATGGAATGACCGTATTCCTAACAAGGTAAAATCAAAAGTTATCAACATCATCTAATGACTTGAAACATCACATCCTATGCGTTTTTCCACATAATTCCATAGTTTAGGGGGTTATTCTCATTGTGAATAAGTTATCCACATTTCCTGATTTTGATGATCTATCTTGATAATTCGGCCACGACGCACATTGATGAAGAAATTTTGGATGCAATGTTGCCCTGGATGAGGGATTTTTTTGGAAATCCATCTTCGGCTTATGCACTTGGGAGAAAAGCTAGAGTGGCAATTGAAGAAGCAAGGGAGGAAATTGCTGCATCAATGAATGCTCATCCTGCAGAATTACTATTTACAAGCGGGGGAACTGAGGCAAATAATGCGATTTTGAAAAGTTGTTGCATCGAATCAGGACTCACAAATGCATTGGCGATTTCAGCGATTGAACATCATGCTGTTTCTCATCCATCGGAATGGCTTGCAGTTCAAGGATTTACAGTAAAGATACTTGGGGTTGATTCGCTTGGGATTGTAGAACAACATTGGTATGAAGCATTGCCTTCAGAGAATACGCTTATTAGTATCATGCAAGCAAATAATGAGACCGGTGTGATACAACAGATTGATACGATACGCGCAATGATTCCTGAACAATCATTCATTCATACAGATGCCGTGCAGAGTTTTGGGAAAATACCTATCGATGTCCAGCAATTGGGCATTGACTTTCTTTCCGTATCCGCCCATAAAATTCATGGTCCTAAAGGAATTGGGGCCATGTATATCAGAAAAGGAATTGATTTTAAGTCTCATCAGCATGGTGGTGGACAAGAGAGAAACAGAAGGGCCGGCACCGAATCTCCGGCTTTGATCGTGGGTTTCCAAATTGCGGTACGCAATGCCATCCGTGAGATGGAATCAAGACATCAACATATGCGATCTTTGCAGCTACTCATGCGTTCTTTGTTGAAGGAACACATACCGCAAGCAAGAATAAATACACCCGAGAACCCCGCTTCAAGCCTACCTTCCATCATGAATGTTTCATTTCAGCATATCAATGATGGAGAGGCGATTCTCCAATTAATGGATATGGCTGGAATAGCAGTGTCAAACGGATCGGCATGTGTATCGGGAAGCCAACAGCCCTCACATGTATTGAAGGCACTTGGGTTGAGCGATCAAGAGGCAAAAGCCGCAGTTCGATTCTCTTTTAGTAAGGATAATACTGAAGAGGAAATCACTGAGGCAGTATTGGAACTGAAACATATCATTGCTTCTTTGTCTTGATTGGCTTATCACCAATCTGCAAGTATGGTTTCATCTTTGCGAATTTCTTATCTCCGATTCCTTTCACATTCATGATGTCCTCAATAGTCGAAAAGGATTGCTGCTTACGATAAGCAAGTATTTTTTCCGCAGTAGATGGACCAATTCCGGGCAATTGCATGAATTCTTGCGCACTTGCAGTATTGATATTGATTATGCTCGGTTGTTTTATTGTTTTTTGGGGATATGTCGGCCTGATTCCGGCATCAAGTAAAGAAGGAATGGTGTCTTTTGTTGAGTCTACCGAAAGCATTTGCTCTAGTCTTTTGTCTTCGGCTTTTATGATACTATCGATGATGAAATGAGCACGAGTCATGCCATCGTGAGCTCTGATTCCCTGCATGCTTATGACCCCTGTTCTTCGAATAATCATGCCCGTCAATCCACCACTGATCAATATAATCAAGATTACAACTTCTTGTCTTGTCATACCGAAAGCAGATTGCAAAAGCATCCGTAATTGCTCTCCGACCTTTTTGCTTGTCATTGAAATGTCCCCTGAAATCGTTAATCGATCAACCGGAAAAAGCACCTTTCATTCGTTCAAAAAATGCGGATGAGCCATGCCCTGAATGCTCGTCTCCATAGGTTCTTTCCGGATTAATATGCTCGGATTGAGCCAGTTCTTTCAATATTTTCTTTTCATCACTTGACAGACTTGTTGGAACATGTACATTCACATGTACATGTTGATGACCTCGTCCGCCGGCCTGCAAATGCTTTATTCCCTTTTCCTTCAATGTTATAACAGTGCCTGGTTGAGTACCTGCTTTTACTTGTATTTCTTCAACACCATAGAGAGTCGGGACTTGAACTTTCGCGCCCAAGGCTGCTTCAGGATAACTTACAACCAACTCGAAGAGAATATCATCTTGCTCGCGAATGAAATGCGGATGATCTTTTTCTTCGATCACGATGAGTACATCCCCTGCCTGACCGCCGCGTTTACCGGCATTGCCCCTGCCTCGAAGTGGTATATAATTACCTTCGCTTACTCCGGCCGGAATATCAACGGTTTCTGTGGTCTCACCCGTGATTCTTCCTTCACCGGAGCATGTACCACACATGTCTTTGATGATTTTTCCTGAACCTGAGCAATTTGCACATGGTGCGATATTCACAAATTGACCAAACATTGAACGAGATATTTGGCGTACTTCACCGGCGCCATTGCATGCCGTGCAAGTTATATATCCCGAACCACCTTTGGCACCTGTTCCAGAACATGAATCACATGTGCAGTATTTTTTGATTTTCAGCGTTTTTGATACACCCATAGCAATCTCTTCCAATGTCAATTGCATGCGAACACGCATGTCCTGACCGGGCTGCCCCATGGATTGGGATCTTCTTTGCTGTCCACCACCAAAAAATTCATCAAAAATGGAATTACCGCCGCCACCGCCAAAGAATTGATTGAAGACACTAAACACATCATTCATGTTTTGATATGAATGAAAATCTTGCCCGCTCTTCATGCCATCATGACCATATCTATCATATCGAGCGCGTTTATTGTCATCACTCAATACTTCAAAAGCTTCAGTTGCTTCTTTGAATTTTTCTTCGGCTTCTTTATTGTCCGGATTGCGATCTGGATGATATTGCAATGCTAGCTTTCTATATGATGATTTAATCTCATCGGCTCCAGCCTGCTTGCTCAATCCGAGCACTTCATAATAATCTCTTTTACTCATTGCATTCCATATAATTAATCGGGACTTCCGGCTGATGTGACAACCTTCGTGTGCCGTATCACTTTTTCTCTCAATGTATATCCACGCTGAATTTCTTGAAGAATATGCCCCTCAGGTGCATCATTGGAAGGCATATGTGCAAGTGCTTCATGCACTTCAACATTGAATGGCTCTCCTGGTGAAGTTACAATAGGTGAAACTCCTGCTTCTTCGAATATCTTAATTGCTTTCGCATAAATCATCTCCACACCTTTCAAAAACCCATCAGGATCTATGGATTGTTTTGCTGCCTCCAAAGCTACATGCAAATCATCAACAACCGGAAGCATTTTCAGGATGAGATGCTCATTCGCAAAGTCAATGAGGTCTTGCTTTTCCTTCATTGTTCTTTTGCGATAATTCTCAAATTCAGCTGATTTTCTCAATAATTGATCGCGAAAATCATCTCGTTCAAGAAGGATGCTCTCCAATGCAGACAACTCAGTTCCAGAGTTTTCTGCTGATTCACCTTTGTTTTGCTCGTCAGATGCAGACATGTCTAAATCTTCATTCATCGGTAAATACCTTTTCGATTATCAGCCCTTAGGCACATTTTTAACAAATTTACGGCTAAATTCGCCGAAAAACAGGCAGAACTGACGATATTTTTAATCATTCATTTTATTTCAGTTGGAATTTCCGAGAAATGATTTGGAATTTAGACTTACGTTGTCGAATTTTACCTAAATTTGCCATAGTATTAGTTTACTCTCAAATGAGTAAAGATCTCGAGCAAAGGATTGAATGAAAAAAGAAATTTTGATATCGTCCACATTGAATGAAACAAGAATCGCAATCACCGAACATGGTGAATTGGCTGAATTGTTTGTGGAAGTCCCTGAGAAGGAACGATATGTGGGTAATGTATATATGGGGCGTGTGGAAAAAATCATTCAGGGAATGAATGCTGCTTTTATTGATATTGGTTTGAATCAAGGTGCATTCCTTCATTTTTCCGATGTGGATTCTTCGCTGGAGGAATCATTCAGCACCGATGATGAAGATGATGGTGATGATATAGTTCGCAGTAAATCCAAACCGGACAAAGGTTTGATTACGATGAATTTCGCTCCGCCTCAACAAACACATATTCCTGCTTCAGATATTATCGAAGCAGATGTGAATGAAATGATAGCAGAATTGCTTGATCAACCGACGATTGGCAAACCAAGGGGCTTCAAGGCATTTATTGCATCCCTCAAACAACATACATTCGCTCCGATTCAAGTTGATGAAAAGCCTGCATTGTCAGATGCAGCGGCAATTGCATTGCGTTTGAAGAAGATGCCTGAAAAACAGGGCAATGCCAAACCATTGCCAACTTTCAGCACAAAACGTTCCGGTACAATCAGCATCAATCTCCAACCCAAGCAAACAATCATTGTACAGGTTGTTCGAGAAGGTTATTCATCCAAAGGGGTGAGAGTCACAACCAAGATTGGCTTGCCGGGAAGATATATGGTATTGCTCCCATTCGAGCAATTGATAGGCGTTTCAAAAAAAATACCATCAATCAAAGAGCGTAAAAGATTACGGTCAATAGCAAAAACATTCGTGCCTGATGGAATCGGCTGTATCATAAGAACAGCGGCTGAGGACAGAACAGAGGTTGAATTGCAAAGAGATTGGGCTTTGCTCATGGAGCAATGGAAGGAAATGGAAGCCAATGTAATGAAGGCAAAAGCTCCTTCGCTGCTATACAAAGACAAAAGTCTTGCAGGCAGTGTGATTCGCGATTTGTTTTCCGAAGATGTTCAAAGAGTTGTGTTCGACTCAATGCATCAGCATAAAGAGACCATGAATTACTTGGGAATAGCCGATCCGGATTTGCAGTCCAAGGTGGCTCTCTATGAAGGCCGCAAGCCACTTTTTGACTATTTCGGCATAGAAAAGTCGATACGCGAGACATATGAAAGAACCGTTCGACTTCCCAGCGGTGGCTCTATTGTGATCGATCAAACAGAAGCATTGCATGTGATTGATGTGAATAGTGGCCGATCCTCTGCGGGAGAAGCCGAGCAGGAGAAGATCGCATTCAAAACGAATATGGAAGCGCTAAAGGTTGCTGCAAGACAATTGCGACTTCGTGATATCGGTGGAATGATCATCATTGACTTCATCGATATGCAACTCGAGGAAAATCGAAAGAAAATTTACAATGAGATGAAGCGAGAGTTACTTAGAGACAGGGCAAAAACAGTTGTCTATCCTATCACACAACTTGGTTTGCTACAGATTACCAGACAAAGAATTCGCCAGGCAATCTCTGAACGCCTCTCTGATACATGCCCAACTTGCGAAGGTGCAGGAAGAATCCCTTCTCGATCATTGATTTTTCAAGAAATCGAACATTGGATTCGCTTGTTTAGAGGCCAACAATTGGATTTTGGCATAGATTTGCATGTACATCCTGATATGGCTGCATATCTCACCAAAGGACCAATCTCAAGACTGTCGAAACTGATGATACGATATCTCATCCGCGTACACTTGACAATTGACGATCGATTGGCCCCGGATGATTTCCGTTTTTATTCGATGAAAACTTTTACCGATATTACTGCTGATTATTTGTTGTAAGAGGTACAGCATGGCAACAGAACATTATCAGGAATTGCTCAAGCTTGTGCAAAGCTTTGAAAAGGACTTCGACAAGTTCTACAATGCGCGCAATAAGGAGGCCGGTGTTCGCCTTCGCAAGCACATGCAAACATTGAGAGAAGCGGCTCGCAGCATCAGAGATGATGTGCAAACTGCGAAATCCACTTTCCCCATCAAAAGGGAAGATCTCTCTCTACGCAATGCGCAAAGGAATCCTGCATCCAAAAATCCTGATCAGGAATAAATTCCCCATCCCGCATTAACGGGAATCTTTGTGAATTGTCTATAGAATCACATGGACTTACGGCTCATTTTGATCCTGACGGGGATCATTGTCAGTTTTCTTTCACTTGCCCTACTTGTAACACTGCAGGTGCGAAGGAGTGTGAGAATTGGCATCCGCGCTCTACGCGAATTGTCGATAGGGAGTACTTCTCACTTTTCAATTGAAGGGTCCCTTCAATCCTGTCCGGAACCCGTTCGGAATTATCTTCGCATGGCGATGGGCAATTCCAAACGATTAATCCACTTCGCCCGCATTAAACAGATTGGAGAATTCAGAACTTCGCCTGATGGAGATTGGTCTCCCTCCCGTGCGGACGGACATTACCTTGCAACAAAACCGGGATTTATCTGGAAAGCCCGATTCGGTGGGGGTTTAATACCTTCAAAGATTGCCTGGCTTGAATTATTGGATGGACGCGGATTTGGTTCTGTTAAATTTCTCGGTCTATTCACATTATTGAATCCCTCAGGCCATGAGGCGGATACTTCCCTTCTTACCCGTTATCTTATGGAATCGATATGGTTTCCCACGGCATTGCTTCCCAGTAATTTACTGAGGTGGAATCCCATTGATGAGCATTCCGCTGAGGCAGTCCTGCATTATGGCTCTATTCATGTATCAGCCGTGTTCACATTCAATGATCGCAATGAAGTGGTGAATATAAAGACCGAAGACAAATACAGAGATTTCAGAAGTTCCTTCGAAAAAGCTACATTCACCCTACATTGTAGTGAATTTCGGGTTTTTGATGGTATGACCATCCCGACTTCCGTTGAATTCGTGTGGAATCTTCCAAAAGGGGATTTTTCATATGGGAAGTATACAGTGGTGCAAACCAACTATGAGTTTTGACGAAACTTTTTCTTCGATTTGAGACTTTTCCTCATACCCTGACAGCTCATCAAAAAACACTATATTTGTTCAATGATTTCCTTTGATGTTTAAAGGCTCACAATTCATGTATACCAGTCCTCATCTTGTTATTCCCCAGATTAAAGATCTTCACAAGATCGATGTGTACACAGCCAATGGCGGATATGAGCAGCTTCGTAAAGTGCTCTCATCCAAGTCTCCTGATGATGTCATTAACGATGTGAAAGCCTCCGGCTTGCGCGGTCGTGGTGGAGCATGTTTCTCCACAGGCATGAAATGGAGTTTCATGCCAAAGGCTAATGACAAACCTAAATATCTCGCAATCAATGGCGATGAATCTGAACCGGGGTCATTTAAAGACAGACAAATTCTTGAATATAACCCTCATCAATTGATTGAAGGTATTCTCATCGCAGGTTATGCGATGGGTATCACAAAAGCATTTATCTATATTCGTGGTGAATATCACAAGTGGGTACGTTGCACTGAAGATGCAGTTAAAGAAGCCTATGCAAAAGGCTTTATTGGCGAAGGAATGAAATCCGCATTCGGTTCTTCATTCAGCATGGACATTGTTGTTCATAAAGGAGCGGGTGCTTATGTATGCGGCGAAGAAACTTCACTCATGAATTCAATCGAAGGTGAAAGAGCATATCCTCGATTCAAACCTCCCTTCCCTGCAAATAAGGGATTATGGGGTTGCCCAACAACAATTAACAATGTTGAAACACTTGCCACTGTTCCTGCCATATTCGCAATTGGCGCAGATGCATATAGTAAGATTGGTGCGGCGAAACATCCTGGGACTTTGCTCTTTGGCTTGTCCGGACATATCAATAAACCCGGCGTTTATGAATTACCGACAGGTATTCCATTGAAGGAATTGCTCTATGATATCGGTGGCGGAATTCCAGGTGGAAAAAAGATCAAAGCAATCATACCCGGCGGAAGCTCAATGCCTCCAATTCATCCTGATGAGATAGATCGCGTATTGATGGATAATGAGTCCTTGAAAGAATTTGGATCATATATCGGAACAGCCGGCGTGATGGTGATGGATGAAGATACAGATCTTGTGAAAGTGCTTCTCAGACTCGCTCATTTCTATCATCATGAATCATGCGGACAATGTACTCCATGCCGCGAAGGTTGCGGTTGGATGGAAAAGATTTTGAAGCGCATGGTAAAAGGTGAGGCCACAACACATGATGTGGATTTGCTGTTCAGTGTTGCTTCAAACATCGAAGGTAATACCATCTGTGCATTGGGTGAAGGCGCTGCATGGCCGGTCAAAGGATTCTTGAAGAAATTCAGAAGTGAATTTGAGCAAAGAGCGAAACCAAGTCGCGAATTCTTCTCATTGAATGTCGTTCACGGAAAAGAAGCCACGCGAAATCAATTGATTTTGACTCAGTAACATGATTGATCGATGAAAACAAAGGATGTTTCAAGAATGGGACATCCTTTTTCCATATCTCCCAAAGCAGCAAGAGGAAACAATGGTAGA
>SXZI01000052.1 GCA_005788035.1 Bacteroidota bacterium
GTTGCCGAATGCAACATGTAGAGTCGTAACTTTTCAAGTTTTCTTTCTATGTTTTCAGGAGAACCGAATTTTATCTGCGTCTCACCATCGGTGGTTATAAATGTATATTCATTTGTTTGTTTATTGATATCGATTTCGGACAAAAGTTCTTGCAGTCCCATGTCTTTCAGCTTTGCTGTCTCTATAATTGCCTTTATGCTTGACAGCATTGTGCGATTGATTCTGGAACCATCATAAATTCCATGAATAATTGGAACATCGGAAGAATGCGAGAATTTTTCATAGGGAAGTACTGTCCCTGTTGAATCAACATAATCGATGCTACCCATGGATGATGGAAATGCAATGTATGGTTGTTTTTCACAAATGGTGATTTTTATCCCTTTGATTCCATTGCTTTCCACAATAACACTTTTCACGTATGGATGCTTTATAATGCGATCTCTAATCACGGCCAAACGTTTTGAAGAAGCAGACTGAGTGGTATCAGCCATGGTCAGTGAAGCAATCGCCAAAATTTCTTCATGACGCAATGCCTTCACACCCTCAATGACAATTGATTGAACATGCTGGGTAGATTTCCAACGAATAGCCAAAATCAAGACCGCTATGACAACTAGCCCAACAACGATGAGTTGACTTATAGCACCAGCCCTTGCTTCCGGGTTTAAATCCGAAGGGTCTTCTTTATGTGAAAATATGTTCAATGGCATCACAAATTCCGCATAGGGTACAATCTAATTCCCTGATAATTCAGAGGAAAGTATTGCATCAACTATGAAGATACACGATTGTGAAATGAAGGTGAATGAAACTATGCTGCAGAAACATTCGAAGGCAAACATACGAGAGTAGGCTTTGAAAGACAAGAAAAAAATGCCAAAGAATGCGGTATTTATCGATATGGTATCAATATGAATGCAAAAGAAAATGTAATTTAGATTATGCAATAGTACTCTTGGAAATCAATATCATGACATCACAATCACGATTTGCCTGGTATATGTATGATTGGGCAAGTTCTGCTTTCACAACGACTGTAATAACTGTGTTCTTGGGTCCATATTTGACTTCTATTGCTCTTGCGGAAGCAGGTCAAAGCGGACTTTTATATGCTTTTGGCATACCGATAGCACCTCAATCTCTCTTTCCATATGCTGTCTCCACCTCGGTATTCATGCAGTTTTTACTTCTTCCATTGATCGGATATGCCTCCGATGGACCACTCGGCAAGCGATTTGTCATCCTTTTTTGTACTGCTATTGGAGCATTGGCAACGATTGGTATGTATTGGATTGAGGCTGGACTTGCTATGCAAGGTGCTGTTTTGTTTATTATCGCCAATGGTGCTTATGGATCTTCAATTGTCGCATATAATGCGATGTTGAATGATGTTGCTGACCATGATGATCGAGACAGGGTATCTTCACGTGGTTTTGCTATTGGATATGCCGGTGGTGGATTATTGCTCCTGTTGAATCTTGCTTTGTACATTTCCAAAGAATCTCTTGGTATGGACAGCGGACATGCAGTCAGAATAGCATTGGCTTCGGCAGGATTGTGGTGGGCAATATTTACTTTCGTGCCTTTCCTCAATATCCCAAAACGTGAAAAAAAACAAAAAGGGGAGGGATTGTTTGCATCACTTTCAACATTGAAACAGATTATACATCAACCAAAGATTTTACTTTTTCTGATAGCATTTCTTTTATTCAATGATGGAATTCAAACTGTGATTTCAATGGCTGCTCAGTTCGGTAGTGAAGAATTACAATTACCATTGGAAACATTGCAGATCGCCATTCTTCTCGTGCAAATCATCGCTGTATTTGGTGCTTTGATGTTTGGGCGATTGGCACAGTCTTCATCTGCATTGGGAATGCTTATGGTGAGTTTATTTCTATGGATGAGTATCATCATCTATGCATATGGATTTTTACCACCCGGATCATCCATACATTTCTATGTTCTAAGCGGTATCATAGCCCTTGTTCTGGGTGGTAGTCAGTCATTGGCACGATCAATCTTTTCTAAAATCATCCCATCCGGAAGTGAATCAAGGTATTTTGGGATATATGAGTTAACAGACAGAGGCAGCAGTTGGCTTGGGCCACTTTTGTTTGGTATCAGCTTACAAATAAGTGGTTCCTATCGATCTGCATTATTGGCATTGATTGTGTTTTTTGTATCGGGTATTTGTTTTTTGTTGATTTTTTCAAGGAGATATGAAGTCAATCAGGACTCATGATGAGATTGCTTTATGCAACAGATACAAAATTGACTTATAGCCTTTACCTGTCCCAATACTCATGCCTAATTCACAGGTAGGGTTTATGGAATAATAACCTATCACTTGTTGCTGCAAAGCAATTTCCTCTTTCATCTCTTTGCATGCATGATGAACCAGTTCCGGATGATGAAATCCGTGATCCCCCGCAAATCCACAGCACCCTATCGATTCAGGAATGAAAACTTCTCTAGCACAGCGTTTTGCAATTGTTGTTAATGTATGAATGCTTTTGTTCAATTGTAGTGAACAAGGTGGATGAATGATTGCAACCCCGTCCAATGGCTGTATGGGGAGCATATCAAGCAATCGTTCTGCGAAATCCAATATGTTGATTGTGTGCATCTTGTCCTGAATATGCGCATGACACGAATATGAGTCGGTCAATACGGGAATATCTGTGGGTAAACCGTATTGCCAATCTTTGAAAGCGATCTCTTCTGCATTCTTATCGCCTTTTGAAGCATATGCCAATCCACAACATCGAGATTCCACATTATCAGGTATAGTAATTTTTATTCCAGCCTTTTGCGCCAATGCAATGATTAAATCTGGAATCGCTATTTCTTCTCCAATTGGCTTTGCAAACAAGCGCGTACTGCAAGATGGGATGTACATGATTTCAGGTACAGATTGTATATATCTTACCTGTTTCCATGGACTAGGCATTGAGGGTATCCACTGAGGTGTTCCAAATTGCCGAGAGACTATTGAGCTTATTGATGTTAGTAACTCATCACCAATGACTTTGGAAACAAGTGATCCTGCATGGAGTCGAACCGTAATTGATTTATCTCTTTGTTTGATTGCTGCTGCTTCTGTTTGGAATGACCGACCTTGCTTAATATTCTCTACTGATCTTTTTGCGATCATGTATTCGCCGGTATTGATATTCACAGGGCATGCAAGGGAACATAATCCATCAGTGGCGCATGAATGTATTTGGTCATAAGCCGCAAATGATTCAAGTTCATTTTTTGCAACTACATCAGTCATCATTGCAAGTTCGCGATCAAGAATGATCCGTTGTCTTGGTGAAAGGGTTGCTTGATGAGTTGGACAAACATGTTCGCAATATCCACATTCGATACATGAATCGATGATGGAATCAACAATGGGAAATGGTTTTACATGTGATATATGTGCATTGGGATCGTCATTGATGATAATTCCGGGGTTTAATATCGATGATGGATCAAATAAACTCTTCACATGTTTCATCAATTGATAAGCTTCTTCTCCCCATTCATGAGCAACAAATGGAGCAATATTTCTTCCAGTACCATGCTCAGCTTTCATAGATCCATTATACTTGTCAATGATGATTGTTGCCAAATCATTCATGAAATCTCCGAAATGCTGAATTTCTTCCGGAGTATCGAAAGAATGTGCAATTACAAAATGAAGATTGCCCTCTTTTGCATGACCGAATATGATGGCTTCATCAAAGTGATATGTAGCAAAAAGGTGTCTGAGATCTTTTACGGCATTGCTCAATGAATGAACCGGAACAGCGATGTCTTCATTGATAATACCTGTACCTTTTGCTCTAGATGCCCCAACGGATGGAAACATGCCTTTTCTAATGTTCCAATACTGCTGTCTCTTTTGTGTATCAGTCGTAAATTCAGGTATATCAATCAATGAAATTAATTTGAGTATTTTGTTGAATGCATGAAGGGATTGCGATAACTCATCAGTTGAATGTGACTGATACTCAATTAGAATTCCTGTGGCATCATCCCCTAGAGAAGTAGTGATTTCCGGTGCACCATCCTGATGCTCGATGGAACGCAATGCAGAACGATCCATCAATTCAAGCGCTGCAGGATTTGTTTGCGTCAATATTGGAATTGCTTGGCATGCATCATCTATTGATTTGAAAAACAAGATTGCTGTTGCTGCATGAGGTAATGTCGGAATAGTGCGAAGCCGAGCTTTTGTTATGAACCCTAGTGTACCTTCAGAACCTATCAATAATCGCTTGATAATATTTGCCGGATTGGATTCATCAAGAAAAGCATTCAAACAATAACCTACCGTATTTTTCAAACGGTATTTATGACGAATGGTTTGTATGAGTTCAGGACTGGATATTATTGCATCACGTATTTCCTGTAGTCCTTTATAAAGTTCAGGGGATTGGCTCATCAATAATTCATCTGCATTTTCCAATGAACTATCAAAGACTGTTCCATCAGGAAAAATACATTCGAGCGATTCAATCGTATGATAAGAATTGTATTCAATGCCACAACACATTCCACTTGCATTATTTGCAAGGATTCCTCCCATCATGCAGGCATTTATGGATGCAGGATCGGGTCCGATTTTACGATGATATCGTGCAAGCATACGATTGACATGCCCACCAATAATGCCCGGTTCAACAGTAACGATATGAGAAAGTTCTTCAAAAGATGCATGCTTCCAATACTTGGAGCAATCAACTATGAGTCCATGTCCTACTGCTTGACCAGAAAGTGAAGTACCTGCTGATCTGAATGTTAATCCGATAGTAAATTCTTTAGCCCATTGCATCAAAAAGATGATATCATCTGTTGTTTTGGGGAAAACTATGCCCACTGGTATGATCCTATATGCGCTTGCATCATGAGCATATAGCAATCTGTGAGGAAGGGAAGTGAGTACATCATCCTTGGTAAAATGAAGTCGTAGTTTCTTTAGGGCTGATTCAATATGATCAATCATTTGAGTCATTGATTTTCAGGAAATCTTGATATAAACCAATCAATTCGCTTACACACATTGCAGTTGCACCCCAAAGGTGGTTCTTTGGATGTATTTGCCAACAAGGAGCCAATACTTCCAAATCAGGTGATCGCATTTTTGTTATATGCTGTATTTCATGTTTGAAAGCTAAATCATGTAATGCGATGGAAAACACTTCTTCCACTTCCATTGGATTTGGATTAACAATCGGTTTAGTTGGAAGATGCCCGACAATAACATGCATCATCGAATGAGAGGGAGGAACAAACAATGAAGATAGATTTCCAATGACGGAAATGTATTCACGCGGAATGCCTAGTTCTTCATGTGTTTCTCTCAATGCGGTTTGCCTTATACTTTCACTTTCTTCGGATCTCCCACCCGGAAAACAGATCTGTCCTTTATGATGAGAAACTTTGGTGCTCCTCATTGTAAATAGCAATTCAGACCCATTTTCACCAGGAAACAGCAAAGCTGCCACACTTGTTTGTTTTGCGTCAGGAGGAATTAGGCGTGGTTCAAGAGTTTGTTGTCCTTTAACATATGGGCTCATCCTTTGTTGATATTCCCAACCTGGAAGTGGTTGTTGCAATCTACCGGCAAGATATTCTATGAATGAGAGATGATCTTTCATCGTTTGATTCGATCAGGGTTTTCATGAATGAATTGCATCCAAGATTTTGCGCTTTTTTTCGGCGTGCTTCTTTTCATGCCATGGCAGAGGGCAACAGCCAAGGCATCAGTTGCATCAAAGAAGGTTGATTCTTCTTCGATGTTCAATAAGGATTTTACCATAAATCCTACTTGCTCTTTACTTGCATTGCCATTACCTGTCACTGCACGCTTCACTTCTTTTGCTGAATACTCGATGACAGGAATACTTCTTTGATTCCCGGCAAGCATTGCAACGCCACGAGCATGAGAAAGTTTGATGAGAGACTGTGCATTCTTAGCATAAAATGTTGCTTCCAATGATATTTCATCAGGTAATGTGCGTTCTATGACTGCTATCAATTCTTCATAGATCATACTCAATCGCTGTGGCATGGAATCAAATCGTTTTTTGGCTTCAACCACGCCGAATTCCAACACTCGGAATGAAGAATTTCCTGTTTTTTCTATAACGCCATAACCACAAATGACGCTGCCTGGATCTATGCCCATGAAAATCATTGCATTCTCTTCTGATTCATGAGGAATAATTTATAAGCTTCTTGTTCAGTCAAGAACTCGGCAGGACCTGATAAACTGATGCTATCTATTCGTTTCTTGGAATGTATATGCAGAATCTCACCGGAGCAAACTTCTATCTCGATTGGATACATATATGGCCCACCGGATAATCCGTTTTGTCCGGACTTTGAAGCATAGGCAAAACCAACAGCTAAAGCACCCGTGCCGCATGCTGCTGTTTCTCTTTCGACTCCTCTCTCAAATGTTCGTATGCGAAGTCTGTTTCCTTCTTTTGGGAAAACCAGATTGACATTTGCACCTCTAGGAAATTGTTCTGCATGCCTTATTGGTTCAGCAAATGAATGAAGATCAAATTCTTCAAACTCACGTTCATTTGAAACATATTGCATTGCATCAATCACTACATGATCAGCACCATTTTCAATGTAGAATGCCTCCAATGCATTGGGAAGAGTGATGGGAGTGATACTTTGTGTTTCAGGAAAATATATGGTTACATGATTGCCAAAATCCACAAACTCGGCTTCGTATTCAGTTCCCGCCATGGAAAAAGAGACATCTCCGTAATGTGGTATTGGATTCAAAAAATGTTGAACATAGAATTTTACAGCACAGCGTGCACCATTTCCACACATTGCTCCGTGAGAACCATCGGGATTAAGAAAATCAACTTCCATGTCATAAGTATCACTATCGCGTAATGCTATGAGGCCGTCTACGTTACAGTCAATTGGAAGACCTGATACGATAAATGCAGATAGTTCATCAACCGACAATTTCTGTTCACGATTGTCTATGACGCAAAATATATTACCAGCACCGTGCATGTATGAATAGTGCATCGGCTTATTCATGAAAGTCTCCGCTCTGATAGACATGATTTATTTTCTGTAATTCAATCAATATTTCATGTGCTAATACTGAATTTCCGGCGATGATGGATGAGGATGTATCCATATTTAGTTGCTTGCCATGATAATCAATGACTATTCCACCGGCTTCAGAAACGAGCAATGATCCGGCAGCCATATCCCAGGGTTGTAATAATATTTCCCAGAAACCATCAAAACGACCACTTGCCACATATGCCAAGTCTAAAGCAGCCGAACCCAATCTTCGAACCGGTATTCCCATTGAAACAAGATGTGAAAAATGTTCAATGCAATGTCCGGGATTATCGCTGACTGAATAGGGAAATCCGGTAACGAGGAAAGACTTCGTTAATGTCGAAACATCTGTGACATGTATCTTCTCTCCATTGTAATATGCTCCTTTTCCTTTTTCGGCTATAAATAATTCATCGGTCATCGGAGCATAAATAACTCCAAAGAGTATAGTATTGTTTTGGATTGCTGCAATGCTAATACAAAACAAGGGTATTCCATGTGCAAAGTTAACCGTGCCATCCAAAGGGTCAATTACCCATGTAATATCACTCGAGGCTGTGTGATTCCCGGATTCTTCTGACAGGATGGCATGTGTTGGAAAATGCGTACGAATATGTTCCATGATGATGGTTTCTGAACGTAAATCATATTCAGTGACCAAGTCATGATATCGAGATTTTGAAGAGACGGAAAATTGTGACCTGAATCCCTCTTTGAGGAGAGCTCCGGCTTTTCGTGCTGCTTCGATAGCCGTGTTCAATAATGAGTCCATAATCGCAAGCTAATGATTGTATTACAAAAATACGAACTGTCTGAGCCGGAACTTACAAATAATTTAGAATGAACTCATGCCTAAATGCACCTTTCAATTTGCTATTTTGCATGATTGTAATCAAAAACTTAAAATTTCCAATATGGCACATAAAGAACTCATAAAAGACACCGTATCGGTCATTACCCTTGGATGTAGTAAAAATACAGTCGACTCAGAGGTTTTGTCTGGCCACTTGCAATCTGCGAAATTGACTCTCGTGGACGATCCCGAACAGGCATCAACCGTGATTATCAATACGTGTGGGTTCATAGATCTTGCGAAAGAGGAAAGTGTTTCAGCAATATTGGAAGCAGCGGAACTCAAGAAACAAGGAAAAATAGAAACATTGATTGTAGCAGGTTGTTTGTCTGAGCGCTATGGGAATGATTTGAAACTAGAAATTCCTGAGGTGGATCATTTCTTCGGCACAGAAGCTTATGCCAATATTTTGAAAGTTGTTTCTCCTGATTTGAAATATGCCTTGCTCGGAGAACGTGTTATATCCACTCCAAGACATTATGCATACATGAAAATAAGTGAAGGATGCGATAATCCTTGTTCATTTTGCGCTATCCCTTTAATGCGGGGTAAACATCGTTCAAAACCAATTGAAGATCTAGTTCGTGAAGCTCAATCATTGACACGTCAGGGTGTGAAGGAATTAGTGCTTGTAGCTCAAGATTCAACATGCTATGGATTGGATATTTATGGAAAGCGAAGTCTTGATTCATTATTGCGCGCTCTCAGTGATGCTTCAGGAGCTGAATGGATTAGACTCATGTATGCATATCCGGCAAAGTTCCCAAAAGAGATCCTCCCCGTCATTGCTGAAAGGGAAAATATTTGCTCCTATATTGATATGCCAATGCAACATATTTCAACCAATATGTTAAAATCAATGCGGCGCGGCATTACGAGAAGAGCAACAGAGGAGTTGATTCATCATATCAAGGAAACCGTTCCGGGAATCACATTGCGAACCACTTTCATTGTTGGTTATCCAGGGGAAACAGAAGATGATTTTCAAGAATTATGTGATTTCGTGAGCACAGGAGCATTGAATCGCATGGGTGTTTTTACTTATTCGCAAGAGGATGATACCTATGCATATATTCTTGGAGATCCAATACCTCAGGAAGTGAAGGATGAACGTAGAACGATCTTGATGGATATTCAAAAGCAGATTTCTCATGAAGCCAATCAACAATTGATTGGGAAAAGAGTAAGAGCTATGGTCGAACAAGAAATCAATGGGGAATATCAATGTAGAACACAACAGGATGCCCCTGAGGTTGACAATGAACTCTATGTTCGTTCAGAATCGCCTCTTCATCCAGGGGACATGATTTGGGTTGAGATTGATGATGCGGCTGAGTTTGATTTATTTGGGCATATTATTGAATAAAAAAAGCCCCAATGAACTATACTTGGGGCTTTGTAGCATTCAATTCTATTGAATTATTTCACTGAATAGCGAAGCAATTCTTTTACAAATCCATCACCTTTGAATTGTATCGGCTCAAGGCCAGGAATGGAAACTTTCAAATCCAAAGCAGGGAATTCTTCTTTTACAATACCAACATTTTGGGCAATCCAAACATATTGCTTTACAATAATTGGGTCAACAGCGAATGCATTTCCGAATATGGTAATCGATGGCTTTAATGTCAATGTTAGCTCAAATTTGGTAGTGTTTGGGTAAGAATTACCATTGATGGTTACGCTTGATGTTTCAAGCTTCTTACCCTTCATGGAGATATTTGAAGATAAAGGTATATTCTGACCATTGAATGGAACGGAAACTCCGGTGATATTGGTATCGGCAATTGTCCATTCAGCAGTAGCATTTAAATCCGCAAACTTAGACCATCTTCTTGTTTGAGGAATAATGGTATTGATCAAATCGGTCAATACGATACCGGGTGGAATAAACTGCCAGTAACCCCATGCAGTTTGACCTTCTTTTGCATAGAAGTCTGTTCTGATTTTTACATTCGATCTGAATACATCAAATGCATAAGCAGTTTTTCCATCTTTGAGTGATGATCCACTAACAATCATCGAATCCACTACAACTGTATTCAGGTCGCGTTGTCCCGTCAAAGAATCTAGTCTGATAACATTATAGACAAAATGGCTGCCGGTTGTGACTGGCATTATGTCGGCCGATGGGGTTGGAGTTGTTGAAGAATTATCGGAACAAGAAGTGAGTCCGAATGATAGTCCCATCGCAAATATGATGTAGACTGAAGAGAAAAGTGATTTCATGAGTTAAACCTCTATAAAATGAATTACATATTTCTTCTATATTGACCGCCTACTTGATATAATGCATTTGACATCTGCCCAAGCGAGCACACTTTTGCCGCTTCCATCAGAGCTTCAAATATATTACCATCTGCAATGGCGGTTTGTTTTAAATTTCTTAAAGCTGTTTCTGCTGAATGTGCATGATGTTCGTGGAAGTCATGCACATTTGAAATTTGTTGTTCTTTCTCTTGTGTTGTTGATCGAATAACTTCTTGAGGAATGATTGTTGGAGAACCATTCTTTGACAAAAATGTATTCACACCTATGATTGGATATTCTCCGGTATGTTTCAATGTTTCATAATACAGTGATTCTTCTTGTATTTTATTTCGTTGATACATTGTTTCCATTGATCCAAGCACGCCGCCTCTTTCTGAAATTCTATTGAATTCTGCATATACTGCTTCTTCAACTAGATCGGTTAATTCTTCGATGATGAAAGACCCTTGCAAGGGATTTTCATTTTTAGCCAGACCCAATTCACGATTGATGATAAGTTGAATCGCAACTGCTCTTCTTACAGATTCTTCGGTTGGAGTAGTAATGGCTTCATCATATGCATTGGTATGTAATGAATTGCAATTATCATAAATAGCATAGAGTGCCTGCAATGTGGTTCGAATATCATTGAAATCAATTTCTTGAGCATGCAATGATCTTCCGGATGTTTGAATATGGTACTTAAGCATTTGAGAACGCTCATTACCACCATAAATATTTTTCATTGCTTTTGCCCATATCCTTCGCGCAACTCTTCCGATGACTGCATATTCGGGATCTATCCCATTTGAGAAAAAGAATGAAAGATTCGGCGCAAAATCATCAATATGCATGCCGCGAGAAAGATAGTATTCGACGAATGTAAATCCATTTGCCAATGTAAATGCTAATTGCGTAATTGGATTGGCTCCAGCTTCAGCAATATGGTATCCACTAATGGATACGGAGTAGAAATTACGCACTTGTTTATCGATGAAATATTTCTGAATGTCACCCATCATTTTGAGGGCAAATTCAGTTGAAAAAATGCATGTATTTTGTGCTTGGTCTTCTTTGAGAATGTCTGCTTGCACTGTTCCACGAACTGTTTTCAGTGCACGTACTTTACATGCTTCATATGCCTCTGCTGTCAAAACTTTGTCGCCGGTTATACCCAGAAGCAAAAGACCAAGCCCCGTATTACCATCTGGTAGTTCCTTTGCTTGTGTTGCTGGATCAGAACAATATGAGGGTTTTGCATGCTTAGATTGAGCATAGATATGTTCAATCTTGGTTTTCACTTCATCCACAAGGTCATGCTCAATAATGTATTTCTCACATTCTTGATCAATTGCAGCATTCATGAAAAATGCTAGTAGCATCGGAGCCGGACCATTGATGGTCATTGATACTGAAGTTTTTGGATCGCAGAGATCAAAACCTGAGTAGAGTTTCTTAGCATCATTCAATGTAGCGATTGAAACGCCACTATTTCCAATCTTTCCATAGATATCAGGCCTGAAATCAGGGTCTTCTCCATATAGCGTAACGCTATCAAAAGCTGTAGACAGGCGAGCAGCAGGCATCCCTTGACTTAAGTAATGAAATCTTTTATTGGTCCTTTCAGGTCCGCCTTCGCCTGCAAACATTCTAGTAGGATCTTCTCCTGTTCTCTTGAATGGGTATACACCTGCAGTATAAGGGAATTCACCAGGAAAATTCTCTCTCATGCTCCAACGAACTATCTCTCCCCAGTCTTTGAATTGAGGTGTTGCTATTTTGGGAATCTTTGTATGACTAAGAGACTCGATGAAATTCTCAACTTTGATCTCTTTATCACGAACGGTATAGGTGAATTCATCATTTCGGTAATTCTGCGTGGTGCTTTCCCATTGCTCAAGGATTCTTTTGACCTCAGGTTTGAGCTCAGTAATCAATTCATCATAGAGATGACGTATATCTTCAATCGTTGCAGGTTCAACAACATGATTGTTTTGTTGTATGGACATAGGTTGTTATTGCCGAAATATTGAGTTCAACTTTTTGCAAATTTACTGGAATTTCAACAATTCATCCGCTGTAAGTCTTCATTTTACTTGATTTTTGCTTTGATAGGACCCCTTGTCCCTGAAAAATTAGTCAATTCAGCTTCGATTGCCCCGATCAATACTTTTGTACTGACTTTCACAGGGACTTTTCGCTCATCATCTGTTAACCATAATAGAATCTTTCCTTCGCTTTTAAAGAGACCACCTTTGGTTACCATTGGCTCGACAACGACACAATTGAAAGTCCCGCCTTGAACGGTAATTGTTTGTTTCCCATGAATACGAACACCAAGTGTATAGGTACTATCATCAACAAAGTTCTTTAATTGTATCATTTCGCCTTTTTTTCTTGTTGATAAATCCATTGTCCGCACATAGTAGAAAGCTGAGACTATATCATGAGAGAAAGTAGGGAATGGATATGATTTATCATCTACAAATGCTTTTTTGGAATGATGATCAAACTGAGCTTTTGCATCTTTTCTATATCCTCCTTCACGAATCCTCTGTTCGAAATAGTAAGGATATATGCCATCAATGTCAACGAGAGTGCGATAGATATCCTGTACTTTATAGAGCCAATCCAATGATTTGAGTGAACGTACTTCAAATCGTATATCATAACATGGCCTACCTTTAAACATGAAAGACTTGGGTTGCACATGAAAGTATGCATCACCGGCTTTCACAAATTGATAGCCTACTTTATACTCCAATCTTTCCCCTAAACCAAATGCCTCATTTGGGATATTCCTCAGAGCTTGCTGCGCATGAATGCTGCCAATACACAGTATGAATGCAAGTAAATACATGATTATCATAAACCAGAAAAAAAAACGGCAAAACAATATACTGCTTTGCCGTTAGAACGCATAAAATCGAAAAGGTTTACTGAATGCGGAGGGATTGCCCTGCTTTCAGTCCACTTTTGACTTTCTTATTTTTCTTCTTCAATTGTGAAAGTGAGATTCCAAATTTGTTCGCGATGCTTTTCATGGAATCTCCCTTACGTACTTTGTATTTTTTTGGAATACGCGAGGAAGAACGGCTTTTGGAATCTGATGAACTTCCTTTGCCTGAAACTTTTGAATATACCTTGATTTTTTGTCCGCGGACTACTTTACTCGCTTTGATGCCTGGATTCCATGAACGTAGATCTTTTTCGCTCACATTATACATTGCTGCAATTTTGGAAAGTGACTCGCCCTTTTTGAGTGAATGTACTTTCAAGGTAGAAGCGGATGTTCTTTTCTTTGAGACAGCTCTTGATGAACGCTCATCGGAGTAAGTTTGCTTAGGAATGCGCAAGCTGATACCGGCATTGACTATACCGGATTTCTTTAAATTATTTGCCTTCCGAAGAGATTCAATATCAACGCCATAATCATCTGCGATTTGAGCTAGAGTTTCGCCTTTTCTAACGGTATGCTTATTTCCTCTTTTTACTGATTGAGCGGGGCTCTTATGTTTTTGTTCTTGTATGTATACAAGTTTTGGGCTCGCCGTTGAGGAAACAATCAGTTCTTGGCCTTCTGCTAATTGATCGGTATCAAATGAGATTCCATTCCAATTTCTGAGGTCGGTCATTCTCACGCCGTATTTCTGTGCAAGCGTGTATAATGTTTCTCCTGAACGTACGATATGTTTCACATGTTCACGACCACTCTTTTTTGAAGTAGTAGGATTTGACTCACTTATTTCTTTTTTTGATATTTGAGATTGATTTTGCTGTGAAGATGTGGATGGATTTGATTCAACAATCTCATCGGATGTAATCTGTTCTTCCGCAGCCACAGGACTAGTCACTTTTACAGGATTAGAAGGAATTGATGGTGTTGCTTTTGCAATCAATTCATTCTGAGTGGTATTTTTTTGCGGATTGGAAGCTGTTGATTGAGCAGGTATCACTGGCTGGATACTTTTCTTTGCATCAATGGAAGCAGTTGAAGCAGGGCTCTTTGAGATTTGTTCACCAGTTGAGGGAATGCCTGTTATTGAATCACTGCTTGTAGTGCTTTCCGCCACGGTTGCTGTACCCAGTGCCTCTCTTGGGATGCGTAAGGACATTCCTTTCTTGAGTTTGCTGCCGGATGAAAGGGCATTGTTTCCGGTAATATCTTGTGTATTCACTGCATATTGAGCAGCTATTTCTGCGATTGTTTCACCCTTTTCCACAGTATGGAGAACCCATGGGTTTAACTCTTCAGGAGTGAGTTTTGCAAGATTTTGTACGAAAAACTCTTTTTTGCCAATAGGTATTTTCAACTCATAAGGAGCATCACTGTTAGGAGGTGTCGTTATTCCTACTAATTCCGGGTTCAACTCTTTTATCTGTTCAACGTTTTCATTCAAACATTGAGCAAGTACTTTGAGACTAATCGAGCCTTCAATCGGGTGCGTTTCGTAAACATATTCAGGCTCAAATGATAATTCATCTTTTGAGAAACCATATTGTTCCTGATTCATGCATATAACTGCTGTCGCTATGTACAAGGGCACATAATTCTTGGTTTCCTTCGGAAGAAACTCACGAATATCCCAAAAAGTCGGTGCATCTTTTTGAATGCGGGAAACACCGCGGCGAACAGGGCCATTTGGTCCGCTATTGTATGCAGCAAGAGCCAGATGCCAATCACCAAATTCATTGTAAAGCCATTTCAAATATCTCATCGCAGCACGTGTTGACTTTTCAGGATCTCTTCTTTCATCAACCCATGAATTCATCTTGAGACCATAATCGCTTGCTGCTGCCTGCATAAACTGCCACATTCCGACTGCCTTTGCCCATGAAACGGCATTTGGATTTAATGCGCTTTCAATCATTGCAAGGTAAATGATCTCTTCTGGCATGTCCTCTTCTTTGGCGATTCTCTTCAAAAGTGGAAACCATTTGGTGCTTTTTTCAATCCATCGTTTGAAGAATTTCTTTCCCTTGTCTTGGGACAAAAACGTAATGTTTTTTTGAACATATTCATTTATGTCCAAGGGAATTGTCATTCCAGGCACGCCTGGAGCACCTGATACCCTCGAACTAGCAAATTGCAATGTTGACATTGCAGGTGAACCTGGATCTATCTCCTCAACTTCCTGATAGATTTTGTTCCTTAGCATAAATGCTGAAGAGCTCTCAGGCAAACTGTCAATGATTTGAACATAACTCTCATAGTCGTCTATGATTGATTGAGCCAAGTCGGCAAAATCTTCATTAGATTCAATACCAGGATAGCTTGCCAGGGAGTTCAGAGCCTGAACCGCATCTTCGAAGAGTCTTGGAATGGATAATGTATCGTCATTCTCGATTGCAGTTAATGCCTTGAGATACTTCTGCCTAGCTCTTTCGAGCTTTTCAGAAATAACCTTGCCTGCAGTAGTTTGGGCTTCTTTGTCGATGCCTTGTATTTGCTGCTGTTTACCGGCTTGGTTTTCGGGGCTTTGTGCGTAAAAGGGTGGCGCGTGAAATAACATTATGCCAATAGACATAATGCAAATGCCATAGAAATGCTTGATGATTCCTATCATCGGTAACTCCCTAGATAGTGTGTAAAACTATCACATCGTATGCTGCTCGATGTGAGCTGTAATATACCTGATGCCTGATATTTGCCCAAATTGAAAAAAATTCATAAATCCTTCATTTTGTTTGCCTTGCGATTGTATTTCCTTGAAAACCAACAAGGATACGGATTCATGACCTAAAATACCCCTTATTTTATAGATACGATTGTAGAATTTGCCTATAAATCACATAAGCCCTTGAAAATAATAAAGATATGTAATTTTTTAGTACTTGTTTTACTTGCTCATGTAAGAAGCAATAGTATGCTCAATGTTTTCTCGGTATAGAACAAAAAGAAGGTAAACTCCTATTTTCTTGAGCGGAAGGGCTAACAGGGCAGGGAATTATGAATGACTGTCAAAGGAACAAATCAATAGTTTCTTTTCTTCAGTTTCGAACCACTGTACGCCTAACCATTTGATAGGAATTTCATTAATAATGAGTCCGGGAAAAGATTGTTTGGCTACATTGATTTCATCAGTTAGATCTCCCCCTTTGAGCAACATATAGGAACCATTGCTTTTCAAAAGTGGCTTTGTCCATTGTATTAGTGAGGAAATAGGTGCTACTGCTCTGGCAAGAATATGATCAAAAGATCCTCGTAGTTCTTTTTGAGTGGCCAAGTCTTCCATGCGAGTGACGACTGCCTTAAAATTTCTTTGCCCGGTATGGTCTGCAAACATTGAAGTCAGTTTCATTTTCTTGGCAATTGAGTCCACGAGGGTAATATGGACATCAGGCCTTGCAATCCCGACAGGTATTCCGGGAAAGCCACCGCCACATCCAACATCCATGCAGTGACTTTTAGGGTCGATTAAGTTGGCTTTGACAATGCTGAGTGAATGCATGAAATGGCGAATCCAAATATTGTCCATGTCTTTTCTAGAAATTAGATTTACCTTTTCATTCCAATACAGCAATTCATCATGAAACCTTTCAAAAATTTCCATTTGCTCTCGAGAGAGGAGTATGCCATTCGCATTACATATTGTCCAAAATTCTAGTGGATCCATCATGAGCAGACTCCTTCTTTGAATCCGCGATATCCACGGAGAAAATCTGTGACATTCATTGCGGCTTTTCCTTCTTCCTGAATGTACAAGAGCGACAAATTCCCATCTGAAGTGCCGATGAAAAAGCCCTGTTCGTTAATCATAAATGAAGAAGGTTCAATCAACAATGAGGGATCGCCACTACAAGCTTTTAAAATTTTGAGAGGTTTACCATTGAACACGGTCCATGCACCAGGTTTGGGATTTGATCCCCGAATCAGATTAACTATTGATTTCGAAGGTTTATTCCAATCGATCTTACATGTTTGTCTAAACAGTTTTGGTGCCGGTGTTGCAAGTTCATGATGTTGAGGCAGTGCAATTGCATTGCCAGATAATAAATCTTTACATGTGCTCACAGCAAGTTCGGCAGCAGGATTCATGAGAGTTGTAAAGAGTTCTCCGGATGTCATGTCATCCGGAATGTGAATGCGAGTCTGTCCAATGATATTACCAGTATCAACAGTTTCATTCAAAAGAAAAGCAGTTAGACCTGTTTCTGTTTCGCCATTTATGATTGCCCATTGAATTGGAGCCGCTCCTCTATATTTTGGGAGCAAGCTTCCATGAACATTGAATGCTCCAAGCTTTGCTAGTGAATACACTTCTTTTGGAAGTATGCGAAATGCGATGACGACGATGATATCCGGGCGCAGGTCGGAAAGTTGTTCGATGAATTCTGGGACATTTAATCGTTCAGGTGTTAACAAAGGAATGCCGAGAGATATTGCTTCTTTACTGACAGCTGAACTTTGAAGAATTTGTCCTCTGCCGGAGGGTTTATCAGGTACGCTTACAATGGCAGTCAACCCAAAGGTTTCGTGCAATGCTCGCAATGCCGGAACTGCAAAATCGGGTGAACCCATAAATATTATGGAAGGAGTATCCATTACATCACCCATGTATTGTGGGCAGATAGCCTAAAGTATCAATGATTGAGGCTTCTATAGTTGCCAATTCATGGAGCCTATGCTTCACAATGTCTGAAGGGAAGTACGCTCTCGCAAGCTCTGTGAATGTTTTGTAATGTCCTGCCTCGCTTGCAAACAATTCCTGATAAAATGAACGCAGTTCAGGAGGAATTGAAGATGATTTTGACAAAAGTGAGAAGCGTTCGCATGAACGAGCTTCAATCAAAGCATCAACCAATAAAAGGTCGAGCATTCTTTGGGGTTCATCTTTTCGGATATGATCAGAGAGGCGTTTGGCATATTCATCGCCGCGATCTTTGTTTAAATGCACACCTTGATTGCGAATGCGATTATATACTTGTTCAAAGTGATTCCACTCCTCTTTCATTATAGTTATCATTTCACGGACGATGTCTTCGTGCTGAGGATATCGCTGAATCATAGACAATGCATTTGCAGCAGCTTTTTTTTCACAATGAGCATGATCAATGAGAAGAGAGTTGATATCTGCAGCAGCTATATCAACCCATTCGGGTCTGGTATGATTCAATAAACACAACATAGGATAGAAAGAAGAAACGAAGCTGTCTATAAGCCGAATTCTGTCTCCCTTGGGAGGAGAAGCATTTATCTTGAATCAATGTTGCCATTGATTTCCATGCGGCATACCCGAAAAAGTTGATATCGAACGAGCAATTCGATTGTCCGAAGACACCTTTTTCTTATTTGCCTTGCTCCGCGTGGGGTTTGCCATGCCATTCATGTCACCATGAATGCGGTGAGCTCTTACCTCGCCATTTCAACCTTACCGAATATATCGGCGGTATGTTTTCTGTTGCACTTTCCGTCGACTTCTCATTTCTTGCGAAATGCATTATCGCCTTTGTGTTACAAAGCACGCTGCTCTTTGGAGTTCGGACTTTCCTCACCGTGAAACACGGCGCGCTTCTCCGACAGCCCCGTCAATAGTGGTTATTCTCCGACGAGAATCCTTCCGCAATGTTCGCAAAGAAACATCAAGTCGGATTTATTTCTCATTTCAACGATTTTTTGAGGAGGAACGGCACTGAAGCATCCGGAACAGCTATTCTTCTTGACTTTTACTGCAGCATCTTTATGAAATGTTCTGATGCGTTCATATTCAGCAAAAATTGCGGTTGGGATTTCCTTTGCAAGTGCAGCCCGTTTTTTAGTTTGTTCAAGAATCTCATCATTATGTCCGTGGGAAATGGATGTGAGTTCTTGTTCCTTTTCAGCAAGATGCTTCTGAGCTTCATCCAATTCTGTTGCACTTTGTTCCATGATTGACCGAAGATTTTCTTCTTTTACACCGATTGTTCTTTGGTCATCATAAATTTTGTTGCGCTCATCTCTTAAGGATTCAATCTCATGTGTAATGGCATCAAATTCTTTGTTGTTTCTAACATTGAATTGTTGCTGTGCAAGTTGATCTTCTTTATCTTTTATCTCTTGTAAACGAATATGTGAGCGGCTTTTAAACTCTTCAATATCATGAATGTCCTTTTGTGATTGTTCAGCTTGTTTTGTTTTTAAGCCGACAAATTCTTCTGCTTCTTTCACTTGCTGGGGAAGATCGCCAAGCTCTTCCTTAAGATCGTCAAGAATTGAATCAATTTCTGACATGGTTGAAAGCATAGTAGCGAGAGAGTTCATAATAAGCTCTTGGTGATATATGATTGAATCTAATTAACGTTCGAATTATGCATAGTGTATTGGTGAAGTATGAACTTCTGAACCAATGATTGTCAAGTTCTTGAGTGTATCATCATGTTTAATGATTGACATCATGCCTGACACAACAAATTGTTCCATTTCTGCATGACCGGGATCAAGCAACATAATTGCTCCTTTGGCTTCGTGAAATTGATGATATTTCACATCCGCGGTAATAAAGCAATCCACATTGGCATCAAGCGCAGACTTCATGTATTGAGATCCGCTACCGCAAACCATTGCTATCTTTTGAATATGGTCTGTATTTCCTTTTGCAAATCGAACAGGAGCACCGAATACTTGAGAACAATGTTCAGCGAATTCAATCGAAGTCATGCTCTCGGGAAGGGATCCGATAATCCCCATTCCGAATTGTTCGAGATTCTTGTCAGGAATGAGTGGCCTCAATGTAGCGCGTTCAAGTCCTAGAGATTGAGCCGCAAGTGCATTTGTACCATGAGGATGAGTATCGAAATTCGTATGAACCACGATGAGTCCGATATTGTATCGGATGAGATCATGCACATGGGAAGAGACTCTGTCTTGTCTGGTGATCGTTCTCAGAGGCGAAAAAATCAGCGGATGAAAGACACAAATGCAATCAATATCATGTAACGCAGCTTCTGAAATAACATCTTGATTTATTTCATATGCAACAAGCAAGGATCTGATTTCAAGATTGCTTGGATAACGACCAATTTGTAGGCCAATGGCATCTCCACTCCAGGCAGTTTCGGGAGGGAAAAGCTCATTGAGTCTATCATTCAATTCAGTGATCGTCATGAAATGCCAAAGAAAAACCTAACGTTGACACTTCAAAAATAGCAAAGTTTTTCCAAATCAGCCATTTCCAAGATGTTCGAGCATCAATTAGATGGCTTTGATTGAATTGCCGGAAGAGGAGTTGTCCCTGCAGCGGCAGGCTTCTTTTTCCGAGAATATTGGATTGATGCCCGTAATTTAACACCATCTCTAATAATGCCGCGTATTCTTAACGTGTCTTCAGCGGCTATATATCGTTCTTTGTTTGGCAAGCCGCCTCTTGCACTATGTGGAACTTGCGAGATTGGTATCCAAGCTTCTTCAGTGTTCATTGGATCTTGAGGAAGAGCGATCTTGAAGGAATTGTCTGTAATGTCCCACCAAGGTCCACCCTTTTTTCTGGAAAAATCAAACATGTCAAGTATAATGACAGGAGTACCGGAAAATGGGATATATCTTCTCTTTATTGTGTCCCGCTTAGCTCCTTCACCCCAATAGAATAACCAGCGTGCATCATCTCTGAATTGACGAATACAAGAGTGTGATACCGGTCTTCCGGGCATGTCGAACTGGTGAAATGCACTGCCTGCATGTAAGTGAAAGTTCCATGTATAGGGTAAAATCCAACTGGAATTAAGAGATGATTTACGCAGTATATGCCTCCAATTCAGAGCATATTTTCCTGGGAATGTAGCCTTTCGTTCTTCACCTGTATTACAGGCGGCAAATCGTACCAATTTTCCATATTCATAACATGCATAACTCTGCCATGCATTGGAAACGATGATGATTTTTGGTAAAGAATCCACAGCATGATATTCAGCAGGGAAAATTGAATAATCCGTAAGGTTTGGTGACAATATGCTTGGAATGATGACGGTGTCACCTACTCTGAAATAATGGAGATCTTTTCTATTTACTGTGATGAAAGCTCTATATGCAATATTCTGAATCGTATCAACTTTTCTATATGCTCGACGAATGGAATCTAGATGTTTTCCATTTACAATCACTGTTTTTGTGTACGTAATTATCCCGCCTGTAGCACCGGCTTGAGTTTTGGAATTGTTTTTTGCTTGTGTGCTGTCTTTGCGATTTGTATCAATCGAAGCAGTTTTTTTGATCTTGGTATTTCTCTTTGGTTTAGGATCTTGTGGGTTACCAGGAGTATTGCCACATGCACCCCATCCCAATGTCAAAGATGCTATTGCACCAATAACCACCAATGTCAATTGTTTCCCGTTCAAAGGTATCCGATTCATAAATCTCAAACCTCACAAAATAAAGTGTCAATTACCAAATGCTATTCCCAACGCAATGAATAGTCCGCCAAAATCAGTAATGGGTAAATCTTTTATACTTTCGATACCAGTCCCGCCATAAGGAATTACATAATATCGTATCAAAGCAGATAATGATGTTCTACCTTCATTTCCAAATGCCGAACCCAGGCTCACATAACCTGAAGGCCTGCCATGAGCTAGTGTTCTTTGCTCAGTTTGCACAAGATTCTGACCATATGGTATTTGCAGAATCATAGCATAACCGAGACCGCAACCAATAAAAGGCCTAAATGAATCAGATAAAGATTCTCTGAATAATCGTTGCTGCATACCGATTGATAAAGGAAATGAAAACAACCTATTGACTTTATTCGGTATAAATGTACTTCCTGTAAATGGATCTATATACTCGAGTTCATCACTATTTCTATTGCCGGTCATCCCCAGCAATGCATTCATTGATAATGATGGATTCAACTGTTTGGTATAAGAACATCCTGCTCCAAATCCATTGCCCGAAAACAGTAATTCTATACTCCAAAAAGATGCATGCTGCATTGATTCCACTTGTTGATTGATCAGAGGTCTCGGAGATTTGAAAACCATCATGGAATCAGGAACAGAGCCATAATCATTCTTACTTTTATCTTGCCCCATCATTGTGTGTGTGCACAACAATAAAAGGTGAACAGTCGCCAAAAGAATATAACGCATCTTGAGATGTATCAATGATATGACTTTATTTTAGCAAGAAGTATGCCATCTTATCCAAAAATGGCATCATGTTGTCCATGCATTGTGGGTTTTAATACAAAAGTAATTCTCTAAGTTCCTGTTCTATGATATCAGCATTGGGAAGCATTGCTTTTTCTAATGTTGGTGCGAATGGGGTTGGAGAATCGAATGCAGCAACCCTTTTCACAGGAGCATCGAGAGAGTTGAAAGCTTTTTCCGTGATCCTAGCAGAGATTTCGCCTGCAAATCCTCCGGTCAATGTTGCCTCATGTGTTATCAATACCCGATTTGTTTTTCTTGCAGAAGCAATTACTGCCTCTTCATCAAATGGCACTAGTGTTCTTATGTCAATAACCTCAATTGAAACCCCTTCCTTTTTCATCCGTTCGGCTACTTCAACCGCCATGTGAACAGCGCTTCCATAGCAAATGATAGATGCATCTTTTCCTTCGCAAACTGTTCGTGCTTTCCCCAGGGGGATTATATATTCACCTTCTGGAACTTCTTCTTTGATTTTTCTATACAGACCCTTATGCTCAAAAAATACGACTGGGTTATTGTCCCGTATTGATGCTGTCATTAGTCCTTTTGCATCAGCAGGTGATGAAGGACAAACAACTTTCAAACCTGTTGCTTGTACAAACCATGCTTCGGAATTTCTGGAGTGAAATGGATTAGCTCCCACACCTCCACCGGCAGGTCCACGTACGACCATTGGAACACCAATGCCCCAACGATAAGCCGTAGTTCCTGCAACATTCACCAATTGATTGAAACCACAAGTGATAAAATCCATGAATTGCATTTCCACTACTGGACGCATTCCATTGAGTGAAGCACCAATTGCAGCACCTATTATTGCTGCTTCTGAAATGGGCGCGTCAATGATTCTCTTATTTCCAAATTCATCAAGAAATCCTTTCGTGAGCTTGAATGCTCCACCATAGGTTCCAATATCCTCTCCGATCATAAACACGGATTCATCCATTCTCATTTCTATTCTTAATGCATCCGCAATCGCTTCGAGATATGTCATGACAGGCATAGTGTACCTTGATTGTTTCTTTAAGTGTGAATTGAAATGCACTTGGCTATAGCTTCTGCCTTTTCTCTGAGTGATTCCATTGAAGTATCAGTATCACCCCAAGATAGAGCAACACCCATGCGTCTGAATTTACGCGTAAAGGGTTTGCCAAAAAGTCGAATATCCGATTGGGGAATCGCTAATGCTGTTTGCATTCCATTGTAAGACGGCTTACTATGATCATCTTCGGTATAGAGAATAACAGCGCTGGCACCAGGTCTTTCTAGTTTAATGTAGGGGATTGGCAATCCCAAAACAGCTCTGCAATGCAATTCAAATTCAGAAAATGTTTGGGTCCCGGCGAGAGTGACCATTCCCGTATCATGTGGGCGTGGACTCAATTCGGAAAAATATACTTCATCTCCTTTGATGAAAAATTCAACACCCCAAATACCGGCTCCGGTAAGAGCAGTGGTAACTTGTTCTGCAATCTCGCATGCCTTAGCATAAGCTACATCAGACATAGCGCATGGTTGCCAACTTTCTTGATAATCACCTCGCTCCTGTCGATGACCGATAGGAGGACAAAAAAGAACCGGCCCATCTTGCTGCGTAACTGTGAGTAATGTTATTTCATAATCGAATGCAATAAACTCTTCGATGATCACTTCATTCGAATCTCCGCGGCCTCCAGTAGTTGCATAGTGCCAACAGGATTCAATATCTGCAGGACTCTTAATTGTTGACTGTCCTTTTCCGGAGGATGACATCAGTGGCTTGATAATACAGGGATAGCCCATTTCATCGGCAATGGTTTTTGCTTCCAACATTGATGTTGCATATCCATATCGTGCAGTTTTAACTGATAATTCTTTTGAGGCAAGATCCCTGATTGCTTTACGATTCATTGTAAAATTAGCAGCCTTTGCACTTGGAACAACTTGTATTCCTTGAGCTTCATAGACATAGAATCGCTCTGTTCTTATGGCTTCTATTTCCGGTATGATGATATCAGGTTTATGTTTTTCAATGATCGCATCAAGAGCATCGCCATCCAACATTGAGATCACTTCGCATTCATCTGCCACTTGCATGCCAGGTGCATTTGCATAAGAATCAACTGCTATCACATAATTTCCGAGTCTTTGGGCGCTAATGATAGTCTCTTTCCCAAGTTCTCCTGAACCAAGAAGCATTATTTTTTTTGGTAACATGTTACTTAATCCATGAATACATTACGAAATGCTTCCTCTGCGGGTGGAAATGGAAGATCTATAACAGCATCAATTGCATTGCGCATATCCTGAATGATTGATTCACGCATGCTGTCTATTTCGGATTTCTTCAATACTTTTTTTGCAATGCAATGTTCGATATATCTGTCAACAGGATCCATCAATTGCCAATGTGCAAGCTGTTCCTTGGGAACATAGCTGAAATCATCATGCTCAGCATGACCTCTCATGCGCATTGTGATTGTTTCGATGATGGTAGGACCTTCGCCGTTTCTTGCTCTGTTCACTGCATCCATGCATGTTTCATAAACAAGTTCTACATCCGTTCCATCAATTGTTATTCCATGACATCCATATCCAAGTGCTCTGTCGGAGAGACGTTCACATGCAAATTCAATGGAGTTGGGGGATGAATAGGCATATTGATTATTCTCGATGATCAAAATCAGTGGTAACTTTTGGACTGATGCAAAATTCATTGCTTCGTGAAATTCGCCGGTTTGTGAACCACCATCACCGATATATGTCATGGCTACACACATTTCACCACGAAGTTTGGACGCCATAGTGAAACCAGCGGCTACAGGAATCATTGCACCCAGATGGGAGATATTGCCATAAATTCTTTTTTGTGGATCTGCATAGTGACCGGTGCCGTCTGTACCCCTCATTAAACTTCCTTCACGCGCAAGAAATGCTTTCATCAATACGTCGAGTTCTTGCCCGAATACAAAGTGACCACCTATATTTCTATGCATTGGAAATAACACATCATTAGGACCCAATGCAGATGCAGAACCAACGCTTGTGGCTTCATTTCCTGTTTGCGAATAAACGCCTCCAAAAGCACGGCCTTGTCTATTCAATCGCTGCATTGCAAGGTCGAATTCTCTTGCCATAAGCATATGTTTGAGAAATGAAATGCGCTGTTGTTTATCAACCGTCGATGAAGTAATAAGAGGCGGAATTGATTTCGACATGATTATTGAATTAAAGAGTGATGATACTTCCTTGTTGCATGGATTCAACTGCAGCAATGCTGGCTTCAGTCACGAGCATGAGGGTTTCAAAGGGAATTGGAAGGGGGCTACCGGATTTCACTGCTTGAATGAAATCTTGTACCTCTTCTTTATGTCCTTTTTTGCCATCATAGGTTTTCTGTTTGTTTTTCTTACCCGCTGAAAACAAGACAGATGTGAAATTATTCATGACAGCTGATTTGCCCTCAGAAAAGACTTCGCAATATTCTTTTTCAACAGATGCATCTCCATTGGCTAAATACAATATGGTGCCAATGCTGCCATCGGAGAAGCGTATTGTTATATGAGTCGAATCGTGATGAGCCATGTGTCGACCTTCATGAGAAAGTGCTCTGGCGAAGACCTCTACTGGTTTTGCATCAGTAAGATATACCATGCAATCAATGAAATGACATGCCTCTCCTATAATTCTTCCTCCTTGTTTGGGATCTTGAATCCAACTGGAAAGAGGAATGGAACCTGCATTGATACGATACATCATCGATAATGGAGCAGTCCTTTCTGAAAAGAATGACTTAATGTCTTTAAATGGTTTGGAAAATCTGCGATTGAATCCAACCATTACTTTTCCATTATGCGTTTCTACCGTAAATTGAATGTTTTGCAACTCAGCACGATTGACGCAGAGAGGTTTTTCAACAAAAATAGGCTTGCCTTTTTGTACTGCCGAGAGAACATACTGAGCATGAGTATCATGTCTGCTTGCACAAAACACGATATCAGTCAAAGGATCTGCAATCAATTCCTCTGATTGCGTTCCCGCATTCGCAAATCCAAAATGCTTTGCAACGGAAAGTGCATTAGCTGGATTTGAGGTGGTAACAGCATGCATCCTTATGCCAAGAGTTCGTAATGGGGGAAGCAATTGTGCTTGAGCGAAACTTCCTGCGCCGATGAAACCGATACCGGGGTTGTTTAATTCCTTTCCGGATGACTGCAATGATATTGTTGATTGGGGAATCGCATCGGGAGAATAAAGTAATGCAATACCTAAATGAGGTTCAGGATTCTTTCCCGAAATGATATCATAGGCATGTAATGCATCATGTAATGCAAATGTGTGGGTTGTCAATTGTGCGGTTGTTATAACCTGCTGTTCCAACAAATCTATGAATGCCTGCATATTGCGTTGTTCAGTCCAACGAACATATCCGGCAGGATAATCAATTCCTTGTTCTTCATAGAGTGGGTCATATCTTCCGGGGCCATAGCTGCAGGAAATCCGAAGATCAAGTTCCTTTTCATAAAAGGGTGAACGTGGTATGTTCATTGGAACTGCGCCGACGATGACGATCGGGCTTTTCTTTCTTGATATCGACAATGCCAACTGAATAGGAGCATCTGAATCCGTACTTGCTGTTATGATAACTGCATCCGTACCAATTCCTCTTGTGAAATTCATGATTGTTGAAACTGAAGAGGAATTACTTTGAAGGGTGATATCGCATCCATGTTGTTTTGCAAGGGTAAGTACTTCATCGTTTAGGTCAAGCCCGATAACTCTGCAGCCGGAGGCCTTGAGCATTTGTACAGTTAATTGACCAAGTAGACCAAGTCCTATGACTGCAACGGTTTCACCTAGCCGCAAATCAGCCTGGCGAATTCCTTGTAGAGCAATGGCGCCAAGAGTAGTATATGATGCATCCATGAATGAAACGGATTCTGGAAGCTTGACGGCAAGATTTTTGGGAACGCTGATAAATTCTGCATGATGTGCATACTGTGCACCTGCGCATGCAACTCTGTCACCGGGCGAAAATTCTTCACATTGTGATTCAATCACTATCCCCGAGGCACTATATCCTAGTGTTTTGTAGGAGTCTAATTTTGCTTGTACTCGATCATATGTAGATTTGATACCATCACGCTTGAGCGTTTCGAGTACAAGCTTCACTTGTTCGGGTTGTTTCTTTGCTCTTTCAAGCAATGATGCTTGCCCACCAATTACTGATGTTCTTTCTGTACCGGCACTAATCAATGAAGCTGATGTTCGGACAAGAATGCCGCCCACTTTGCATTGAGGAGTTGGTACCTCCACTAATGACATCTCACCATTTTTTTGGTATTGGACTACTTGCAACATGGCTGTTTTGATCAAATTCTGAATATGGCAAAAATAGGCAATTCACGTGAATATGCTTTTCGCACCGAAGGATATTCCACTATTTGATCACATGCATTTTGCGTACAGCCCGGAATGTTCCTGTATCGAGAACATAGAAATATGTTCCATTTGGAAGATCGGAAACATCCAAAAGGTGCATATAATCACCCTTTTCTGAACTCAATGATGATTGTGCGATAGTTTTGACATAAGCACCATCAGAACCATACAAAGCAAGCGTAAAAGTCCCTTTTTCTTTTAAAGAAAAGCGTATTTCAGCTGTGTTATTCACCGGATTGGGTACATGTTCCATTGTTGTGGGAAGTTCTGATTCATAGGACAATGTATGCAAATTACATTTTGGTGAAATGACACAGGTCGCATTTTCAAGTAGCGGAATGATATTCACAAATGGTAATGAATCAGTTGTAACGATGATTGGCTCGATATACATCATTGACATAGCTGAGTCAGGAACAGCAACAGTAAAGAGCGCTTGAGCAAGTTCACCTTTTTTTACTGAATCCAATTGCTTGGCTATAATGGTGAGTGTACCGGGATTATGTTGTATCGACAAGTTATTACCAAATACACTTCGAAGACTATCATACTTTAATGCATGGGGATTATATTTCAATGTCAAAGCAAATGATACCGATTTCAAATAATAATTTACTTGACGATAGATTGTTGAAAAGTCTTCACCAATACATATAGGAACGGATATAGTATCACCAAGTGCTCCTGACACGGTGTCAGTCATCATAATATTCTTTCCAATCGAAAAGGGAACTGAAAGATTAGGGGCATACCCTTTTCCGTCAATGGAAGTTGAATCAAGTATAGTGCAAGGTATTAAAGAGTTGACATCAATCATTGATGTGATGTCTTTAGATGAACGCGGACAAAATCGAATGATACATTCCATTGTATCTTTTGGTTGAAGCAGGGAATCGAGTGGCGGGGTAGATCCAATGAATGTAATCCCGCTTGGAAGACTGGTCAAATTCGAAATTTTGATAGGAATATCGCCATCATTCAATACATGCAAAACTGTATCAACGCAATCCAAAATGCGTACGCTATCAAAATCTATGGCATTCAATACCTTCAATGATGATTGTTTTATGACTACTTGCCCAGTATCTGGTTCAGCATAAATCCTGTATAAAATGACTTTTTCCGTGTCAAAGTAAACACTGTCTATGGTAATTGGAAGAGATGCCCGTTTCTTTGTTTTCGATTGAAATAATGCAGTAAAAATAGGCTTGATGGAATCAACTTTGCAGAAATTCTTCACTTTCACCATTGTTCCTCTTGGATATGATCCTATGGTCAAATCTGGAGGATAAATGGGATCGCAAACCACCATTTTATAATCACTTTTTATCCCAACATATTGTAATTGAGATGTGTCGTGTTCCAATCCGCAATGAATATCAATCAACTCAGCGGGAATGTCACGAGATGCATAAACCGGAACTTGCAATGTATCGCATTGAGTGGCCGGAAATGTGTCTCTTGTAACTCGGAGATTGTCATATGTAAGCGACATGCCGAAAGGATTTGCTTGCCCAAGACCCGTTATCAAAATTGTTGTGTCCTTCTCGGCACATGGTTGGCTAACA
>SXZI01000053.1 GCA_005788035.1 Bacteroidota bacterium
CGTGGCTCACTGATTGTCACATGGCACAACTATGTTTGAGAGTTTACAGACAAAATTGGAATCTGCTCTGAAGGTCTTTCGAGGTCAATCGAAGATCACAGAGGAGAATATCAAGGAAGCATTGAATGAAGTGCGTAATGCCCTTCTCGATGCCGATGTAAACTTTGCCGTTGTCAAGGATTTCATCGAGACTGTACAAAGCAAAGCTGTTGGTTTGGAAGTCAAGGGAAATATCCTTCCGGGACAGATGATTGTGAAATTGATTCATGATGAACTTGTCGCTCTTATGGGCACAGGTAAAGCAGAGATCAATTTCTCATCACAGCCACCGACGATCATCATGGTTGCAGGTTTGCAGGGTTCTGGTAAGACCACATTCTGCGGTAAGCTTGCTTTGCATCTTAAGAAGAAGGGTCGCCAACCGATGCTTGTTGCATGCGATATTTATCGTCCGGCAGCGGTTGATCAATTGAAATTACTTGGAGAGCAGGTTGCTGTTCCCGTGTATTCAGCTGAAGGAAAAGATCCCGTACAGATTGCGAAAGAGTCTTTGGGTGAAGCCAGAAAATTTGCTCGTGACATCATCATTGTCGATACTGCCGGTCGTTTGACCATCGATGAAGAGATGATGCGCGAGGTTGAGAATATCAAAAAAGAAATCAATCCTCGTGAAATCCTATTTGTTTGCGATGCGATGACCGGTCAAGACGCCGTCAATACCGCAAAGGCATTTCATGAATCATTGAGTTTGACCGGCGTTGTACTCACCAAATTGGATGGTGATACAAGAGGTGGCGCTGCATTGTCCATCAAGCAAGTTGTTGGACAGCCCATCAAATTCGTCGGTGTAGGTGAAAAAGTTGAGGCACTTGAGCCATTCCATCCTGACCGTATCGCTTCACGCATACTTGGCATGGGTGACATCATCACACTTGTTGAGAAAGCTCAGCAGGAGATTGATGAAAAAGAAGCGGCTCGACTCGAAGAAAAAATCCGCAAGAATCAATTCACGCTACAGGATTTCTTGGAGCAATTGCGGGTTATCAAGAAAATGGGTTCATTGAAGGATCTTCTCGGCATGATCCCCGGAATGGACAAAGCGATGCGCAATGTACAATTGGATGACAAAGCATTCAACCGTGTGGAGGCAATCATTCTCTCCATGACGGGTGATGAGCGGAATAATCCAAGAATACTGAGCGGATCGCGCAGAAGACGAATTGCAATGGGAAGCGGAACATCCATCGCGGATGTCAATCGTTTGCTTTCGCAATTCGAGGATATGCAAAAAATGATGAAGACGGTTTCGCAAAGTCAGAACAACCCAATGCAACGTCTTCGCGGAATGAAAATGCCGAATTTCAAAATACCAACCGGCTTCAAACGCTGAAGCACCGGATTTATTCACCCTTAACTTGAGTAGGGTATCTCATGGTAAAACTTCGTTTGCGCCGTAAAGGTCGCAAAAAAGCACCAACCTATGACATCGTCGCAGTTGACAGTCGTTCACGTCGTGACGGTGATTATTTGGAGCGCGTCGGATATTATGATCCGATGAAGCAACCATCAACAGTTTCTTTCCAACATGACAGAGCAATCTATTGGCTGAACAATGGTGCGCAGGCAACTGACATCGTTCGTTCACTCATGAGCGCTGATGGCGTATTGCTTCGTCGTCAAATGGAATTCAAAGGCAAAACAGCCGAAGAAATTGAAGCAGCAATTGCAAAGCACAAAGACTTGGCAACTGCTCGTTATTTGAAAAAACAAGCGGCTCGTAAAGCTCGCAAATTGGCAGCTGCGGCTGCGGCTGCAGCTCCTGCTGAAGAAGCAGCACCTGCTGTTGAAGCGGCACCTGCGGAAGAGCCAATGAATTCAACAGAGGATACGCCTCCTGCTGAACCATCAGCAGAGCAATCTGAAGGTTGATGAATAGTATATTCAAAAAAAAGGTGTGATCTTTTGATCACACCTTTTTTTATTTCTGTCTTCGTTTCAACTCATCGATAATGGTACTCATTTCCTTATCAAAACTCTGTTTATACTCTTGCAATCGAAAAAGCAATGCATCATCTGAATCATTCACCATCTTCTCTCCCATCTCTTCCTGCAAATGCCTTCTGCGAGTTTCATCCATTTCCGATATGATGATACCAACAAACAAATTCAATATGATTAAGGCCCCAACAAGCACAAAGCTACAGAAATACAATGGAGATAAGAATGGATGCGGGTGAATGCAGTCATACATATTTGCCTTCATGAGCTCGGACCAACCATCACCGGTCATTACCTGGAAGAGAGTCAACACTGCCTGTGAAAGAGTTCCAAAATGCTGTGGATCATTTTCATTGAAGAGAAACACTCCAATCACTGCATAAGAATAATACAAAATACCCATCAACATGAATACTTGCCACAATGTGGGGATGCTATGTAGCAGAGTCTCAACGATTGTACGTAATTGTTTGAAGCGACCTATCAAACGAAGAACACGCAATGATTTAAGCGAACGAAATATCCTCAATGTTCTTGCTGCAAGAACCGCTTCATATGTGGCTTCATCATGCGTGATGAGCAATGGCAGAAATCCCAACATC
>SXZI01000054.1 GCA_005788035.1 Bacteroidota bacterium
AGGTGGCATCCTTTGGATTGTATCGCTCATCACTGACGGCTATTATTTCGGGACAATCGAAATCGTCAAAAAGAATTTCTCACTCGTTGTCCTTGCCATTATTGCTCTCTCGATTTTACCGGCCATCATTGAAGCCATAAAGCAAAAAAAGAAAAGCTCATGATCTCATGTGCAGCCATGATTCACTCAATGGAACGAGAAATGTCGATTGGGTGTTTATCAGCATATTGCAATTCAAGTATGGAATACATTCATCATGGCCACTTTGTTCATCGTCTTCTTTTGCCTTCTTGCATCATGTAATGCAAAGCAATCGAGTACACAAACCAATAGTATTGAAAACATGGAAATCAAACCGGAATTTACAGATACCACTGCAGTCGCAACATTTGGAGCAGGCTGCTTTTGGTGCGTCGAGGCAATCTTTCAAGATTTGAAAGGTGTGTATTCTGTCGAAAGCGGATATATGGGTGGTGATACACAAGACCCTACCTATAAAGAAGTATGTTCGGGCACTACGGGTCATGCGGAAGTTTGCCGCATCATCTATGATCCTCGGATAGTCACATTCAAGGATTTGCTCGAAGTGTTTTGGCAAACACATGATCCCACCACACTCAATAGACAAGGCAATGATGTGGGAACGCAATATCGTTCTGCAATTTTTTATTATTCAGAAGAACAGAAGAAGGAAGCTGAGTACTATAAACAAGAAATTGACAAAGCAGGTGCATACCCTGATCCCATCGTGACCACATTGGAAAAAGCTTCAACATACTATCCCGCTGAAGACTATCATCAGAATTACTTCAATCAAAATGGCGAACAACCATATTGCGCATTTGTGATCAAGCCCAAAGTTGATAAGTTCAAAAAAGTGTTTTCTTCACGACTAAAACAATAATCATGCGATATGCACTCATCACCGGAGCTTCATCCGGAATCGGTTTGGAACTTGCACATATCATGGCTCGTGAAGGACATCACTTGATACTCTCTGCACGCAATATTCTTGTATTGGAAGAACTCGCGAACACATTGCGCTCAAGCCATGCAATTGAAGTGCACATTATACCATGTGATCTTTCAGATTCAAGATCGGCAATCACATTGCACAAAGCAATCAAAGAGCGCAATCTTACCATTGATTGTCTAGTCAATAATGCAGGGTTTGGTCTATTGGGTGAATTCAAAGACATGGAAGAAGACATGCTGCATCGCATGGTGGAACTGAATTGTTCTTCACTGATGTCTTTGTCACGCCTTTTCATGAATGATCTCATTGCATCCAAAGGCCGCATTCTCAATATCGCATCTGTTGCCGCATTCTATTCAGGTCCTCTCATGTCTGTGTATTATGCCACCAAAGCATTCGTTGTAAGTTTTTCCGAAGCACTCAATTTTGAATTGCGGAATCATGGCGTGAGCGTTACCGCGCATTGTCCGGGCCCTACACATTCGAATTTTCAAGAAAGAGCCGGCATGCATAATGCCACATTGTTCAAACTACTTCCTGTTCCAACTTCCAAGATTGTAGCAGAGCATGCATATAAGGCAATGATGAAGAGAAAATCCTTGGCGATTCATGGCTTCATCAATCGACTCATGTTGATAACCGGTTCAATCTCCCCTCGGTCCATGAAAGTTCGGATGGTGCATGCATTCCAATCCTCCAAATCCTAAGTCTCCAACTGTCCGGTTAATTCTTGGCGATCAACTGTCGCATTATCATTCTTGGTATCGAGAAGTGCATGATGATGTGGTATATCTCATGGCGGAAGTACAAAGTGAGGCTAGCTATGTGAAGCATCATGTTCAAAAGGTATTGGGGTTTTTTCAAGCCATGCGAACATTTGCTCATGAATTGGAACAGGCAGGTCATCGCATCATCTATGTGACTTTGGATGATAAACAGAATCAGGGATCTCTTTCAGCGGAATGCCTTCGACATATAGCACTGCATTCTGCTTCTTCATTTGAATATCAAGAACCTGATGAATGGAGATTACAGGAAGAATTGCGTTCTATGTGCGCTTCGCTTGATATTCCATCAACATGTGTTCAGAGTGAACATTTTTTGAGTGATGATGTATTGTGGAGCACCGTTTTCAAAGGAAAGAAGACGCGCATCATGGAGAACTTTTACCGATTCATGAGAAAGCATCATGGTATCTTGATGAATGGGACTGATCCTATTGGAGGTGCATGGAATTTCGACAAGGAAAATCGCAAATCAATCCCAAAGACAATTGACATACCGGAGCCGCTGAGCTTTGATCATGATGTCACCGAACTTGCTTCCATGCTCGATCGCATGAACATCACCACCATTGGAACCGTAGATGCAAGTCATTTCCCATGGCCAAAAAATCGAGTTGAATCACTCACATTGATGGATTTCTTCAATAAGCATCTGCTTTCAAATTTTGGGCGCTATCAGGATGCCATGACCAATCGTTCATGGTCACTCTTTCATTCCAGACTTTCCTTTTCTCTCAATACCAAAATGCTCCATCCGTTGGAAGTTATCACTTCCGCTATAGATGCAATGAATAAGAATCCCGAATTGATATCAATCGAGCAAGTTGAAGGATATGTTCGCCAGATTCTTGGATGGAGAGAATATATGCGTGGGATTTATCGTGAGTATATGCCACAGTATGCCACGCTCAATGCATTCAATCACACTCGTCAATTGCCTGCATGGTTTTGGACCGGTGATACTCCCATGCATTGTTTGTCCATGACCATCAAACAATCACTTGACCATGCCTATGCACATCATATTCAAAGGCTTATGATCACAGGGAATTATGCATTGCTTGCAGGCATCAATCCCGATGAAGTGGATGCATGGTATCTTGGAATCTATATGGATGCAATTGAATGGGTGGAAATGCCGAATACACGCGGGATGAGTCAATTCGCAGATGGTGGGATCGTCGGCACAAAACCATATGTGTCCAGCGCGTCCTATATCAATTCCATGAGTGATTATTGTAAAGGTTGCGCATTCGACCCCAAGAAAAAAGTTGGTGAGGATGCATGCCCATTCAATAGTTTATACTGGCACTTCTATCATCGTAATCGTGCAATGCTAGGTGGGAACAATCGCATAGGCATGATGTATGCCGTTTGGGACAAAATGCAAAACAAGGAAGAAATTCTTGCTCAAGCAGATGCGCATCTGAATGCACTCTGATTATTTCAATGAATATAGTTTCCACCAGGGAGTGCGTGGGGATGCATGATGCTCATGATGATAGCCGAAGAAATAACAAGTAAGCATTGCATACAGATGATTTTTTTTGAGCGTTCTCGCATTATGCGGTTCCATCTCATGCGTATGGGGAGTACGATGCGGAATATATGTACCGAAAGTGAACAATTGCAATGCACCAAGCATTGAAGGGAGCACCCAGAATATCCAGATCTTGATTTCAGGTGCGATGAATTTCAAGAGATTGAACAAAACCCCCATCACGATCAATTGTGGGATGGTCGTATATCGAATCATGAAACGCAAGAACCATATCACAAAATGTTGGGACATGTCATAATCAGGATCTTTTTCCGTTCCGGGATAAGTATGATGCGCCATGTGATTATTGATGAGTCGTTTATAACTCATGCCGGCAAACAAAAAACATGCAATCCACCCCAAAGTATTATTCACTCTTTTGTGTGCAGACACCGTGCCATGCATGGCATCATGAGCAGTGATAAACAGTCCGACGCTTACATAGATTTGCACAGCCACATGCAACCACATTCCGATTGAGAGCGGATTCCATTCAAGCAGCAGGAGCATATATGCACAATGCCCCAGCCAGAAAAGAATAATGAATGTGGCAATGAGAATGCCCATAATTAGAATAATCGAATGTGGAATATTCTGTGAATAACACCCAAAAACCGCTTGAAATCATATCAAGATACTATCCACAATATGTGGATTACTTATCAAGCAGCATGCTCAACACGGAATGCAAAGTTTCGCGCATGTCTTTGCGATGCACGATCATGTCGAGAAAACCATGCTCCAGCAAGAATTCCGAACGTTGGAATCCTTCAGGGAGTTTCTTGCGAATGGTTTGCTCAACAACGCGTGGTCCGGCAAAACCTATAAGTGCTTTGGGTTCTGCAATGATAAGGTCACCAAGCATGGCATAGGAAGCGCTTACGCCACCTGTGGTTGGATCTGTGATAATGGAAATGAATGGAAGCTTATGTTCGGCAAGTTCACTTAATACGGCGCTTGTTTTTGCCATTTGCATGAGTGATAAAGCCGCCTCTTGCATGCGAGCTCCACCCGAAGTGGAAATCACGATGAGTGGCATACGTTCTTTAATTGCACGTTTGGCCGCGCGATAAAACTTCTCACCAACAACAGAGCCCATGCTTCCACCCACGAATCCAAAATTCATGCAGGCAAAAGAAATGGGGCGACCATGAATCGTTCCATAACCTATGGTGAGAGCATCATGCAATTCCGAACGTTTTTTTGCATCACGAAGTCTATCCACATATGGCTTGGTATCAACAAATTTCAATGGATCGGTTGAGGTTACATTGATATCCGTTTCAACAAAGCTCTCAGGATCGAATAAAATTTCAACATATTCTTTCACCGTTATGCGAAAATGATGATCACATTTATTGCAGGTAAAGAATTGCTCTTCGAATTGCTTGCGATAAATCATGTCATTGCATGAAGGACATTTCACAAACAAGCCATCGGGCATGTCTCTTTGTTCGGATTGTTCAATATTTTTCTTGGAACGCAAAAACCAAGACATATGATTTCTCTCTAGTGTTTATCGAATTTCAACTTCCACGGCATCTTCACCGTAAATTTCCTTGAAGCGTGCATCGGTGATCTCTTGTGGATCTCCATCAAATACAATGATGCCATCTTTGAGCGCGATGGCTCTGGTGGCATATCTTCTAACCAAGCTCATGAAATGCAAATTGCATAACACAGTTTTACCAAGTTTCTTATTTATTGCTTCCAAATAATTCATCACTGAATGTGATGTTGCCGGATCCAAACTTGCCACCGGTTCATCTGCCAGGATGATTGAAGGATCTTGCATCAATGCGCGAGCAATAGCCACACGTTGTTGTTGACCGCCACTCAAGGCATCAGCTCTGACAGGTGCTTTTTCAGCAATCCCGACAATCTCCAAATTGCTCAAAGCACGAGCTTTGTCTTCTTCGGTGAATTGACCCAACATGGACCGCCAAATTGATGCGCTTCCCAGCATGCCGCTTAGCACATTGTCCATGACGGAACGACGTTTCACCAAATTGAAATGCTGAAATATCATTCCGCATTCTTTTCGATGCTTTCGTAATTCCTCGCCCTGCAGACCGGTAATGTCTTTCCCACGAAACAGAATCGTACCGGATGTAATGTCATGCATTCTATTGATACATCTCAGCAACGTCGATTTTCCGCTTCCACTTAAACCAATGATGGCTATGAATTCTCCTTCCTGGACATCAAAAGAAATATCCTTTAAGGCGGTATGGCCATTAGGATATGTCTTGACAATATGTTGGATGGAGAGTAAAGTTGACATCGAGAACTTAAGTGTAATTGCAGTGACAAAATTACGATTTTTTCATGAGCTTGTCCCAAGCAAAGGGTTTTATGCGAATGCTCTCGCATAAATACCGTAACATTGCATCATTGCAGCATATTGAAAGATTGTCTTTATGGCAATCAACCCCTTAGAATCCCATGTCACAAATAGAACCACTGAGTCAACGTGCGATTTTTCGCTTTTGGTATCCACTCTCGGCCACATGGCTGATGATGGCTGCGGAAGGACCATTATTGACATCGTTGATTGCTCGTTTGGATGACCCAAAACACAATCTTGCTGCTTATGGAGTTGCAACTGCGATTGCGATGATCATCGAATCTCCAATCATCATGATGCTGAGTGCATCGATTGCACTTGTGAAGGATGCTCCGAGTTATCATGCGCTCAGGGGATTTATCATCAAACTGAATATCATGGTGACAGTGGGCATGCTGTTGACGCTCATTCCGCCAATATTCAACTTCATTGCATTTTCATTGCTCAATCTCAGTCCTGAAGTTGGAGAATTGATGTATGGTTGCTTGGCTGCCATGGTGCTATGGCCGGCAGCTATTGGTTTTCGAAGATTTTGGCAGGGATTGCTGATACGAGCTCATCAAACCCGCAAAGTGGCGATCGGAACAATTGTTCGATTACTCACGATGTTTCTTTCCGCGATGTTCATGGTGAATTTCACAACATTGCATGGAACCTATATCGGTGGTATTGCATTGACAGTCGGCGTTATTTGCGAATCCATCGCAACGCGCATCATGGCACATGAAACCATTGTTGCCATTCGCAATGAGCCGGCGCATTTTACTGAAGCTCCGCTTACAAACAAGTACATGATTTCCTATTATACTCCTCTTGCTCTTACTTCACTCATAGGCATGGCATCAATGCCGATCATCACATTCTTCATCGGCAGAAGTCCGATGTCATTGGAATCGCTTGCGGTGCTTCCCATCATCGAATCATTTGTATTCATTTTCAGAAGCGTAGGATTTGCCTATCAAGAGGTAGGTCTGGCATTGCTTGGTCCACGCAATGAGCAGAATAAACCATTGAGAACATTTGGAGTGACTGTTGGTCTTACCACATCTGGCATATATTCCTTGCTGGTTTTTACACCCCTTATTCATCCTGTCTTATCCGGCTTATATGGTTTATCGGATGAATTGGCTTCCTTTGCAGTGTTACCTTCACGTATTGTTGTGATTCTCCCTTTTCTTGCGATCAGTTTTGCGTATTTTCGATCCATCATGATGAATAATCGCAGAAATGCAATCGTCACCTATTCAACAATGATAGAAGTTGGAGGAATGATTGCATTGATCTTTTTAACGGTGACGCTGTTTCAGCCGGTGGGTATCATTGCAGCGGCCATTGGTCTGAGTTTTGGTAGACTTGGCGCACAATGGTTTTTATTATGGATGTATCGAAGAGTAATGCCTGCTTGATCAGAACAATAATCCTCGTTTTTCCTGCACAGCCACAACTCCGGATTTATTCTTGCATGGCAATGCAATCGTGGAACCATTCAGCACGGTTGGTATGGGGAGAAAATCCGCCTGATCCGAATTCCCTTTTTCTGCAAATGAGAATTGCGATTCTAGGACACCTTCTTTGTCGAAAAGAAAAAAGTCTGCTGCTGATTGTTCATGCTTTGCCAATAATCCGATATTGGATTTGCTCACAAGCAAAGGTGCAACTGCTTGTGCGGAAACATACACATGCCAACGCTTGATGCCATCATGCGTATATCCCATGACCAATGTTCGAGCTTTTTCGGCGATGCGTGGTTCGGAAGATACAATGTATAAAGAAGCTTCATCAGAAGAAAGAAATCGCGGTGTTTCGGTCAGTACTTTTTCCCAGCATTTTGTTCCTTCATCTTTGAAGCAGAACAATGCAGGAGTTTTTCTTCCATTGTCCATGCGTTGTCCACCAACAAAAATGCGATCCTTATGCACGAGCGGTTGCGTTGTCAGGCGAACAAATGGCAATACTGCTTTCCAGCGTACTCTTCCTTCAGGATTATAGCAAAGCAATGTATCTGTCCCACCGATTTCTCTTATTGAATGTGATGCATATAAATTACCGTTCAGATCTGCACTGATTGTGCGCACCGGTGTGGATCCACGATCTTGCCTCCACATGACATTTCCGGCAAAATCAACTTTGAACAATGAAGTATCGCCACAAGCTACGATGCCATCTTTCACAGATAGCAAATCCAACCAAATGATCGGTCCTGCATGATCGGAAAGCAATCGCTTACGCCATTGCATGATTCCATCCGGAGAAATTTTAATCATGTATCCGGTGGTGCTTACGCAATACACATTTCCGGCTGTGTCACGACACATTCCGGAGGCCACATACCCTTTTCCTGTTGAAACTTTCAATGTCCACTTCACAAGCGATGAATTCCCTACACCAACAAAACCACTTTCTGTTGCAAAGGCAACATTTACTTCATCAATTGCCATGATTGATGACAACCCCAATGAATCACTCACGGGAAATTGTTCGAAGATTGCAGTTTCGGCTGTGAATCGCTCGGCAACGGACATGAAATTATTTGATCTATCTGCCCCACCGCACAGATTTGTTCTCACCATCGATATTGCATCATTGCTCGATTGATGATTGCTGCAGGATAATCCGCAGAGTGAGCTTATGAAAAAGAGTGCAAAAAGTGATTGACGTATCATTGTGTTCCTTTCAACGAAGAAGCATAACTGAAATTTGCAATTGCTTCGCCGATGCGATTTTCGAGTTGTTTATATTCTCCAACCGAAGGTCCATTTGAAATGATGGAGAAAATCAATTGCTCTCCATCCCTTGTATATGCATATCCGGAAAGTGCGCTGGTATTACGTAGGGTACCGGTCTTTGCACGAAGATTGCTTTGAGCATAAGTGCCGAGCATGCGCTTTTTCAATGTGCCGTCAACTCCGGCAACGGACAATGAATTCTTGAAGTCTTGTCCAAATGGCAACTTTAATGCTCTATTAAGCAGCATTGTTTGCACCGATGCAGAAAACAGATTCTTTCTACACAATCCACTACCATCATAGATGCAAATGCCATCAACCGGGATACCATGATTGGAGAGAATTCTCTTGACTGTTTCTGTTGCGACCTTCCCTGTTTGTTTTTGTCCGCCGGCAGAAGCACCAACCAATTTATACACATGCTCTGCAAGAAAATTATCACTGTTCTTATTGACGAGTCCAACCAGATAACTCAATGGATGTTTGAATTCGGCAAGCAATTCCGCATCATCAGGAGTAATGGCTCTTGCAATGCTTCCGCCAACCGTGAT
>SXZI01000009.1 GCA_005788035.1 Bacteroidota bacterium
GACATGAAATCTTTTATTTCAGTATTGATCATGGATGCCTTTCCAAAATACGTGTGATATCGTGCAAGGGAACGAGCTTTTTCAAGAACATTCTTTTTCCCTTCAATGAAACGCACTTCGGCAATATTTTTTGCTTTCAAAAATTCTTCATCTGTCACACCATCTTTTTTGACTTTTTCGATTTCTTCATCAATTGCTTTGATGACTTCATCAGGTGTTTTGCCCGGGGCAACGATCCCAATTCCATACATCATTCCTGATGCTTGAAGATTTTGTGCACCACCACTAGCTTGTACTGCAATTTGATCCTTGTCCACCAATCGTTGGTACAATCGGGAGCTTTCGCCTGAGCGCATGATATCCATGAGCATCGACATTGCATAGGCATCTTTCTCTCCGATCTTCGGACCTCTATATCCCATGAATACAGCAGGTAATTGAGCTTTCGGATCATCGATTGTTTCACGAGTGACTCCCGGGCTCATTGGTTTAAGAGCAACGTCTGAACGCTTTGGCTGAGGACCTTTGGGAAGCTTGCCAAAGTATTCATTGACGAATCCTTTTACTTGCTTGACATCAATGTCTCCTGAAACAACCAATGTTGCATTATTGGGCTGATAAAAATTATTATAGAAATCTTTGAATTCTTCGATACTGGCATTGTCTATATGCTGGGCAGATCCAATTGGAGTCCAACTATACATACCATTATTGAAGAGTTTACTTGAAGTACGTTCAAACCAATCTCCATATGGTGAATTGTCATATCGATTTTTACGCTCTTCCTTGACAACTCCGCGTTGTGTTTCAACACCGATTGAATCTACATGCAATGTGCGCATGCGGGAGGCTTCTATCCAGAGAGGCAAACGTACTTCATTGCTTGGCACTTCAAAGTGATAGACAGTTTCATCAAATGAAGTATATGCATTCAATTCGCCGCCTGCTCCTTGAATCAATTTATCAAGTGAAGCTCTCTTGTAATAATCGGTTGCCTCAAACATGAGATGCTCGAAGAAATGAGCAAATCCTGTTCTCTTGGGATCTTCGTCTCTTGCACCAACTCTATACTGAACCAATACGGCAACATTTGGTGCGGATACATCTTTGTGGAGAATCACATGCAGTCCATTTTTCATGGTGAATTCTTCAAAGTTGATCGGATTAATTTGCGCATGTGTTTGACCTGTCAGAATGCTAAGAGCAAACATGATTGTCAATGACAACATGGGAATTTTGGAGTATTTCATAGAACTCGTTCTATAATGAAACATGAATGGTATTGTTTAAGCTTTCCCATACCCTTTGTATTTGTCGTATTTGGCACTATACATCACGATGTTCATGGAACTATCTCGTAATGTGCCTCCAGAGGGTGATAGGTAAAATTGTTCGATTTTGTCGGTTACATGTTTTGAAGGAACACCGGGTGAATCCACATAAAAATGAACGGTATAATATCCCAGTTTCAACTCAGAATGTTGAGATTGCTTAAGTAAATTCTCATGAGAAAATATGCGCAGATCTTCTTGCATTTTCTATTCAAAATAAATGATGATTGTGATTACGATTTGCAATGGCACAAAGTTTCACAGAAAAAAAAAGAGCAAGCCACGATGAATGGACTTGCTCTGTAAGTTCGTCTGTTGAATTATCTGTATTGACGCAAGTATTCCAAACGATCCTGCAATTGAGCGATCGGAATCAACAACTTGTCCTTACCTAAAATTGCATCTTGAGGATCGGTAAATACCAATTCATAGTCCTTGCTCATAATGATTGCCTCTTCGGGGCATACCTCTTCGCAAAAACCACAATAGATACATCGCAGCATATTGATTTCAAATTTTTCGGGATAACGTTCTTTTACTTTGTCTGTTTCACCGGCACGTACTTCGATCGCAAGTGCGGGGCACACTCTCGAACATAAACCGCAAGCAACACAACGCTCACCTTCTTCTTCAAGAACCAATACGGGGCGACCTCGATATGATCCAGTGGGAATCCACTTTTCTTCAGGATATTGTCTTGTGAAACTAGGTTTAAACATTTGTTTAAATGTCAAAGCCAATCCGCGTCCGATTTCGGGTAGATAAATCTTTTCCCAAAATGACATTCTTTCAGATTCGATATTATGCTGTATGTTCATGGATCTCTCCGTGTTGTCATTGTAGTATTACATGATTCCGAAATGCTTGAGCAACATGATTCCTGTACCTGTCAACAAGATATTGGCAAGTGCGAGAGGCAACATGATTTTCCAACCTAAATTCATCAATTGATCATATCTAAAGCGTGGAAGAGACCAGCGTACCCAGTAAAAGAGGAAGAGCATTGGTACTACTTTTGCGAAAAACACACTGAACTGTATCAAGCCCAATAATGGATTGCCCTGCCCAATTCCAAATGTTGCCAATTGCTCATACAAAAACGGTATGTCCCATCCACCAAGATAAATCAATGCCATCAAGCATGATGCGGTGAACATATTGACATATTCCGCAAGATAAAACAGTCCGAATTTCATACCGCTGTATTCGGTATGATAACCACCAACCAATTCTGGTTCTGCTTCGGGCAAATCAAATGGTGCTCTATTCGTTTCAGCAAATGATGCGACAAGGAAAATTATAAAACCCAATGGCTGAAAGAATGCATTCCATTTTCCACCTGATTGTGATTTTACTATCTCAACTAAGTCGAGTGAGCCTGAAATCATAAGCGCGCCAATCAGTGCAAGACCCATTGACAATTCATATGAAATCATTTGGGCTGCTGAACGGAGGCCGCCAAGAAGAGAATATTTATTATTGGAAGACCACCCCGCTAATGTAATGCCATATACACCGATAGAAGACATAGCCAGAATATAGAGTATGCCTATATTGATTCCAGGTGCAACTGCCATTATATTGGCACCATTTACATAGTATTCACCAAAGGGGATTACCGCATATGCTGCCATCGCTACTGTCATGGAAATAAGAGGAGCAACAAGATGATATCGCTTATCAACCATTGCTGGGACAATATCTTCCTTTGTCCAAAGTTTGAACACATCAGCAAATGATTGAAATAAACCGAGCGGGCCAACTCGATTAGGACCTACGCGATTTTGCATCCACGCCGAGATCTTGCGTTCGAAATACACAAGATAGGCTGCTATGACAAGCAATCCATTTACTATGATGAATAGTTTTGCGCCGATGATCAGTGCGCCAACAGGAATCGCATCCATCTATTACCTGCAATTAAATAAAGTGCAACATTACACTTGTGGTTTCAACACATGTGATTCATATACGACTGTTTTGGCTTCAGGTTCTGATGCCTTGCCAAGTTTCAAACCTTGATATTCTTCAAGAAGTGCATAACTCATACCTTTGAATTGCTGATTGTGCAATGCAATGTGATTGAATACATCTTCTGCACGTGAGAAATTCAAAGGATTACCACAAGCTTCGGAAATGCCTGAAAGTATATTCCAAGTTGGACGTGAATTGCGGCGCTCGCCTTGAGTCCAGCGATCATTGAA
>SXZI01000010.1 GCA_005788035.1 Bacteroidota bacterium
CTACAACGTGTCGGTGCCCGACTCCTTCCGCTTCGACCCGTGGGGGCGTGGGTTGGTGTTGCTCACCTTGGTGCTGTCGTTGCAGGCCTCGTACGCCGCGCCGTTGATCCTGCTCGCCCAGAATCGTCAAGAGGCTCGTGACCGCGCGCAAGCCGTTACTTCCTCTTTATGCTGCATGCCTTGTCATCACTTCCCCCCGATGATAAGGCATTTTTTTTTGAGAGTTTTGCCATGCCAATAACCGTTTCTACAGTCATTGCTTCACCTATCTCATCAGTATGGGACTGTTTTGTCAATCCAGATCATGTAATTCATTGGAATCAGGCATCGGATGATTGGCATTGCCCAAAAGCAGTCAGTGATTTCAAGGTTGGTGGAAAATTTACCTATACGATGGCAGCCAAAGATGGCAGTGTGAGTTTCGATTTATGGGGGACATTTGATGAGATTCAAGAGAATACGGTTCTTTCCTATACTCTTGGTGATGAGCGAAAAGTGAGAGTGACATTTCAGGATGAGGGTGAGCATGTATTGGTGACTGAAGTCTTTGATCCGGAACATGTACATTCTGAAGACTTGCAAAAAACAGGTTGGCAAGCTATTCTCGATTCATTTAAAGCATATTGCGAATCATTCTGATCATTATTCAATGATGATCATCTTTCCATAGCTCGGTTCCACGAATGTATCACCGATAATGTTCAGTCGATACACATAAACACCAGGTGGCATTGGAGTCCCTTCAGCATTTCTTCCATTCCATTGGATGGTATTTCTTCCAATAGAAATATTTCCCTTCATTTCATGTACAATCGCGCCACGAATGTCTGCGATGGTGAGTGTATATGTTGCTTCCTTCACTTGTGAAGAATAGGTGAGATCAACATTCACCGGAGTTCCACTTAGAACGGGATTGGGATAATTTGATAATTCATTGATTGAACTGTTCAGTACAACCAAGACGGTTCTGCGTAGTGTGTCTTTGTTAGCCGATGCATCTTCAGTAATCACATAGATGATATTCTCTCCGACTTCCAATCTATTTTCCGGGACATAGGAGAATTCGGCACGCATTGCATCTCCATATGTTCCACGCACAAATGCATAATCTCGAATATTTCTGTCTGATCTCACAGCGAAAGGATTGGTTCGAATAAATGTCTTTGTCGTATCTATCGGCAAATAAGCATTATCGAGAATGCGAACAGTGATGCGAGGATTGAGGGCAACCACATCATATTCCCTCACCACTTTTCCATCTGCCAGAATTTCAATGGTTGGTGGTTCTATATCTTCCCCGATTGTCAATTGTTGTGTTGCCGAATTGTTAAATGAAAACAATTCAGCTTTATTTTGTTCGCAATTGATGCGAGCGGTCCATTCTGAAACAGCAGACAATTCAAATGTTGATGTTTTCATCTCAAATGAAATAGGTGAGTCTTTAGGTATGCTTTGTATGCTGCTTATGGATGTTTCAGTACTTCCCCCACCACTCAAGGGTTGTTGTCTGATGCATAATTGTATCGTTGGATCGGAGTTTTGGCGTAAAGATAGATTGTAGATATCCAGTTCGCAGGTCATACTATCTCCACGAATAGGCCCACCGGGTCTTTGTTCTGTTCCTTTCACTTTCAGTGAGGAGGGAACAGGGGCCAATTCAGCGGCAGGAAGATATACACCATTCAGGGATTTCAACAATGGTCCTTGTGTTCCGGCTTGGCGTGAGAACAAGGATTCAATTTCAAGATACGGATACTGTGATGCATCGATTGCATTGATCCGAAATGTTCCTGTGGATGAAGAATCAATCAATGTGCGATTCTGTTTTGCGGTATTCCAGCCATGAAGATAATGTTGCAAGGTGCCTTGATTGTTCAAAGGGTCTTGAACATATAAATCTTTCCATGCAATTGCCGGACCAATTGGACCGGTTGAATATCTTCCTTGTTTGAATGCAATTGAGTGGTCCACATTCAGTGACAATGTATCATTGAATGCACCGAATAGTTCCTTGGCACTTCCCGGCATGCCGCCTTTCACACCATACATCACATAGGAAATACGGTAACGATCATCATTCCCAATGGAAGAGCCATCGGGATATGATTGTGCTTTGAAAATTGAATCGATTGTTTGTGCGCCAAATGCCTTCAATGTTTGTATGAGAGATTCGGCATCACCATCCATTCCTTTCGGTGTGACGAGCGCACCTCTGAACGATCCATCGGAAACACTGATTGCAATATGATCTCCAATAGCAACGGAATCTCTCAAATAGCGAATCAAATCTCCACTATTACCCGCACGATATCGATCTTCTTGAGCGCCATAAAATGCATCGAAATCTCTATATATTCCGATGCTGTCAAATTGCTTAAGATGGAGCAAATTCCATTTTGAACCATCGACACGTTCAATGAATGTGCGATTACCGAAGCGTAGATATCCATAGCGGTAATCTTCTCCGCCATTGCATGATTCGATTAGTAAGGGAGTGATCTTTGAAGCGAGTGAAAGGGCGTGGGATTGAGCTTGTTCTGATAAGCCAATTGAGCGTGCTTCCGGTAATGAATTGAGTTTGTCCACGTGAATGTAGGCCGTATCAGTGATTGGAGAGAATAAGGCATGAAAAGGAGTCACTTCCCATGGACTATACTGCATTGTTTTTGCATCGAATGTTCTCGTGTACAAAAGATAGTCTTGTGAATTCACACCGGTAGCAAGCACAATATTGGGAGTCCAATCAACATGCAATTCGCCGAATGTAAGCGTGGAAGACTGCATGCCAGAAAATTCTGCAATCACAGCACCATCAAGAGTTTCGATGCGTAAATCGTATGATGTGAATTCTCGATTGCGTAAAGGAAGCAAAAAACGAAATCGGGGTTTATTTGCTTGCACATTCCAACCGGGCAGAGGATCAATCACCGTGAGCGTTGAGGCATAGACATTCACCGGAAATGCAAGTATATTGTTTGCAGTGATTACTTCACCGGTAATGGATTTGTCTGGATCAATAATGATGGTGATGCCATGTATTCCGGATTGATTCAATGTTGGGAGCGTGAATGACACAGCTTGTTCTCGAGCAAAACCCGGATAAATGATGGATAGCGTGTCCTTACGATCAGCAACTGAACGAATACAATACACTTGAACAGGTATTGTATCTTTTGTTCCACGATTCCGAATCACACCCTGAATAGTAAATGTTTCATCGGTGGCGGTTACAAGATTCACTTGCATGTCTTCAGATCGAACATAATAATCAGGTTGTGGTGCAAGCGCAAGATTAGTAAGTGGATCTCCAATCAAACAAAATTGCATCATGGAATTTCTAAAAAAAGGATCGGTAGTATTTCCTTGTCCGATTTTTGTCGAAAAAACAAGATCGCCAATTCTACGCAAGCCATATTTAGACATTGCAGAATACATCGTCACGAAATTATAGTAATCAGGAGTTGTGATTCCGGTATAGGTATTGCCAACAGATGCAATTGCTCCTTTGCCCGGCTCGAGAACATAAGACTCATTTCTACAGACTGTGGTGGGTTCGGCAAATGCTCCTGAATTGCAGGAAAAGGTCGTGAGCATGAAATATTTTCGAGGATTATTCAAATCCTGTGCACGCCATCCATCCAATTCAAAATATTCGGGAGATCCATGTCCGGCAAAATTTACCCATAATGTTCCATCATTGACAGCCGACCTAATCTTTGTAGCGATGCTTTCATCCACTCCACCAATTTTTTTGATACGTCGTATGCGAACAGTATCACCTGATATCGGCGGATCAAGAACAAATGGTGCAATGCCATCGAATTGATTATGGAAAAATGGATCATCTTCGTCGCCACCGGAGAGAAATAGAAAATTCTTCATCCACGGTCCGGCTTGAAGTGTATCATATTGAATGAGTTTATCAATGACCTGTTCTGCTTGTGAAGAAGAATTCACGCTCAATCTTCCAAGAATGAGCTCAGGGTCTATTGAATCATTGCTCGGAGTGGTATACCAAATATCACTGACGGGAAAACCAAATGATGGAATAAAATCTTCTTGTTGTGCTTTAAATGTGAGTTTTAGTGGATCCCAGCTTGCATCACCCATTAATATGACATAAGCAGGAACGGGGAATTGCCAAGAGCGATGCGTATGACGGATGAAGTTTTTTATTGCATGAGCATTTTTGGAGCCATCACCGAATTCCTTGTAAATGTCTTCACTCGAGATTACTGAAACCGTAAAACCTTGCTTGCGTCTATGCTCGGCAAGGCGCTCGGAAGCTTGTATGAAAGCAGGATGAGTTATCAATAATACATCGGCTTGTCTTGCAGAATCTCTTAGTGCACTTTTTGAGACAACATGGATATCAGGTTCAATCCATGCAAGTGAATCTGCTATGATTCCTTTGAATATGCCGGGCGTGAGAGACAATTCTGCCATGAACATTGGGCCTGACTCTGATGCAATGCCATTCATCATGAATGTTCTTGCAGTGTCGAGTGCTATATAAGAAGCAGTTCGTAGATCTTTGAGAGTGAGTGATGCTGCATTGCTGAGTGAATCTACAAATGACAATTCACCGTTCAACATGCGTGGTGATGATATCGATGATGTTGTCACATGATTAATGAAACACTCAGTTACTATTGTATCTGAAATCGGAATGGATTCAATACGAAGAAAATTCGGGCCATGATTGATCATTGATGGAGCAATTTTCATCCTTGTCACATGATCTGCAAATCCCGCAAATGAATCTCGCTTGATGAGATTATCATTCCAAAAAATGTCAAAGCGATGTTCGAAGTCAATGGATGGTCTGTCATTTGCGCCATGAAATGCAATATCCACAGACATTGCTTCTTGAGTAGAAGGCACCTGAATCGTATCAATGAATGTGCGAAACTTTTGCACCGTACTGATTTTATTCCAAAAGAAATTCTTCCCTGTTGAAAAGTCCGATGAGAGATAGCGATAATCAATAGGACTGATCACATCGCCGGCATAAAACTCGGAATCCTTTTCATGATGCAAGCGAACACTGACCGAAGTGTCGGCAAGTATTGGCATGATGGGAGGAAATGAAGTGTATCGTTGCGCAATTGACGGCTGATCATTCATCGTGAGAAAAAATGATGCTTCATTGGTGACATAATTATGCCATGTGGTATCACCTTCGGCTCTTCTTGCGGCAAAAATGAGTATGTCTTTTTCATCAAGCATGCCATCGGAGTCGATGATGCCCATAGCATAGGAAGAACCTTTGAACAAAAGTTCCAGATGCGAAATTGGTTTGCCTTTCCATTCAGGTTGAAGAGTCAAAGCCTTATTCAAGGAAAATCTCGCGATCCCATCTTTTTTTGTGCTGAGTCGTAGATATGATTTTTCGGATTTATACCAATTATTGACGAGAGGCGATTCGCTTTTTTTGCGTGAAGCAATGGAAGCGGGTATATGTTCCGGATTGATGATGTGGGAAAGAAGGCCTAATTCCGAATGAGCAATCTGATAATCA
>SXZI01000055.1 GCA_005788035.1 Bacteroidota bacterium
CACTGCCTAGAATTATGATCTTTTTATCATTGGATCGTATGGCTTCATTTTCAGCATCATATGTCGAATAATGATACGGGGTATCTGATTCAAATTCCGCAGCACAGGTATCAACTGTTTTAAATACCGGAACTATACCATCTGTTATACGTCGCTGCCGTATAGCCTCTTCGCGACACTTCATCAGGATTGATAATTGAACATCACTGAAACCCATGGATTTGACTTCCCTGAGAATTTCAGTTGGAATGGTATCAACAGTGAAGTGTTTTGACTTTATATATTCAGCAGCATCTACAATATCTCTACATTGCTCTATGAACCAAGGATCATATTTTGATATGCCATGTATTTCATCTGTGCTCATACCAAACCGCAATGCATCGCATAAATCAAATATTGAAGTAGAAGTGTGTTTTGCTAATCGCGAAGGTAATGCTAATAAGAGATTTTCATTTTGATCCGAATCCAGATAATCTTCCGAATCATATCCAAATCCAAATCTTCCTTTTTCAATCGATCGAAGTGCTTTTTGAAATGATTCCTTGAATGTTCTTCCAATTGCCATCGCTTCACCAACGGACTTCATCTGAACGCCAAGTATGTCCTCAACATTTTCGAATTTTTCAAAGTCCCATCTTGGTACTTTCGTGACAACATAATCTATGGATGGTTCAAAACAAGCCGGTGTCTTTTTGGTAATATCATTCAGGATTTCATCAAGGGTATATCCAATTGCAAGTTTCGCAGCGATTTTTGCTATTGGGAATCCTGTGGCTTTTGATGCGAGTGCAGAACTTCTTGAAACTCTAGGATTCATTTCTATCACTATCATCCTTCCATCTTTAGGATTTACAGCAAATTGAACATTTGAACCACCTGTTTCTACACCTATCTCTCTCATGATTTTAATCGATGCATCCCTCATACGCTGATATTCACGATCGCTCAATGTTTGGGCTGGTGCAACCGTAATTGAATCACCTGTATGGACACCCATTGGATGAACATTTTCTATAGAACAAATAATGACGCAATTATCTGCCGTGTCTCTCATCACTTCCAATTCATACTCCTTCCAACCAAGAATTGATTCTTCAATCAATACTCTGTGAACAGGACTGGCAATTAAACCTGAAGTAACGATATCTTTGAATTCATCCATTGATTTGGCTATACCACCACCAGATCCACCTAAAGTAAAGGATGGTCGAATTATGGCGGGGAATCCAACATGTTCAATGAGTAACAAAGCTTCTTCAAATGTATTGACAAATCCGCCTTTAGGCATTTCAAGGCCACATCGCTTCATTGCTTCCAAAAACAATTCACGATCTTCAGCCATTTTGATGGCTTCAACATTTGAACCAATCAGGCGAACATTGTATTTTTCAAGTATTCCCTTTTCATGCAGTTGCATCGCAGCATTGAGTGCTGTTTGGCCACCCATAGTTGGTAAGATTGCATCAGGTCGTTCTTTTTCGATTATTTTCTCGATGTATTCAGGAGTGATTGGTTCTATATAAGTGGCATCAGCAAAGACAGGATCCGTCATGATGGTGGCTGGATTTGAATTGACGAGAGACACCCTAAATCCCTCTTCTTTTAAAACTTTACAGGCTTGAGTTCCACTATAATCAAATTCACATGCCTGACCGATGACAATTGGTCCGCTTCCGATTACCAAAATGGATTGTATATCACTTCTGCGTGGCATTCGATGATTCTATTGTTGTAAAGGAAGAATACTAGGCGGATACAAATATTGAAATTTAAAGTACCATATCCAATCATGGTGGATAATTCGGTGAGCTTCAGTCTTGAACTGTCGAACTTCCCGTTTCAAAGAGTGTATCGACAAATGCATTCGCATTGAAGAATTGAAGATCCTCGATTCCCTCTCCAACACCGATGAATCTTACTGGTAGCTTCAATTCATGAGCTATTGGAATAATAATACCGCCTTTTGCGGTTCCATCAAGTTTGGTGAGCACAATACCGGTAATTTCAGAAACTTTGGCAAACTCCTTTGCTTGCTGCAAGCCATTTTGACCAGTAGTTGCATCAATTACTAGTAATACTTCATGCGGAGCATCCGGGATTTTCTTTTTCATGACTCTAGAAATCTTTTCAAGTTCTTGCATCAATCCCAATTTATTATGGAGTCTTCCGGCTGTATCGATTATGACAATATCAGATTCTCTAGAAAGTGCTGCTTGAATAGTATCAAATGCAACTGCTGCAGGATCAGCGCCATGTTGTTGTTGAATGATATCAACACCAGCTCTTTGAGCCCATACTTCCAATTGTTCATTGGCAGCAGCTCGAAATGTATCAGCAGCACCGATCAAAACATGTTTACCAGCTTTCTTGAAATTAGAGGATAACTTACCAATTGTCGTTGTTTTCCCTACTCCATTTACGCCAACCATCATCATTATGAATGGCTTGACTACTTTGGAAGAATAGTAATCTTCTAATTCAGGATTGGAGATAGATTGCAATATCGAGCGGATTTCATCCTTTATCATTCCATAAATCAATGTGGCATCGTCAACGGAATCCCTTTTGATATTATCCTTTACTTGTTGCATAATATGCATTGTGGTGGTAACACCTATATCAGAGGTAATGAGAATCTCTTC
>SXZI01000056.1 GCA_005788035.1 Bacteroidota bacterium
AAATCCAATGCAGAGTAAACTGTATATCCCAAACCATGCTTTTCACGTATCGACTGATACAATCGCGAACTCATTCCTTCACCGAGTATGATATTCAACAGAATCAAGGCATGTCGTTCTTTAGACAGCAAACCGCTTGTCACTCTTCCGAGCAATACATGACCTTGCTGAAAAGTACGCTGTTGCATTGCATGGATTGCCTTCCTCTTCCGAGGTTTTTCTCTTTTTTTCAATGCTCTTTTTGATTTTGGCATCGTGAATGTTGATGCCACGTGTTCAACTATCAACTCATGTGGAATATTTCCGGCAACAGCAATAACAATTTCATCAGGACGAAACATCTCTGCTCTAGCATTGAGTAGATCATTTCTTGTTAATGAAGACACAGTGTCAATAGTTCCTGTAATTGAATGTGCCAATGCATGGGCAGGAAAAAGGACCTCCTCACCGGCCTCAAAAATCACTTCTTCAGGTTCATCCTCGCAAGAATGTATTTCCTCGATGATAATATTGCGTTCTTTCTCAATATCACGAGGATCAAGTGCGGGAGATAATGTCAATTCTGCCATCAAGGTATATACTTTTGAAAAGTCTTTTGACAATGCCCTCACATAAAAACAGGTATGTTCTTTTGTTGTAAATGCATTCGAATATGCACCCATTTGTTCGAATGCATCAGCAAGAGCTTTGGTACTTCGATATTCTGTTCGGCGAAATGCCAGATGTTCCAAAAAATGAAAAACCCCTTCCTTACCTTCAATCTCATCTCTTGATCCGGATGCGATCCAAATTCCCAAAGAAAATGAATGGACATCCGGCACATATTCACTCACCACACGAATGCCATTAGGCAATGTTGTTATTTCAGCGGAGGCAAGCTGTTGCATGGAGATAGATTCTGTGCTTTTGCGAGAAGATAACTTCATGATATTACATCCAGTGCATTGGCTATATCAGCCATGAGGTCTTCTTTGTCTTCAATTCCAACAGACAAACGGACAAGTCCTTCGGTTATCCCTAAACGTTCTCGTTGTTCTTTGGGGATTGAACCATGCGTCATGCTCACAGGGTGACAAACAAGCGATTCAACTCCTCCCAATGATTCTGCCAATGTGAAAAGTTTGACTGAATTCGTAAAGGCTTTTGCTTTTTCCAAAGATCCAAGTTCAATCGAAATCATCCCACCGAATCCTGTCATTTGCTTTTTCGCAAGTGCATGCTGAGGATGAGTAGATAAACCGGGATAATGAGTTGCATGAATTGCAGGATGTTGCGAACAGAATTCCGCTATTGCTTTTGCATTTTCTTCATGTTGCTTCATCCTCACGGACAATGTTTTGATTGATCTTAAGCATAACCAACATTCCATCGGTCCCGGAACTGCACCAGCGGCATTCTGGATGAAACGTAATTGATCAGCAACAGATTCTTCTTTGGCAATCACAATGCCACTCACAAGATCAGAATGGCCACCAAGATATTTTGTAGCACTATGCAAAACGATATCAGCACCCAATGTGATTGGTTGTTGTGCATAAGGACTTGCAAATGTATTGTCAACAATCAGAAGAGCGTGCGCATCATGAGCAATTGAAGCTAGTGCAGAAATATCGGTCAACTTCATCATTGGATTGGTTGGCGATTCTGTATAAATCATTTTTGTCTTACCACTTTGTATGGCTGATTTCACAGCATCATGATTTGTCATATCTACAACAGAAAACTCTATGCCATACCGTTTAAGCACCTTGTCGAATAAACGAAATGTTCCACCATACATGTCTTCCGCGCAAATAACATGATCTCCGGAAGAAAGCAGTCGCATGACTGCATCAATTGCAGCCATTCCGCTTCCGAATGCAAATCCTGCGCAACCTTGCTCCAAATTGGCCATGCTTGCTTCCCAAGCAAATCTTGTGGGATTTTGTGTTCGGGCATATTCAAACCCCTTGTGCTGGCCTATGCCTTCTTGAGCATATGTTGAAGTTTGATATAAAGGGACGGTAACCGCACCTGTCAATGGATCGGGTTCTTGTCCGGCATGTATGGCTCTTGTAGAAAATCCGAAGTGTTTTGGATCATAGTTGGGCATATTGAATTCCTGAAAATGATATGCAAAGATACCCTTTTGGCGACTTTCTTTTTTCAGGTTTTCTGCTTTTTCTTTTTGGCTGCCGGAAAGAGAATATTATTTAGGATTAGCCGATAACCCGGGGAATTCTTATGAAGAGAAATATCTGTTGGGGGGTCTCCAACGGCATGCTGATAATCTTCGGGATCATGACCACCGTACCATGTAAATGTCCCACGCCCAACATTCCCATGGAGATACTTCACTTCATCGGTTCCTTCCCTTTCAGCAAGCACTGTGACAGACTTCTTGATTTGCTCTTTATGAAATGCAGTTGTTTGCCCCAGGAAATTCTTGATCACATTTGCGTGGCATTGCGTAAGCATCGTGGGGACGGGATCATATTTTGCGGAGAAATCAAAGAGAGTGAAATAATCAACTGCCTGATTATTTACTCTAAAACTTGCATCAACATCAATGGTAGAATATTCATATCGATAGGGATCCGTGTATACTTCGAACTTTTCAAATGCAAATGTTTGACTGAAATCTATCTTCGTATCATATCCGGGTTGAACAGGATCTCCGTCGAACATAGTTTCGCAAATATCAGTTCTTGCGGCCGCAAGTGCTATGTCATAGGAATCAGTCGCAGAGCACATCGCAAACATGAAGCCACCCTGCTCTATATAAGATTTAATCTTTTGAACTATGGCACGTTTGAGTTCAGATACTTTTTTGAATCCCATCTTCTTTGCAGTTGTTTCCAGCAACGTCACTTGCTGGATATACCATGGAGCTGTAGCATAATTCGCAAAGAATTTTCCGTATTGACCAGTGAAATCTTCGTGATGCAAATGAAGCCAGTCATAATCACTCAATTTCTCACGGAGAACTTCTTCATCCCATATTTTGTCATATTTAACTTCTGCATATTCCAATACCATAGTCACTGCATCATCCCATGGGCGTGAGCCCGGAGGTGTATATACAGCTATACGAGGTGGTTTTTCTAATTTCACTACATCCATATTTGTTTTTTCGCTTTGCACTTCGTCATATATGGATTGTGCCTGGGATATGCTTAATTGTTCAAAACTGACACCACGGATTCTACACTCTGCTATCAAAAAAGATTCTGCATCTAAAAGAAAAGATCCGCCTCGATAATTTAACAGCCATTCAGTTTGGATATTTTTCGTAAGAGCCCAATATGTAAGACCATATGCCTTTAGATGATCTGTCTGTGAGAGATCCATGGGAATCAAAACTTTTTGGGCATAGCCCGTACCCAGCATGAAAATGCAACATAGTGATGCAAATATATAGTGCATGCTTCGTTTTACTGTAATCATGATCTAGCGCCAAACACTCTTTTGATGAATTGCTTTTCTTGAGAATTGAGTATCCCTGTCATGAAGAGAATGATTGGAAAAGCAATGGGGAGAATGATATTAATGAAAGCATTGAATTGAATCAATACCGATGCTGCATACAGCATGCAAGTCACGATGACTGTTCCCAAGCATCTGGTCCATTCAAACGGAATTGGAAATGCATTCATCGAAATTCGCCACAATATCCCTGCACTTACCGCATAGGCAAAAAAGGTAGCCCATGCACCACCATAGATTCCGAATTGTGGAACCAGCAAAAAGAGCAAGATGATATTGGTTATTGCCGCAAGTCCGGTTGCAATTGGTAACCAACCGGTTTTTTTTGTGATATGCAAACCCAAGGCCATATTGGTTGCAACTCCATTCAATATATATCCCGCCAAGATGATTGGAATGATTCCCAATCCTTCCCAATAAGACGGGTGAATGAGGGATACTCCTCCGATTGACAAAGACACGATATCTTTGATGAACAATGCAATGAGCAAGAATAGAAAACAGGCAATGATTACAAAATATGTAAAGATGCGTGCAAATAATCGGGGCGCATCTTCATCTTCATGATGGGAAAGATAGAAAGGTTTATAGGCGAATTCAAATACGGCGACAAGCATCATCATTGGTATTCCAAGACGGTAATTTGCTTGATAAAGTCCGGTGATGTCTGAACCTGCAAGAGAAGACATGATTGGGCGATCAGCCACTTGAAGCATCATGCCTGAGAAAGCTGATGGCATGGTTGGTAAACCAAAAGACATCATTTCCTTTGCTAATTCAATATCGAATCTTCTTCTCAACCATTTAAATATTATTGGAAGAACCCCAATCACTGCGAACAAAGATGAAATGATGCCGGATATGATAATCCCATTCAGTCCCATATGGAGATAGCCAACCAATACTATGTTGAGAATGAGATTGATGGCTACATTCGTTATGCGAAGAAGACCAAACATCTTCGCTTTTCTTTGCATTCTCAACAAATTATACGGAACAGCTGTCAAGGCATCAAACAAGGGGATCAATGCAATGGCTCTAATGAGATCACCATGGCCTTTTATATCAGGAATCCATGATGCAATGGAATCAGCTGAAAAGAGTATGACATTTGTAAACACAACACCTATGAGTGCAATCATCCACCATGAGAATGAGAATGCTTGTTCGGTCTTATGTGCGTCTTTTGGAGAGAAGAATCTAAGAAATGCCGTATCCATACCAAATGCATAGATCACATT
>SXZI01000057.1 GCA_005788035.1 Bacteroidota bacterium
ATGGGTGCTTATCTTCAGGCAGATGTGAAACTTTCGAAAGATCTTTCTTTTCTTGGTGCAGTTCGTGGCGACAGACATTCCATCATCGATGAATTGGTATTGTCTCCACGTGTTGCAATGATGTACAAACTCGATGAAAATTCAACAGTTCGTGCTACCTTCAATCAAGCATTTAGCAATCCAGGTACAAATGACTTGTTCTTGGACTTGCTCTCAACAAAAGATGCATTTGGTTTCAGTGCTGCAAATCCTGCATTCGCAGTTGGCGTATGGGGTGCTTCAGCAGGAAGAAATGGATATACCTATAATCGTACCGGTGGTGTTTTGAACTATATTTCTCAGTTCGATCCAACAAGAGGATTTAAAGCCTTGAACAGTAATGTTGCCGGTGGATTTGCATGGAACGTAGCTACACAAGCAATTCTTCCGCAACTCGAAGCGCAAGCACCTGCAAGTTTAAAACCTTTACTTCGCCCTTTCTTGACAGGTATTCCTGCTCCAACAGCAATCACCGGAACACTTGCCACATTGAATCCTACAACGAGAGGTTTTATTCCTATTCAATCAGCAGATGTATTGGATGTTGAAAAACTTCGCCAAACAAATACGCAAACAATTGAATTGGGATATCAAGGCAAATTGACCGATAAATTGAGATTTTCTCTTGATGTCTATCAGTCAACTGTCACTGATTTCGTATCACCACTAAAAGTTGTTACTCCTACAGTATTCATGAATGCGGCAGATGTTGCTGCTTATCTGAAGCCTTTACTTAAAGGGGCACTCATGCAACAAGGAATGCCTGAAGCGCAAGCTGAAGCAGCTGCAACTCAGTACTCAGGTTTGATCGGTGGTGCATATTCCCAAGTACCGGTAGGGACTGTATCTCCAAATGAAACAACACATAAAGGTGATATTCTACTTGCTTATCGCAATTATGGTGAATTATCCTATTATGGAAGTGATGCTGCATTCACCTATGAATTGTCACCTGAATTGGCAATTTCAGGATCTGCATCCTATATCAATAAAAATATCTTTTATGGAGATGACTTAGGTGATGGCGGTGGAGCAGATACTATCGCACTCAATGCCCCACAATACAAATCAGCACTCTCCATCATGCATCGCAATGCCGATCTTGGTTTGAACGTTGGTTTGCAATGGCGCTGGGTTGATGCTTTCCGCATGAATTCAGGTGTATATGTAGGCGATGTACAAGCATATCACATGCTCGACTTAAACTTGAATTATGCGATACCCTCTGTTCAAGGTTTGAGTTTCAATCTAACAGCAACCAACCTTCTTGATCATCGCGTGCAACAATTTATTGGTGCTGCGGCAATCGGAAGAATGGTTCAAGGAAGATTCTCATATACCTTCTGATGTCTAGCATAAACAAAAAAGGCATCTTCAGAAATGAAGATGCCTTTTTTTATTCATAATGAGTGCCATCATTTGGAAAGATCGATCTCGGAGCCCTCGGGAAACGATTTCCTATTCCATACCACCAAACATCTGTTCCAAATGCTCCATATTCTGCGATCGACCAATTTGATCCTCTTTTCACAAAAAGACATGTGGCTTTGCAACATTCATAATCTTCATCCGGAAATGTGATCTGGCCGCCATCTTTTCTCTGAACAGTACCCTCAAACCAAGCATATTCGCCGGATACTTTAAAGTGATCAACAACGAATACCACTTCTTGCCTTACAGACTTTTTGATTTCTCCTCTCAAGAGATCAAGCATTTGCGTTCTCTGTGCTTGATTGCTTGAATTTTTTGTCTTGAAATCTTGAACTTGCGCTTGCATTGACATACATGCAATCACCATTGAAAAAACAATACATACGATTCTTTTCATGAACATCTCCGTAAATCGAAAACCCTGATATCAAAACCCTGATATCATGTAAATTGAACCGCAAAGATACAAGGAACATTAATAGCGATGACAAAAAAACAATCTATGGATATGGCTCAAACTATCCTTATGGTAAGACCCAATGATTTTGGTTACAATTCTGAAACCGCAGCTTCAAATGCATTTCAATCTGAATCTTTGGGAAATGAGCATGAAATTGCCATCAATGCATTACGTGAATTTGATGCAATGGTGGAAGTGCTACTCAAAAACCACATAGAGGTGATCATAATCGAGGATACGGAATCACCTCATACACCTGATGCCGTTTTTCCAAATAATTGGTTTAGCACTCATGAAGATGGAACCGTGATTCTCTATCCGATGATGGCACCCAACAGAAGATTGGAACGTAGATCAGATATCTTGGCAATCCTCTCTAGCAAGTATGCAGTGCATGAGGTATATGACCTTTCAGTACATGAAGTTAATGATAGATTTCTTGAAGGTACGGGTAGCATCGTATTCGATCATGTCTCTCGCATTGCTTATGCTGCTCTTTCTGAAAGAACAAATAGAAGTGTATTTGAAGAATGTTGCAAACTTCTTGGATATGAACCGATAGCTTTTCGTGCATTTCATGAAGATGGACTGCCTGTTTATCATACTAATGTCCTCATGCATGTAAGCCCTGTGATATCGGCAATATGCAAGGAAATGATTCATCAGGAAGATCAAGCTTATGTCATGGAATCACTTCTACAGCATTCCAACGCTATCATTCATCTTGATTCAATGCAAGTTCATCGGTTCGCCGGAAATATGCTTTGTGTTCTGAACTCAAAACGCGAGCCATGCCTTATTGGTTCTAAAACAGGATTCAATTCACTCACCAATCAGCAAATGAATCTCATATATCAGTCTTGCACTCCTGTTTCAGTGAACATCCCCACCATTGAAAGCATAGGAGGCGGAAGCGCGAGATGCATGATTGCTGAGATTTTGATTCCCCAGCTTTGATAAGCATAGGATAAAAGTTGTATGTAATAATGTCGAATGTCAATCGTTACCGTTCATCACGCATTTTTTAGCAAAAGTATATTTGGGAAACAAGGATTGCAATACCATCAATTGAGGGGAATATGATATCTCGAAATTTGTTGATTATGTCTTTGATTACGCTATTGTCATGTGGAACCGGTAGCGATAACACACATTCAAAGCAATATGAGAAAGACATTTCCATAAGCCAAGCACAACGCTATTTCCACGAACAAGAATTAGGCGAAGATAAAGTTGATACTCATGATAACCATCCATATATAACTGCATTTCTGGGGGAAAGATCATTTCGCGAAGTACCTGTGAATGTCAATTTGCAGTCAATCAAAACAACATTTGATCTAGATTCACTTTTGAGTATGTATACACAATCATCTTCAATAAAAGAGAAAATCAGCATTCTAAGACAATCGCTAATTGCAACACACTTTAAACATGCACGAACAATTGATAGTTTGCAATATCTTGATGATGGAGATCTGTTCAAGATGCTTGCAATGATCTTCCATGTCGACATTGAGGCTGATGCACAAGATATTCCAACAGAGGAATTTGCGCATATCACAAAAAGTTTGGACTCTCTTCTTGAAGAACAATCCCCTCATGCAACAATCATCACATATATCACCAATGAGATTTTCCGATATATGTGGATGCGTTATGAGTTCAAGAAGATTGATGATCGATTGGTGAAATGTGAATATAATGCCGGAGGTATGGCGGGTTCGGCACAAACCGATCTATTTAGGAAATCAGGAAAGTCTTTTGCACAAGTTGACTTGAAACCACTTCTGGGTAAACTACAATATATCATGACGAGAATTGCAAAAGAGAAAGCGTATGTTGACATTGATCGCTTTGAGATGAAGATCACCAAAAAGTCCGGTGTACCTTTTTATAGCATCGAAGCTCTGGTGCAGGTATATTCAGGAGCATCGTGTTGTCCCCCTTATGTCATTCAATTTCATACGATGGACTTCAAATCATTTGAACGGGGTTCCCTTCACTATTCAATGACAGAGCATTTGATTGATCCAAACAAACAACCAAATTGGATCTTCATTCAATGACCCAGCTTGCATTTTTCAATCTTTGATCAATCGTATTGCAATACCATTCGAAGGATGAGCTGCAACAGTATATAGTTGCTTCTGTTCTTTCAATTGAGCAAAAACCGGAATATATCCTCTCGAAGTGTCAGGAGATTCACCGGTCCAACAAACAGCAATTGCTTGAGAACCTTTATATGCTCCACTCCCGAAACGCTGTCCATGATATGCAAAAGGAAGTGAATACAATACATTCACATCTTTTTCATATGCTCTCTCATATCTTGCGGCAGTTGGATATGCTTTTGCAATGTCACCATTTGACATTTCAAGATGATTCAAAGTATAGAATAGGATCTTTAGATAGTGTATTTCCTCATAAGTAGGTAAATGCCATCCCTTGGGAATCAGTCCTCTCGAATCTGAAACAGCATACCAATTATACAATTTGCACTGTGAGTCACCCTCCGAATAACACCATGCCGGTTGTTTCATTTCGCCGGCTTTTCGCCATTCTTTGTCATTTTTTGCATGAGGTATGCTCTCACCGTTTACAAATCTGTCCACATCAAGGAATGAATCATGCCATACTTGCTCACCAATGGCAAAGGTATTCTTCCCGGCAATGTCTTTGATGATATGATTCCCTGATTCGCTTTCACAACCCGGACTCATTATCAAAATGACACAAAATCCTAAAAGCATGATTGCATGGTTCATCGCATACCTCCCTTCATCATATATCCCGGCATATTAAGAATGATTGTCTTGTTTTTGAAATATGCTTTATCCATCGAGAGTGCCCCCAATCGAGTATCCGCATGTTGACATCTCACATGTTCAATAATTCCATTATGATCTACTGTTACCGA
>SXZI01000058.1 GCA_005788035.1 Bacteroidota bacterium
ATATTCAACCGGCAGAACATATTATGAAATTCGATACAATGCCAATGCAACTCCATCACAGTTCACTTGGGTACCGAATGATTTCAAAGATTCAAGTACAAGAATGAGCATTCGCATCACGGACTTTGAACATCCAACAGTACAAGCAGAACTATTACCAATGACAATCTATTTGCCACCTGTTGTACAGATTCATCCCAAATCACGTAATACTTGCGTTGGTGATACCGTAACACTATATGCAACGGCAACAGGTACAAGTGTTCAATATCAATGGTTCAAAGATTACAAACCGCTGACCGGTGCAACCTCACCTGTATTGGCTTTTGTTGGTATTCAAGGTATTGAATCAGGTTTATACCATTGCAGAATGACGGGTCTTGCACCATGCGATGCAGTGTCAACAGATACAGCAGTCCTTTACATCAATCGTCCGATTGAAGTATTGAAGCAACCAGAAAGTAAAATTGTGACAAAAGGATCAACCGTTGCTTTTGAGGTTTCCATCAATGCGAATTATGTGGTTACCTATCAATGGAAGAAAAACGGTGTGGATGTCCAGAATAATATGCGAATCAGTGGTGCACAATCACCAACTCTCGTCATTCGTGACATAGATCTTGCAGATGTTGCACAATATACCTGCATTGCAACCGGACCCGGCAATTGTGGTTCAATAACCACAGAGCCTGCCTCTTTGGATGTGTTAAGCGTCGCAATAGTAAATGCACCGGAAGATGTGACTGCTTGCGAAGGAAGAGTTGCAAGATTCAATGTCAATGCTCAATCCTCACCTGCAGGTTCAACATTGGCTTATCAATGGTTTAAAGACGGCGTGAAAATAAATGGCGCAACATTGGAATATCTTGAAATACCCAATGTGAAAAACGCAGATGAAGGAAAATATACAGTAGAAGTTTCTGCTACAGGAAATGTTGTTGGTAAAGCAATGGCAATTTCAGCGCCAGCCACATTGACCGTGAAACCAAATCTTGTAATTACTGCACAACCTGATGCCGAAAAGCGTGAATGTGCCGGAAAGACTATGTCAGTCAGTGTTACTGCAACTGGATCAAATGTTCGTTATCAATGGTATTCGAATGGCACTGCATTGACAGGAGAAACAACTTCTACATTCTCTCGCATTGCTGATACTGTCACATTACCTTCAGAGAAAGAGTATTTCTGCATCATAACGAGTGATTGTGGAACTGATACAACAATCAAAGTTCGTTTTATTTCTTTACCAGCTGTTGCATTTGTGACAATCTATCCCCAGGAAGGCGTGAATGTTGACTTCGGAACGAATTTCACATTTACTGCAAATGCTTCAGGAACCAATCTGACATATAAGTGGTATAAAGATGGAGTTGAAATCAATGGTGCAAATCAGGCATCTTATACATTGATCAATGCAACTCGTAAAGATCAAAACAGTAAATATAAAGTTGAAGTCACGGGTGATTGTGGAACTATCTCCTCCAAAGACATCAATGTCACGGTTGTTGGTCCTGCAAGCATTGATGATGAAGCAACCGCTTGGATGCTCAATAGTAAGCCAAATCCAAATAATGGTGAGATGACTATTCAATATGCGGTCACAAAACCAGGAATGACATCACTCTTTATTCGCGATGCGATTGGTCGTGAGATTGCACGCTTTCATGCAGGCATGCTAGATATCGGAAATTATGAGCATGCATTCTCATTGCAGAATGTGGCTTCCGGTTTGTATTATGTAACCATGCAACAAGCAGGTCAAACAATCACACGTTCTATGACAATCGTCAAGTAATACAACCAATAATGGATATGCCCCGCTTTCTTCTGAGAGTGGGGCATTTTTTATGCCCATGGAATTATTTCCTCCCGAAATAGAGATCATCCGCAAGCGCGTCAAACGCATGACTCTGCGCATAAGAACGGAAGATGAGCGTATCATCTGCACGATACCATGGTATGTGTCAAAAGCAGAGACGATGGAGTTCATTAAGAAGAATACACCGTGGATTGAAAAGCAAAAGCAAAAACTCCAACAGCTCCGCTCGATGCAAATTCATCGTGAGCCGGGTACACTCATCTTTATGGGTGAATCATTTCGGGTGATTTCAGTTCCGAATGCCACACAACTTGGAATTGTCAATCATGATGAGCGCATCATCATTAGTTCAATCAATACTGAAGACAAACAAGAGAGAAAAGATTGGTATGCCTTGCAAGCAAAGGAAGTACTTCCGCCTTTGATTAATGAACATGCAAAAGAACATGGATTTGCATTCAAGAAAATTAGTATCAAACATCAAACTTCTAAATGGGGAAGTTGTTCAGTGGATGGATCTCTTCATTTCAATGCAAAAATGATGCTCACTCCCAAACATGTGATTCACTATCTTATCATTCATGAACTTGCACATACCAGAGAATTTCACCATGGAGAAAAATTCTGGCAACTCGTAGAATCATGCTGTCCTGATTATCTCGAAGCAGAAAAATATCTGCGAACAACTGGACGAATCCTTGAAATGTAAA
>SXZI01000059.1 GCA_005788035.1 Bacteroidota bacterium
CCTCGCCTTTTCGGTATAAAATACCAACGCCTTTGCCTGCTGCAATACCTATATCCGCTTCGCTGGCTTCTCCTGGACCATTCACAACACAACCCAAAAGTGCAATCTTCACTGGTTTTTTGATGCCTTTGAGACGTTCTTCGATTTCACCAGTGATTTTGAATAAATCCACTTCGAGTCTTCCACAGGTAGGACAAGAAATAATCTCAACTGATCTTTGCGTCAAACCAAGTGAGCGCAAAATTTCTTTTCCAACTTCAACTTCTTTTTCGGGTTCATCGGTTAAAGAAACGCGTATAGTATCACCAATGCCTTCAGCAAGCAATGTGCCTATACCGACAGAAGATTTGATTGTTCCAACACGTGAAGTGCCTGCTTCAGTAACACCCAAATGCAATGGGAAATCCGTCTTTTCAGCAAGCATGCGATATGCTTCGATCATAAGGCGAACATCCGTGGATTTCACAGACAGAATCACATCATCCACGCCGAATTCCGCAGCGATTTCCGCATGTCGCATCGCACTTTCAAAAAGAGCTTCGGGAGTTGGATATCCATGTTTTTCGAGAATATCTTCCTCGAGCGAACCTGAATTCACGCCTACTCTTATCGGAGTACCGCGCTCTTTTGCTTTCGTGAGAACTTCTTTGATGCGATCTCTCGAACCAATATTTCCTGGATTGATACGCACTTTTGCAACACCCGCTTCTATCGCTTTGAGTGCAAAAATATGATTGAAATGAATATCCGCGACAATTGGAATCGTTGTGCGCTTGACAATATCAGCAATCGCTTCAGCGGCTTCTTTATCATTCACGGTGACACGAACGATGTCCACGCCTGCTTCCTGACATCTCTGAATTTGTTCAACTGTTGCATTCACATCCGCAGTTTTTGTTTTTGTCATGGTTTGCACGCTGATCGGGGCATTACCACCGACAGGTACGGAGCCAACCATTACCTGACGACTTATTCTTCTGCGGAAAGGTCGCACAACATACGGTGATTCTGTTTGATTATCGAGAATTGGGAGATTCATAGATGTTAGCCAATTTGATGTAGAATGTTAATCATTGGTATAGGGCAATGTTTCAAGTTTTTAATCAAGTTTCTTTGAGACTTCGTAAAGAATGCGTTTTTCTTGTTCGGTCAAATTTGCAAAACCCTTTGCCGTGATTTTTTCAAGAATGGTATCGATTTCTTCAGTCGTGATTTCTCGACCATCCATGAATACGCCAGTCATGGTGCCTTTCGGCTCGGGTGGTTTCACTTCTTCAACGACTTCAACATAGGTTTTTTCAAATGGATAATCAATGATATTGCCAGACCTCGATTGCTGTTTTGAGCGATCAAATATTTTATCAACCAGTGCATAAATCTTCAAATCATCACCATGTTTGAGCATAATATACCCAAAGAATGCACCACCCAAATGCGCAAAATGTGCAACGCCGGAATTGGTTGAGAAGAGTCCTGAGAATAAATCAATCCCGGCATAAATCAAGACAAAATACTTTGCCGGAATCGGGATGAACAAAGGAAACATCATGACCGGTCGATCCGGGAAGGTGAGTCCGAAGCCAAGCAAAATGCCCATCACCGCACCCGAAGCACCGATTGTGGGCGCGCCCTCAAAGCCGGGAAGCATTTGCATGCCCAAATGAACAAGTCCGCCACCCATTCCCGCAATCAGATAATACGTGATGAATCTTCTGCTACCCCAAATCATTTCGAGTTCAGCGCCAAACATCCACAATGCGAGAAGATTAAAGAAGATATGTGAAAATCCCGCATGCAGGAATTGATAGGAAATCAATTGCCATGGCCAGAAGAGTCCGCTCTGAATGGGATGCAATGCAAAATATTCCATGATATAGGAAGAAAGCGAGACACCATTGAAAACGAGCAATTCAAAAATGACAGAATCGAGCAGAAAAATCGCACCATTCAAAATGAGCAATAATTTCAGCATTGGTGGAAAGAGGGAAAAACCCATTCCGCGATTATCTTGATAATAACTCATAGACTCCGTAAGAATTACAATTCCAGGGCTTGAATGCCCGGAAGTGTCGTACCTTCCAAAAATTCGAGTGAAGCGCCTCCACCCGTTGATACATGGCTGACTGCATCTGCGAGACCCATTCCGGAAATCGCCGAAGCGGAATCTCCGCCACCGACAATCGTGATGGCACCAGACTTTGTGACTTGTGCCAAGGATTCAGCAATCGCTTTTGTTCCATGCGCGAATGCAGGAATTTCAAAAACGCCCATAGGACCATTCCAGAGAATTGTTCGCGCATTGCCAATGATGGTTGCGAATTCCGCAATGGTTTCGGGTCCGATATCGAGTCCCATCCAACCACTCGGAATCGCCTCACATGAAGAATGCTGAGTATTTGCTTCGCCTGAAAAAGCATCCGCAATGATGCAATCGCGTGGTAGGACGATTTTGGAAGCAAATTCGCTTTCAAGTAATGATTTTGCTATTTCGATGCGATCTTCTTCAATCAAGGAAGAGCCGACTTCATATCCTTTGGCTTTCAGAAATGTGAACATCATGCCGCCACCAATGAGAATATGATCGCATTTGGGGAGCAGGGCATTGATGACATCTATTTTGCCGGAGACTTTTGAACCACCGAGAATGACCACGAAGGGTCGTTCGGGAGTATTCACGGCATTGCCAAGATATTGAAGCTCCTTCAGCATGAGAAGTCCTGCCGCTTTAATAGGCATGAATTCCGCAATGCCGGCTGTTGAAGCATGCGCTCTGTGAGCGGTACCGAAGGCATCATTCACATAGACATCCCCAAGAGAAGCCAATGCTTTGGCAAATCCCTCATCATTGTTTTCTTCTTCGGCATGAAAACGCAAATTTTCAAGGACCAAGATTTCGCCTGCATTCATGGATGCAATTGCATTTGCAGGAATTTCGCCAATACATGTGGATGCAAAGTGTACGGGAGCAGAGACAAGCGTGGCAAGATGTCTCGCGACCACTTCGAGTGAATATTTTGGATTCACTGTACCTTTGGGTCTGCCGAGATGCGACATCAACACCACTTTCGCGCCTTGTTTCAGAAGGGCATTGATCGTTGGAAGTGATTCACGAATGCGTTTATCATCGGTGATGATTCCATGTTCATTGATGGGAACATTGAAATCCACGCGGACCAAACATACTTTGTCTTGAACATTGATATCGAGAATTGACTGAATCATTGGAATATACTTGGGCTATTCAACTGAAAAATCTATGACAAAATAAGAACTTGCGCAGTTCCAATCGGCATAATTAGCATTGACTCATGGGTTAATATCCTGCAATCCAAAATGTTTCCTCGAAATACTCTGTTTATGCTCGCGCAAATAGTCCAAAAATGCCTTCACCGCCGGGGAATGTTTCTTGCCTTTGAGCCAAATGATGCGCCAAGTGGTATGAATGGGGAGTCCTTTCATTGGCACAATCATCAATTGTTTATTGGCAAGTTCATTACGAATCCCGATCAGAGGCATGATGGAATATCCCAAATTTGCCATGATTGCCTGCTTTACCGCTTCATTCGAGGTAAGCTCCAATTTCTTTTGCAATACAATATGTCTTTGACTCAAAAAACGCTCCATCATTTGTCTTGTGCCCGAACCTTGTTCTCTGAAAATCAATTGTATATTCTGCAAATCAGCCGGCGAGAGTTCTTTATGCTTCCATTTCGGATCATAAGCACCGATGAGATGCATGCTATTCTTCAATATCGGAATGCTCTGCGTTTTGAGATGTTCCGGAACAAGTGACACTAAAGCGAAGTCGATAGAATTTGCTTCCAAACTTTCAACAACCCTTTCTTTATTCGTCACATCAATCTCAAATTCTACTGCGGGATGTTCTTTGAGAAAGTCTGTCAGCAAATAGGGCATCACATATTTACCCGTTGATACGATTGCGATATTGATTCTCCCCACCAAATGTCCTTTATAGGACTGCATCACTTGATCCAATTCACTTGCTTGATCCAGAATCTTCTCGGCAAAGGCCAGAATCTCGCGACCAAAATCAGTGAGATAAAGTTTCTTGCCGACAATTTCCGTGAGGGGAATCTCAAATTGTTCTTGAAAATTTTTGAGTTGAATCGAAATCGCGGGTTGCGACAAATGCAATTCCTCGGCGGCTTTCGTGATGCTCCCAAGAGAAGCAATGCGGGCAAAAATTCTCAATTGATGAAATGTATAATGCATAAGATATTTTTATGAGAAACATAGAATCAATAAATATACATAAATGATTGTAATTCCCGAAATTTGTAATGCATTCATTCAATAATTCGGGTGATACATATATGATATATAGATTTATCAAACCTTTGTGTTGGCTCATTGCATCTATGTCATTGATGTACTCCTTTACCGTGGAAGGTCCGATAGATCCCTCATTTTATCGTTCGATTTCCATAGTGTTTTTCATGGCAACATTGGCAATTCACAAGAAAGACACTGAGATAACTCTCTCGATTAATCGGGAGAATAAGCCTGCCACGATGCAAACCAAGACTTTATCATTGGACATAGATTCTATTCTTCACGATAAGCAGAATGGGGCTATTGAAGCATATAGAAAGAATAATCAACAGAGAGGACTATAATCAATGGAGTGGATGCATCTCACGGAGAATATGACGAATCCCGCATTCCTCTTTTTTCTCCTTGGGATATTCGCTGTCTATGTCAAGAGTGATTTGGCGATACCATCCACCACATCCACATTCATTTCGATCTATCTGCTCTTTTCGATAGGGTTCAATAGCGGACAAGAATTATCCCATCAGCAATTCTCGAATGAGATATGGTACTCAATTGTATTTGGCATTGCCATCGCCTGTATCATTCCTGTCTATGTCTTTTTCATCGCTCGCCTGAAATTACCCATTCATGATTCTGTTGCCATTGCAGCTGCTTATGGTTCGGTGAGTGCCGTTACATTTGTGACTGCGGTTGCATATATGGAGAGCAAGCAGATGACATTGCAAGGTCATATGGTTGCGGTCATGGCATTGATGGAATCACCGGCAATCATCGTGGGTTTGATACTCTTTGCGATGATGTCCGGAACAGGGAAGAAGATTTCCGTACAGAATATGTTGCGACATTCCTTCACGAATGCGAGTGTACTTTTGATATTGGGAAGTTTGCTCATAGGATATTCCGCAAATGCAAAGCAAGCGGAAGGGATCACGCCATTTACGAGTGATTTATTCAAAGGATTTTTGTCCATCTTTTTGCTCGACATGGGATTGATTTGTGGTAGGGAAATCAAGAAATTCTTTTCCTATGGAGTATTTCCCTTTGTCTTGGCATGTATTCTTCCACTCATCAATGGATGCATCATTGCATGGCTGAGCGGATTCATCACGCAAGACATATCGAATCAATTCATGTTTGCAATTCTAGGCGCGAGTGCATCCTATATTGCAGTGCCCGCCGCCATGAAGGTTGCCATTCCCGAAGCAAGAGCAGGGATTTATGTACCAATGGCTTTGGCAATCACATTTCCGATCAATATCACGATAGGATTTCCGC
>SXZI01000060.1 GCA_005788035.1 Bacteroidota bacterium
ATGCGGCCCAACTTTCGGAAGTGCTTGTTTTTTAAGGACATACGCATCAACCCAAGAACGTATCTCGAGATTGCTTTCATGACGTCTGCCGGCAAGGATATGATCGGCATTTTCATACATGATCAGCTTATAGGGATGACGGGCTTTTTGAAGAGCCATACCTAACCTGTATGAGTGCATCGGATCCACTCTTTTATCCCCGGTTCCATGCAAAACAAGCAAGGGTGTAGTCTTGCAAAGTTCTTGACAAAAGTACTCAGATGAGCGTTTCAATTCTTCATCTGAACGAGCTGTACTTCCATCCTGAAACTGAGCGAATGTTTTGTAGATATAGGAATCTTTAGGAATGGAGTCAAATGTGGTTGGGGCACCTATTGTAACAGCAGCACGAAAATCATGCATTGTGCGAAGCATCATCAATGCCATCATACCACCACGACTTCCGCCGATAAGTCCTATCCGATCATGATCGACATAAGGGAGTGATTTAAGCAGCGGTAGCAATGCGGCTGCATCAAGAACATCATTTCCACCCCATTCTTCCTTTCCTTCACTTCCACCACAACCTCTATAGTTGCTTGCCGCCACAACATAACCCCAGCTGGCATATGTCACCGCATACATGGATGCGGATTCCGCAGTCAATGCACCTTTCTCGCCTGTGCCGCCTCGATTAAACACCAATGCTGGATATGTGGATGTATTTGGTTGCGCAGGTGGAATCGCAAGAAATCCGGCAATTCGCAATCCTTGATGATGATAGATGATGCGGAATAATTGCACCGAAGAAAATGATAAAAATTCTTCCGGACTCAATGCTCTTTTTTGAATATTGAGAATGGATTTGGGGATTGGTTCCGCATGAATTTCAATCAATTGACCATCAATCATCATTGCATCTTTGCAGGATTGAACCAAATGAATTTATACATGCGTTTGTCCATTGCATTGGTAACATATCCTTCCACATAATCCTGTAGCAGACGCCAGTCTTCATCATACTGCAGTACCATCATAGGTGCATCATTGATTGCAATCTGTTCGGCTTTGCGATACAATTCCATGCGCTTTAGTCTATCTGTTTCTGAAAGCGCTTGTTCGAATATCACATCAAATGCAGGATTCTTATATCTGGTATGATTGATAGGGCTGGGCTGACTGCCATTCGTTGGCACCAATTTACCATAAAGGAGATTCAAGAATGATTCAGGGTCGGGATAATCGGCAATCCAACCAAGTCTGAAAAATTCAACTTTGCCCGCATCTACTTCATCGAGATGTCTGGCGAATTCCACCTGCTTCAGTTTCACTTCAATGCCAAGATTCTTTTTTAATTGAGATTGAATTGCTTCAGCCAATTGAAGATTTCTTCCTCCGCCATTATTGAGTTGCAATGTGATTTCTAGTCCTTTACCACCGGGGTACCCGGCTTGTGCAAGAAGTGCGCGAGCCTGTTCAAGATCAAAGTCATACCCTTTGATTTGAGTGCCATTATAATCCACCATAGTTGGAGGGACAAGACCATGAATGCCGGGTCCGGCTGATTGAGATTTGAGTACAAATTTTCTTATCTGTGCTCTATCAATTCCCATATTCAGTGCTTTACGAAGATTGATATTGCTGAATACTTTTCCTGAATACAGCATGCCATAATATTGCGTTGACAAAGCCGGAATGTTTAAAACCTTATAGTTTGCATATTCAGGTTTGACTTTTTTGTTTTGATCAACTACATCTTCAAAGAATTCACTTGGGATGCGATAACTTTCTTCCAGATTTCCATTTTTACAAGCAACAAATTGATTCGTAATGTCCTTCATGAAACTGAATGTTATGCCATCAAGATATGGCAATTGATTTCCATCTTTGTCTTTACCCCAATATTGAGTGTTTTTTGTGAGGACGCATTCTCTTTCGGGTGACCAAGAAACAAATTTGAAAGGACCGGTTCCTACCGGGTGCTGGAAGAAATCCTTTCCATATTTTTCAACGGCTTCTTTGGGATGTATGAGTGTAACCCCAAGCGTTACATAAAACTCAAATGGGGCAAAGGGCTTTACGAGATCTATGCGAAATGTATGCTTGTCAACAGCAACGAAGCCGGGGATATTTGCCACTTTGCTTGGTGCATTATTGGCTTGAGCTTCTATGGAAGCATCATAATATTCTTTTGCACCACGAACTTTTTCCTTGAAATATTCAGCTCCGAGTGTTCTGGTTCTTGCATCACAAATTCTGGTGAATGAGTATACCACGTCTTGAGATGTCAATTCTCTACCCTTGCCATTGTTGAAGCAGGGATCGTCATGAAACTTCACACCTTTTCTTAAATGATAGGTATAGGACATTCCATCTGGTGACACTTCCCATGATTCTGCCAATTCAGGTTGAAGTCTGAGATCACCATCATAGGTCAGGAGGGTTTCATAGATTTGATCAGCAATATGATGAGACGTTGCATCATTCACTCCAACAGGGTCGAGTGAACGTAATTCAGCCATCTCATTTGCCCTATAGATTCCACCTTTGAATTTGCCACCCTTGATTTCTTGCAAACTACCGCCCGTTTGTTGCTCTCCGCCTCCGCAACCTATTAAAATGATCATCGAATACATGAAGGCTATGGACTGTATGAGTAACTGCTTGATATTCATGACAAAACACCTGAATATTGAATCAAATCTGTATGACATTGCAAAATTACGGCTTGGGGCATGGATTCTGATGGGTGGTGGAAAAAAAAACGACATATGTCCTTTGGCCATATGTCGTAACTACCTGATTTAGGATTCGTCAAGATTCTGACGAATCACCTTTTTTCACATAATCGGTCAGATAAAATCCTGAACCATTGAATACAAGTCCGGAACCCCCACTGATTTTTCTGAAGACTTCCCCCTTGGCTTTCTCATCCTGATCGCAATATTCTTCAGGACAAATGCTCAAAGGCTCGGATGATATCGATTGTAATAGTTCAAAGTTTTTTCCGCATTTACGGCATTGATATTCATAAATTGGCATGGTTAACCTCTGGATAAGAATAGAAACCGGGTGCTCAAACGAATTTTTCGGCAATTTATTGAATGAACATGCAAGATAATGATATGCTGCTTACACCAATTGGCTATTTCCATGGTTCAACCACTGACAAGCACAGAGCTCCCAGACAACCCAACCCTGAACATGGCATTGATGGTATTATCAAACTTGACAAAGGATATGATTTTGAACAGGCCTTGATCGATCTGGAAACATTCTCGAATATCTGGGTGATTTATGGGTTCCATAAGGCAAATGGGTGGAAACCGATGGTATTACCACCGAGAGGAGAAAAAAAACGGGGAGTTTTCGCCACAAGATCTCCATATCGCCCAAATTCAATCGGCATATCAGTGGTGAAACTCAGCAATATCAATGGATTGAATATCACGGTTACAGGCACGGATTTACTCGATGGAACACCCATTTTCGACATCAAACCCTATATTCCATATGCTGATGCACAATATGAAGCAAATGCAGGGTGGTTAGATGGATTAAATCATGAAGAAACGGAAGTTCTTGTAACAGAAGATCTGACACATATGTTGGATGATGAAGAGATAGCGCGCATCATCAAACATGCCGAACAAAGTTTGAGAGATTCTCCCCTACCTCACCCATATAGAAGAATCAAACATATAGAGGGGGATGTCTATGAATTGTCCATCAAAGAATGGAGACTTCTTTATCGCATCATCAATGAAAGAAAAGTTATCATTGAAGCGATTACTCAACCAGGCTCGATGAAATAAGTTTGCATGATCCCTTTCCCTTTTATATGAATAGGCTCTCTTTTGACAATCATGAATGGGACTGTATGTTCTTGAACGATTTCGGATTGCCTTTTCACAACTTCAATGAATTCCGTACTTGCATGCACATGACCCGGTTCGGAATATGTTTCCATTCTGCTTGCTGTATTCACGGCATCACCCCATAAATCATATGAGTATTTGTTTTCACCGATAATTCCACCAACAACATTTCCACAGTGGAGTCCAACCCTAAACCGCATCTTCTTCAATTCTCCCCCAATGAGTATTTCCCTATGGATATTCATCATTTCCAATGCTGCATAAATGGTTTTCAAGGCATGATGTTCGACTTTCACATGAGCCCCGCATACAGCCATATATGCATCACCTATTGTTTTGATCTTTTCGAGCCCATGTCGATTTGATATCTCATCAAATTCAGTGAAAATAGAGTCCATCAAATCAAGCAATTCTTCGGGCTCCAATCCTTCCGATATCTCGGTGAAACTTGCAATGTCTAGGAAAAGCACGCAGACTGACATGAATTTGTCCAGTACTTTTTTTTCTCCCTGTAATAATCGTGCAATGACCGCAGGTGGCAATATATTTTCTAAAATGGCGGTTCGCTCAGCGGCAGCAATGCGTTCTTCTTCAAATTCTTTTTCTTGAAGCAATTTCACGCGCTCTGTTTCAAGTTCTTGCACTTGTTTTTTCACATCGGCATTCAATAATGCATTTTCAATTTGAACATGTAACTTAAAATGCTCCAAACTCTTTTTGTATTCGCCGGCATATTCCCACAAGGAGCTGAGATCTTTGTGAATGAACATGAGTTTCTCTTTCATGTCATGTTCTGTGGCTAAGTCGAGCGCTGTATGCAAATATTCCTTTGCTTTTTCAATATCCCGAAATGAACAATCAGGCTCACTATAGATAATTCCAAGATTATTGAAATTCTGGATCAACAATGAAACATGATGCATTTCTTCAGAATGATGCAAACTCTGATTGGAGTATTCCAATGCTTTATCAAAATTCTTCAATTGCATGTACATGTGAGCAAGATTGGCCAGCAAAAGAGCCAGTAGACGCTTGTCATTGAGCTCTTTGAAAATTTCTATGGATTGCAGGATATAGTCAAGTCCTTGTTCATTATTCCCCAAATTGCTATGACTTACCCCGAGATTGCAAAGAATGCGCCCGATCAAATGTCTGTCTTGAATTTGCTCAGCCAAAGCAAGTGCGGTTTGTTGATATTCTAGCGCTGAAGCAAATTCCAACATTTGACTATATGCATTGCCAATATGCATATAACTCAGCGCAGTTTCATGATCATTTTCTTGTTCTTCGGAAATCCCTAATGCTTTCAGGTGATAATCAATGGCTTTTGTATAATCGCTATTGGATGCATAAGACACACCAAGCTTATTGCAGAGCTCTGCAGTTTCCTTCATCATCCCCTTTTTTTCATAAATGCTGCCACTTTTTCTGATAAACTCTATGGATTGCCTGAACAATGCAAGTTCATTGCTGAGCATACCAAGAAGTGCATAGACTTCAGCAATGAGTAATTGATTATCGGAAAGTAGTGCCGATTCCAATGCTTGTTGAGCGGTGGAATATGACTCTTCAAATGTAGCTTTGCTCTGAAGATCTAGTGCTGTGTTGAGAAGTGTACGGGCAGTAGACTCGGCCACCACCTGTTCTCCGAGCAACTGTTGCGATTCATCCATGTGCATTACATTTATTTGTGAAAAGACTTGGCTTTAGGGCCTTGTCCCCAAACGAATATTGGCATTCAAGCCATGTTCGTGAATTTTGAGCAGAAGCTCATTGACTCTTTGCAATGTGGTGTCTATAGACTTGGACATAGCTTTGTCATACATGAGTTTGTTGATAAAACTACCATTAGTCTTGATTTCAGACATTATGCCTTTTGTTTCTTTCGTCAAGTCAGTAACACCGGCAAGAGCAGTATCGGTTTTAGCCATCAAACGTTGTCCACTACCTGCCAATGAATCAAGTTTGGTCAATATGGACCTCAATTTCGGTTCATTTGTTGAAACGGCATTTTTTGCATCTTTGGCAAGATCACTGAGATCACGAATGAGCATTCTCATATTCTCTTTATTGTCACCCATCAAAGCATTGAGTGTTGTCATCAATTCATCTGCATTCTTGATGGTATTCCGCAATTGCTTAACAACTACCCCATCAGAAAGCAATGCATTAGCTTGAGACAATACGGTGTCCAAACGTTTTACCGTTACTTTGGCATCCATTCCCAAATCTCCCATCATGCCAATGAGTTCGGTTGCATCAGCAGTTATGGTACCGGTAATAGGTTTGGAATTATTGATTGTTCCCGATGCTTTCCCGGGTATGATATCAATTTTCTTTCCACCAGTGATTTCAAGCATGCTGATACGAGCTTCAGCATCAGGATGCACATCTGAGATTTCATCGATTGAACCAATGATAGATACACCTTCATTGACATTATCGATGGATATCACAGAACCACGCTTTACTCCATTGATAAAAATAGGAGCTCCGATTTCTATTCCACCCGAGGATGGGAATGTAAATGATAGAGTGGTTTGAGAAACCCCCACTATTAAACCTTTGCCAACAGTAATTCCTGCTATAAGGACTAAAAGAGACAGGAGAGCAACGATCCCGACTCGAATCTCCTTTTTTCTGTCTGTATTCATGATTTAGGAAGTCCTCTAGGGTTTGAGTGAATGCTGCATTACAAATTTACCGTAATTTTCAACAGTAGCAAACTCATGACAAATGATACCCATCTTTTGTGAATGCCTCCCTTTTTGCCTTCTTTTTTGATAATTTGTGGGGAATAGGATTTATATGAACAGTATTCGGCACTTCATGTTAGTATTCTTTTCCTTGAAGCTCACAACTTTAGTGGTAATTTCACTTATTACAACACCATCTTGTGTTTTCAAAGTGATCTTCACATTAGCAAAGAGAATATCAATACAAAAATTCTTCAATGTGAAGCGAAACGACATACTGTTTGAATTGGTATCGGACCCAGAATACATTAATCCTCAGGCAACCCAACATTGGTTTATTGTATACATCGATGCTCAACAGCATAAGAAAACACATTTCATGCAGGTAATACAATGAAAAATGTATTGTTGATTTTGTTATGTACATGCTTGACAACCGCATTGGCACAGCCTCCCGGAATAACATACACTTATGAATATCCCTATAAGAATGGTATACCCTTTCATAGGTATAAAGAGCGGAGAACCGCATTGAAACAAACGCATTCTCCAAAATCGATTATTTTGTCCCTATCTGCTGACATCAGAAATCGACAAAATGATGTGGATCACCCTTATCGACAGCACAGTAATTTCCTCTATTTGACCGGCATGCCCTATGCGAAATCCGCTTTGATCATAGCTCCAGGCGGGATTGAACATGAAGGTGCTATTTCTCATGAGTTTTTCTTCGTACAAAATCGTAATACTGAAAAAGAAGCTTGGGAAGGAGCATTAATGGGAATCGATGAGGCAGCAATGCTGGAGATTGAACGTGTATTGCCATATGCAGATTTACGTTCATTCATCATGAAGAATCTGAAAGGAATTGATACACTTTTTATTACAGGTTTGCCAACTGCCTCCATTCCCATCCCATTGGCTGAAAAGGCAATGTCAATTGAAAAAATCATCAAAGACGATATTCAGTCAGCATATCCTGAACTGTATGTAAAGACTACATTACCAAGTTTGAATGCACTTCGTGAGATAAAAGATGGAGATGAATTGCGTTTGATGAAGAAAGCAATTGAAATCAGCATGGAAGGTCATACTCTTGCAATGAAAGAATGTTATCCCGGTATCACTGAATATGAACTTGAAGCATTGATGGAATTTGCATTCAAAAAAGGTGGAGCCGAGGACATTGGATATTCCTCTATCATGGGCTCTGGATATAATGCATGCATTTTGCATTATACCTCCAATCGCAAAGCAACACTACATGGTGATTTGGTATTGGCTGATTGCGGTGCCGAATATCAAAATTACACAGCGGACATCACAAGAACATTTCCTGTGAGCGGAACATTCACAGCAGATCAAAAAACGCTATATAATTTTGTTCTCGAAGCGGCTGATTCAGCCATCAGCGAAGCAAAGGTTGGCAATCCGTTCCGCGCCCCTCACAATGCCGCAAGAAAAGTCTTGCTCAAACGCATGATGGAACTTGGCCTAATTGAAAAAGAAGAGCAATTGAAGTGGTATTTCATGCATGGAACTTCGCATTATCTTGGTCTTGATGTTCATGATCCGGGTACTATGGGAACACTCAAACATGGATCAATAATTACAGTAGAACCGGGAATATACATCCCGCCGGGAAGCCCTTGCGATAAACGTTGGTGGAATATTGGCATAAGAATAGAGGATGATATTCTTATCACTCAAGACGGGCCCGTCAATCTATCAGCCACATTGCCAAGGTCAACAAGCGCGATTGAAGCCCTTATGAAAGAAAAAAACAAGTAATTCTATGATTGTTCGTCAAAAGACCCTGAATTGCATTATGGGAATAAAAACATGATTGAATATAAAGTCAATAAAGAAGAATTGCATACCCTGCTGAAAGCACTAGGGATATTGAAAGATGAAGAGCATCTATTACTTGTCAATAATATCGAAATGCGAGATCCTTCAGCAGAAATGATTAGTATTCTTGTTGACACTGTGAAGAATGTGAACATGTATAGAACATCATTTGAAGACTTGACTGAAAAAGAATTGGGAACTGTCGTTTCCCAGCTATATGCGATCGAGCAATTCCTATTGAAAGAGTTTATGCAGGTACATAAACATATCACGAAAGGGCAAGAAGAATTAAAGAAACGAAATGCAGGCTGCGATGTCAATAAAGATGGCATCCCTATGAATGTGGATCAACAAATGAGTGAATTTCTACAGTCAATCTTGAACAGACATCGTTCCGATGAATCATGATATGCGAGATCTCTTAACCAATGAACCAAGTATCGGGGGAGTAACGAATGTGGTAAGCATAATTACTACTACAATCACCGAATATTCTGTTGTATCAACTACACCAAGTGCTCTTCCCACAGATGCAAAAATCAATCCTACTTCTCCTCGAGGCACCATCCCCCAGCCAATCAACCAATGATTGACTCCATTGCCCGCAAAGAAACCTGAAACTAGTTTTCCTACAATGGCTATGACAGTCAATACCAAAGCAGTGATTATTGTTTTTCCATTCATGAACACCGAGAAATCTACAGCCAATCCCATCATAACAAAAAAGATGGGCGCTAAAAATTGCCCGATAGGTTCGACGATGTGTTCAATGTGTTTTTCATGTTGCACTTCTGCAATCATGTGTACTCTCTCTTGCACATGCTTGTCAGCATCATCTACTGCACGTTTGAATTCAGAAACATATTCAGGTTCCTGAAAATTCTTGAAATGAACAGAGTCCAACATCAAACCTGCAGTAAAAGCTCCAACAATTGGTGCAAGTCCAATCATGTGTGCTATATAGGCAAAGGCAAAACCAATGGATAATGCAAATCCAAGTTTCATTGCGGAACCGGGATTCAATTTTGACAACCATTTGCTAAGTGGTTTGGCAATCATTCCACCGATGATTGTACCACCAGCCAGTAGAGCAATCGATAAGCCAATTGTTTGCACGACTTGTATCATGGAAATTGTCCCTGTTTGGACAATCGAGCTGACTATTGCCAAGAGAACAAGACCCATCACATCATCTATGACTGCAGCTCCCAATACAATTCGTGACTCTTTTGAATGCAGCATTGAAAAATCTTTGAATACCCTTGCAGTTATGCCTACAGATGTGGCAGATAATGTTGCCCCAAGAAACAAGTAGGCATGCTCGGTCAAACCGGGCATAAGCATTGGCCCTGCAATGTAACGGCCAAGCATAAAAGGCAACAATACTCCGACACTTGCCACAAGCAATGCTTTGAATCCAACTTTTTTCATGTCTTGTACATTGGACTCCAAACCAACTTGAAAAAGCAGAATGACAACTCCCATTTCAGCAAGAAAATGCAAATATTCATTGCTTTTCATACCTTCAAAAAAAGGGACATTGATCAATATCATATTTCCAATGATGGCTCCCGCTATGAGCTCACCCAATACAGCAGGTTGGCCAAACTTCTCCACAAATCCACCCAATCTGGCCACAAGCAATGCAATCACTATCCAAAAAAAAGTCTGCGGTATGATCTCACTTCCTCCACTGGAAGCAATTAAGTGTTGAAAGGAAAAAACAATGAATGCCGATGAAAGCAATACTTTTTGTATCAAATTGAGTTTCATGGTAATGTCTATGTTTGCTGAATGAACCGTTGCTTTCTTTAGGCATAAAAAAAACCGTTACGAAAGAACGGTTTTGTATATGAGATCAACTGACCTCAACGAGAGACATAAAATTTTTCTGCCAGTCGGAAATTATCGCCTTGTACAATGCACATGTAGATTCCATTAGGAATGCCCTGCACATTGATGTCGAACATTTTAGATCTACCCGCAAATTCACCGCCTTGATGAACATCAATCACTTTCTTTCCAAGTAAATTGAATATGCCGATTGATAGATTTTGCTGATTATCAGCAATGTCCAATTCCAATTGGTAAACGCCGCTTGAGCCTTCACGAATGCCAATAATACGGTTGTTCTTGGAAGTATCAACGATAGCTCTACGAATCGCATTGGTAGCAGAATCTCGCCCAGGTATGAACATCCCACCGGTCATGATTCTCTTGGAATAATTTGCTGCTAATTTAGCTTGCTGTTGCTTTCCGTTTCCATAAGCATTGATTGAGGCGCTTGTGGCAAAACTTAGGAGTGCAAACAGTAGATATGGGAGTAAATGTATCTTCATGATTTCTTTCTAATTCAGTTTTCGGAATATAGCACTTTATCTTTTACCTTCATTGCCATAAAAAGACAAAGAAGTATACCCTTAGGGCTTTTACATTGATACCGAGTACAAAGCAAAAATTGTGCCCAAGCATCAATTTAAACTAGACAAGGGAAAATTTTTGTATTTTTGCCATCGTATACAAACAGTGTGATGACAAAATGTTATGAAAACCTGACATTCTGTGTAAAGAACGCTGTATATTTGTCAAAAGTTACAGTCATTTTGAGAATATAAATGTCTTCTATAAAAACCGTCTGCGTGTATTGTGCTTCTAGCGACCATTGCAAGCCTATTTTTCAGGATTCGGCCTTTACATTAGGTGGTATATTGGCCAAAGAGGGAGTAGATATAGTTTATGGCGGCGGAAGTACGGGGCTCATGGGAAAACTAGCAGATGGAGCCATAGCCGAGAAAGGTCATGTAATAGGCATCATACCCCAATTTATGCAGAACTTGGAATGGGGGCACAAAGGAATTTCCATCTTGGAAGAGGTTGAAGACATGCACACAAGAAAATTTCTCATGATGAAAAAATCCGATGGAATAGTAGCACTGCCCGGAGGATGCGGAACCTTGGAAGAATTACTTGAAGCAATTACATGGAAAAGATTGGGACTTGCTCATCAACCGATTGTCATCGCAAATATTGATGGGTTTTATGATGATTTGATTGCCATGCTTAATAAAACTGTTGATGAACAATTCATGCGAAAAGAGCATTTACAGATGTGGAATGTAGTTCATTCTGTTGAAGATATTCTTCCAACATTACAATCAATCGATCCATGGCCTTTGAATGCGATTGATTATGCCAAAGTATAATTTTTACCTATGGCTTCACCATTATATATACGGCTACAATCGATTCGTGCATCAATACAAAGTCAATGGGGTGATGCAATGCGTCATTCACTTCAGCCTATTATGCAATCTAACTTATCAAGAATCCTTGTATCATTGTTTGTTTTTTCAATCTTCATCCAGATACTTACGGGAATCATGCTGAGTCTCCACTTTGCACCCTCTTCAAGCATGATTCTCAACGATAATGGGAAACCATCAACTGTAAAGCTTCCTAATAAAGTGCTGCTAGATCCGGAAGGCGATACGCTTGCAATGCCGGGGGAATTACTTCTTCGTGAAGCACAACAACAAGACATCAAACCCACAATCTCATTTTTGTCAGTCAAAATCATTGAGTCTTCGTTTCCATTGAATATCATTCGAATAATTCATCGCATGAACACGCATGTTTTACTTGCTGTGCTTTTGTCAATTATTTTGATGTTCATTATTCATCTGAGGGATACAATATTTTTCAAAGGGATTTGGTTCCTGTTATTGGTTCTTGGCACCGGGATATCCCTCATAGCTTGGACAGGTTATATCCTTCCATGGGATCAATACGCATCAACCTCATATTCCATGGTTTCGGGATTTATCAGAACAGGATTAGAGTCATTCGCGGGCTCATCGGAAGCATTCACTTTACGTGCGATTCAAACAGATTTTATAGCAAGATTATTCAGCATTCATGCATTGATTCTACCTTTCTTGATGATGTTTTTGCTCTTCTATATCAAGATGATATTGCAAATCAATAGTTCATATTCAAACAATGTTTTTGGATATGGTTTCGTTGCATTGATTATTCTCATGGGCATTTTTCGTTCAAGCGAAGCAACATTGTTCCCTCCTTCAGATGCACAAGTTCCAACAATCATTGGAATTGAACCAGCTTGGTTTTTCCAGCCTTTGCACGGCATAGTAAGCGCTCTTCCGGCTGATGCAGGCATTCTCGTGATTTCTTGTGCTATTGTTATGTTCCTTTGTCTGCCATTCATCTCTTCATATCGACTTAGGATGATAGTATTGGCATTTATTGCTATTGCAACGCTCTTTTTTGCCCTTGCTTATTGATATCGAAAATGCATTGATGTTATGACCCCTGTTCTTCCCGCCTGATTGACAGATCTTACTGAGATTGTGTTCTTCCCATCACGCAGTTTCACCTGAAATGAATGCCCTGTAACTTTATTCCATGTTTGTTCTCCATTTATGTTGATTTCATAATGAGAAAACCAAGGAGCATTATTTGTGAGATGAACGGTAAAGTCAGGGATTGCCTGTTGTTCCGACATAGCCCTCTTGAATGCTTCCTGGGTACTGACTGAATCAGTGGCAACAATCGAAGACACATCACCGGATGGAGTATTGAATTCAAACAACATGTGCGTTCTATTCACATTGAAATACGCTTCATTGACTTGATGTAAAAATATAAGTGGTTTAGAATTTCCACCTTGACTTGTCATGAATTGCTCTTGTTTACCGAAAGGCAATACATACATTACTTCCTTTGCATTTACCTTCATGTCAAACATCATATATGCCATATACCTTTTTATGAAGTCAATATATGTTTGTTCGGATTTATCATTAATCTTTACCACCTTCTTCATCCCATCCATCGTGATTATCTCAATGTCTGATATTTGTTTGTTGGTTATTGACTGAATTAATTCAAGATAGTTGATACACTCCCCTTTCCTTTGTAGCATATAGCCAAATTGAGGGTCGATCATCACCCATTTGTTCAATTCATCAGACCAAGCTTCACACAATGTATGACTTACCCCCATGCCACCATAAGCAATGTCTACATTGGTCACACCAATTATTCGACATATATATCCCAAACTGTGTAGAATATCTGTATAAACCTTCGCAAACTCAATACAACTAAATGATCTTCCTTGTTCAGCGGATTGCAGCATATCAAGTGAAGATATACCGGCGGGACTCATCGATCCATCATGCTCCCATCTTGAATGAACCCAATCAAGAATATCAGCAAATGCATCTATGTCTGTAGATGTCCTGGGCTTTACC
>SXZI01000061.1 GCA_005788035.1 Bacteroidota bacterium
ATGTGCTTAGGAGTGCCTTAAGGGTGGAGTTGGATAGACATCCTATATTCAAAGCCCAATCAAAAAATGACTCATTGACAGAAAAGATCGCATCCTCAATTTTGAGGACATCAACCATTATCAACATATCATCATCGCCCTTACCGAGACATCTCGTCTGATGAAAGAGATTGATGATTTGGGGTTGGAGTGTTGGGTAATCATATGTATGAACATCATTTGTCATTAAATTTGTGAGAATAACAGTATTAAGTATGTTTTATGAGTTTTAACCCCTATGTTCAAATCAAGTAGATACCTTATTGTATTTGTTGGTATTATGTCACTTGTGTTTGCTTTTCAAAGCATACATAGTAAAGACAAATCAAAAAAGGTAGTAGGAACATTTCCTGAATATATTGAGGTACATTATTCAGATCCACCATGTGATTGTTGGATCTCGGATGATTTTGCAATTATCGAAAAAGGAAGTCAAAAGAGCATCGCATTTTATGACCAGAGTTTAACATATTTGAATGAATACTACTTTGTAGAACAAGAGCATGATGAAGAAGAATGGCCGGGATACGGTGGTGCAACATATAGACTGAAGGAAGAATATATTGGCAGAGAATTTACCATTACATACAATAGTAAATTGTGCCCGGGATATAAAAGTTGTGAAGCCGGAAAAATATATAAGAATATGATAATCACGATCAAGTGAATTTGACTTATAACTTATGTTGCGGAGAAGGAGGGATTCGAACCCTCGATAGGATTGCTCCTATAACGGTTTTCGAGACCGTCCGATTCAACCACTCTCGCACTTCTCCGTGGTTTGGATTGCAAAAGTACGAATTCCTGTCGACTATTCTTCCAGGCTCTCCACGATCTGCAAATAGCTCACATAGCGTTCGGGATCAATCAATTCTTCTTCCACTGCTTTCTTCACTGCGCAATCGGGTTCATGCCGATGAGTGCATGAGGTGAATTTGCATTTGGGATACCATGCATCAAAATCATGAAAATAAAATGCGGTGTCATCCGGATGCATATCCCATATTCCCAATTCTCTCAATCCCGGTGTGTCCGCCAAGAATCCTCCGCCCGGCATGGCAAATAGTCGCGCGGACGATGTTACATGCTTGCCCTTCCATGTGCGCTCGCTCACTTCGCCCGTTCTTTGTAATTCCTCGCCGGTGATTGCATTGATGAGCGATGATTTTCCCACGCCCGAAGGACCCGACAATACAGTTGAATGCCCATGCAATGCATCTGTCAATGTTGTAATTCCGATTCCCTCTGCAACACTCGTGAATATCACTGGTATATTCAGCACATCTGTATACACTGCCAAATCCTCAGCAATCAAATCCTTGTCCATCAATTCAATTTTGTTGATGCAAATCAATGGCTCTAGCTTACCCAATTCGGCGGCAATCAAATATCTATCAAGCAAACGCTTATTGTAAAATGGGTCAGCTGCAGACATCACAATCAAAATACTGTCAACATTGCTGATGATCACCTGTTCACCTGCATGCTTGCCAATACCTTTTCTTGATAATTGAGAAGTCCGCTTGCCAACTTCAATGATGCTCCCCTTATGAATGTCCGTGCCATCATCAACATGAACGATTCCCACATGATCCCCAACCGCCAAAAGGGAAGAGTCCTCATGAACGGCATAAACAGTACCTGCCGGTAAACATTCATATACCTCGCCCGAATCTGTCTGCACATACCATGTACGCCCACCAACCGCCATCACATGACCCGTGGCATCAATCATCCCCTCAGGCGCTTGACCAGCCTTGATCATCGTGCGCGTCTCCTCCTTCTTGGATTGCACCCTGCCCGTGGCAGAACGAACATCCATCTCCTCAAGCCATGTCTCCTCCGTGGAATATGACTTTCTTTGCTTGATTTTGGCTTTTTTGCCCGATTCTACTCGCTTTTTCTTCATGAATGCAGTATGAATGTGTCAGATTGTTTACACAATTCTGTCAATATTTTTCCACAATGGCTCTTGTCATATATGGGAATTTATGTAATTTGATCTCAGTTTTTCTAAACAACAGTCAGTTTTTTTTTGGAATATCGTTGGATTATCAGAGAACATGCTGATGATGGTTCCGCACAAACACTTGCACAAACGTTAAATGTACCCATAAGTCTCGCAAAAGTCCTTGCGACGCGCGGACTTATGAATGAATCCGAAGCTGAACGATTTCTCTCTCCCGCACTTGAAGAAATCCATGATCCCTTTTTAATGGATGGAATGGACAAGGCAACGGATAGAGTATGTAAGGCCATAGCGACCGGTGAAACCATTTGGGTTCATGGCGATTATGATGTGGATGGAACCGCAAGTACAGCAATGATGCTCCTCTTCCTGAGGGAGATAGGGGGAGATGTGCAGTATTTTGTGCCGGACAGACAAGGGGAAGGATATGGTTTGTCGCATCAAAGCATTGGTAAAGCCAAAGAAGCCGGGGCAACACTTCTCATCGCCGTTGATTGTGGAATCACTTCTGTAGAACCCGTTGAATATGCTCGATCACTCGGTATCGATACCATTATTTGTGATCATCATGAACCGGCTGAGGAATTACCGAATGCCTGTGCAATTCTTGATCCTCTCAAACCAGAATGTTCCTATCCGTTCAAACATTTGTCTGCATGCGGTGTCGCATTCAAATTGATCCAAGGCATTTGCATCGCACTCAATAAACCTGAAATCCCATTCAAGTATCTTGATTTTGTGGCCGTCTCTTCAGCTGCAGACATCGTTGCGCTCACTGGTGAAAATCGCATTCTTGTGCATTATGGTTTGGAGCGTCTGAATACTAATCCACGTCCTGGATTTCAAGGATTGCTGGATTGTGCAGACATGCGTCCAGGAAATCTCTCAACGTCAAATATCATCTTCGGCATTGCGCCACGCATCAATGCCGCAGGACGTTTGGGTGATGCAGGTAGAGCGGTTGATATGATGATAGCAGATGATGAATACACCGCATTTTCCATAGCACAAATGCTCGAGAGTGATAATCGACGTCGCAGACAATTGGATGAATTCACATTCGATCAAGCAAGCAAAGAAGCAGAACGATTGCTCGGTGAAAAAGAACGTCGCTCACTTGTTGTGTATAAACCGGGCTGGCATGCAGGTGTGATCGGTATTGTAGCTTCCCGATTGGTGGAACGCTTTCACTTGCCAACCATTTTGCTTACTTCTCTTGATAAGCATGCAAAAGGTTCGGCCAGAAGCATTCGTAATTTTGATATACACAATGCTCTGAAAGAATGCGAACATCTCTTGCTTGAATTTGGTGGACATAAACATGCAGCCGGTGTTACGCTTCATGAAAAAGATATCGAGGAATTACGTGAGTCCATCGATGCCATAGCACATCGCGAAATCACACCCGAAATGTTGATTCCGGAAATCGTCGTGGATTCCGAATTGCAACTCAGTGAACTATCCCCACGATTTTTGGAAGTCCTACGAAGATTCGCCCCATTTGGATATGCAAATTCCAAACCGATGTTTTATGCACGAAATGTGCGCTCTGCAAATGGAGTAAAAATCATTGGTGGCAATCACATCAAATTGCGCACCGTGCAATCAAATTTTGCAATCGATGCAATTGGATTCAATCTCGCTCATAAAATCAAATATTGCAGCAATGGGAAGCCCTTTTCCATATGTTTCAATTTGGAAGAAAATGCGCAGAATGGGTCAAATGCTCCCCAGCTTTCCATCAAGGACATTCGTCCGGAAGAATGATCAACGCTTGAATCTCAGCCATATATCCTTGATTGACAGCTCATTGTTCATGATGAATGTCAATGCCAGGCCAATGAACCCCGTTACATAAATACCAAACCAACCTCCCACTTCGGCGGAGATTAAATCCCGATCGGCAAGTTTTTCTCCACCTATCAAACAAGCCCAGAAAATCACATAAAAGATCAAACTGATTGCGGCACTGATTCCGAAATTTCCGCGCTTGCTCATCATGCCGAGCGGACATCCAATAAACACGAATACCAAACAAGCACAAGGAATGGAGTATTTTTTGTAAATCTCAACCAGATATGCTTTTTTCTTTTTTTGCTGTTCGGATGCCTGAAACAAATCTGACTCCAAAGGAGAACGCAACATGGACAAACGATTCATCACACGTTTCTGAATATCGATGGAATCCGGTTTGGATGTTTTCTGCGGAATATCCACCAAGCCAACGGAATCACCGGCAATGCGTGCCAGCATCACTTCGGCATAATGGTCCCGCATCAATGTGTCAATTCTCTTTTGCGTGACATTGATCGATGCATCTGTTTCAAAAACGATTGCCCTCATGTCCGTAATGGACATCTCGCGATCTCCACGAGAGCCGGGATTCACATCCGATTGCTGAAACAAAAAATCTCTCGCAGCTATTGAAATCACATGCTTTGAAAAACGCATGATTCTGAAATCAGTTCGCTTTTGTTTTTGTAATTGATGTACCTCGCCATTCCGAAGCGTCACGATCACACGCGCATAGTCGGATGAAAATTTGATTGATCCTGTATCTGCTGAAAGGACATTCGTTCTCGTGCTAAAACCATTATCATAAATCGTGACTCCATACATTGCACCGCTTGCTGTATCAACCTTCCGAGCAAGAATCGTATATCCCTCCAATTGAGAAACAAATCGACCGGACTCAATCGCAAATGTTGGTTTATTACGCTGACTGTCCTGCATTAAGATTTTAAATCGATGATTGGACTCAGGGAGGATTGTGTCATTGAACCAATAGACACCATAAAACAAACC
>SXZI01000062.1 GCA_005788035.1 Bacteroidota bacterium
AAACTATTGAGTTATGATTAGACCTATTCTAAATGAACACCCTTGATATGAGTACATAATTTGCCCCTATTCAACCCTGATACCCATAAGCAATGCCTATACTTTCGGTCTCACAAATTTTTTCAAAATTTTCTGACCTTCGGCTTTTGCCTCTTCAGTCTTCCGGAGTTTCCACAATTGTTCTGTTTTGGCTCTTGTGTCTGCCAGTTGTACTATCGGTTTCGGATAATCCATACCAAGCTCAAACTCATACATCAATTCTTCCATTGATGTGATCTTCCATGGTTCATGAATGAGATGAAGGGGAAGTTTGCTTAATTCCGGACACCACTGTTTGATGAATTCACCTTCAGAATCATGCTTGAGGGAATTACTCACCGGATTATACACCCGAATGGTATTCACACCGGTAGATCCTGCCTGCATTTGAAACTGCGTATAATGTATGCCTGGTTCATAGTCAAGGAATTGCTGTGCGAGATGATAAACGCCATGTCTCCAATCTTGAAAAAGATGATGTGTGAGAAATGACACAAGCATGGCTCTCATTCGGAAATTGATCCAGCCGGTTTCTCTTACACAGCGCATCCCTGCATCTATGAGAGGATATCCAGTTTTGCCTTCTTCCCATGCTCTCAGTAATGCATCATTCTTGTCGGACCATGCATGCTCAAATGCCTGATTGATCGAGCGTTGTTCATAACTGCAATCCGTTTCGAATTTCTGAATGAAATGACAATGCCATTTGAGCCTGGATTGCACTTGTGCATGATTGCGTACATTTCGCATAGTTCCTGCATGTTCATTCAATGCCTGATAGACTTGCCTGATGCTGATATTTCCCCAAGCGAGATATGGCGACAATCGACTGCATGATATTCTGCTTTTGAGTGGTTGTGAGATATGTCGGGAATAATTGTGAATTCTCTCACTCAAAAAACTCTGTAAATATACTTTAGCATAGTGTTCGCCGGCAGGTTGAAATTGTTTCGGATAGAGCTTCAATTCTGATTCCAATATAGTCGGAATCTGAAAAGGATGATCACAATGAATCTGCTTCCCTTCATTGTATGTATTCTCAATGATGGGAGAATGAGCCATTGCATACCAATCCTTATCCCAGTTTTTTCTATCCTTGATGCCACGCTGTATTCCATCACGCTGAAATTCATACCATTTTATATCATGCTCATTAAACAGTTTGACTAAGTTCCGGTCAATGTCAAATGTCATTCTTGTTCCGCTCTCCTGATAGCTCAATACATTTCGCACATCATATTGATCAATCAAATGTCGGAATATATCCCGCGTTTTTCCATGGCATAATGCAATAGAACCCTGAAAAGACTGCATCGTCTTGCTCATCGCCAATAGACTATGATATTGAAATTGAAGATGACGGAGGGAAGTATCGGGATAAGCAATCACATCTTGGTCAAATACATAGAGAACTATATATGGCAATTCATCTTGTTCTGCCACATAAAGTGGAGCATGATCACTTAAACGTAAATCTCTTTTCAGCCAGACAATATTGATGGATTGTTGTTTCATGTAAGTGTGAAGAACAGAGCTTGGTTCACATTAATTCCATTATATGTTACAACCTTGTTTTTTGGCTAAATTTGTAGCCATGAGTGCAGAAGAACACATAAGCCCGGAAATTGCGGAGTTTTTCGACATAGGGTGTGGAAGATGTCCACTCGTTGGAACATCCAAGTGCAAAGTGCGCACATGGAATGAGGAGTTGCATATATTACGCACCATTATTCTGAAGACCAAGCTCATCGAAGAACGCAAATGGGGCGTTCCATGCTATACGGACAATGGAAAAAATGTCGTGCTTTTGTCAGCATTGAAAGAATCAGCCACAATCAGTTTCTTGAAAGGAAGTTTGATTGATGATGTACATGGTGTATTGATAGCGCCCGGGAAAAACTCCCAATCAGCACGGTATATGAAATTCACTTCTGTACAGCAAATCAAGAAAGTAAAGTCAATCATTGTAGATTATATACAACAAGCTCTCGATATTGAAAGACACGGTAAAAACGTGGAATTCAAGAAAGATGCTGATCCAATTCCTGATGAATTAATGGAGCTCTTTACAAAACAACCTCAATTGAAAACAGCATTTTTTGCTTTGACACCGGGCCGCAGAAGAGGATATCTCTTGCATTTCAATCAGGCAAAACAATCTGCCACAAGAGAATCAAGAATTCAGAAATGCATACCAAATATCATGAAAGGAAAAGGATTACAAGATCGATGAAGACTAGCAACATGTTTCTGTTTCTGAATTCTATATTGATCATACCTCTCATTGGTAATTTGTCTTCCAATGAATTTCATTGGGGACCGGAAGATTATGTGATTGCTTGTTGTATGTTGAATGTATTGGGGCTAGCATTGTATGCATCCAATAGATATGTTACAAACATCTATTTCAGATATGGGTTTTTCGTAATTGCATTCACGATCTTTCTACTTATTTGGGCCGAATTGGCAGTTGGGATATTTTAATTGATTTGGAATTATGAGGCGCTTTGGTACATTTCTGTTATCAATAATCCTTCATTTTCATAGCTTACATTATACAATTTGGGAAACATGTGAAGACTTCACTCATCATTTCAACATATAATCGAGAAGATGCGCTCGAACTCGTATTACAGAGTGTTTCAGCACTCAAAGTGTATCCACATGAAGT
>SXZI01000063.1 GCA_005788035.1 Bacteroidota bacterium
ATATTCCATCACCTAATATTCCTAATGAACAATCGATAATCACAGTTTTATCAAAAAAGAAAAAAGTAACATCCATATATCAATATCTTTATGAATATCCTGTTTTGCATCATATTACAGAGAACATAATTCGTGATTGTCATTCTCAATATCTTGTGAGTGATAATTATTCGGAAGATAATGGTTCTTATTTGTATGAATCTATTTTAGATACTCTTTCTAGAAGATCGCGTGAAATCCCACAGGAATTAATTAGCATAGGATACATTTCTAAGTCAAAGATTGACTCAGTAATGTTTCAATTATGTTTACAAGCTCATTCAATTGACATTTCCAAAATAGATTATGTATCGTATTCTTCATATCCATTTACTTCAAATGTTGGATATACAATACTAAATAATAAACTAACCACACCCTTTCTTGTCAAAAAACAGGATACAGTTATTAGTAAAGCCTCTCTATCATTTATGTGTATTGGAAATACAAAAGATTCGATCTTATGGGGTATTTATGATTCTGAAATAGACTCAGTTATCATAAAAGGGAAGGCGCTTGCCAATCATGAAATAACTGTCAGTGCTTTACCATTAGGATTCAAAAAAGGTAATATTCGTTGTATCATTAAACATGATGGAAAGTCAGATCTCATTCAGCATAATGTATATATAGATGACAGCTCTTCTACGATTCAAGATACTTTGCCTGTAGAAACAGGTGTATTGTTTGCATTTGATAGTGATTCTCTCATTGAAAAGTATGAAAATCAGCTGTTGAAATTTCGCAGTAAATTGAATGGATCCGATAGTTTGATTATTGAGGCATTTACAGACTTATCAGGTGATTTCGATTACAATAGAGATCTTGCAGCTAGGAGAGCGAATCGTGTATTCGCATTATTTACTGGTATTCATACAGAAATCATACTTTCTCCTTTAAAAAAAAGGAATGCAGGTTTAATGGAACATCAAAGGGCTTATAATCGAATAGTCACAATAACTAGAAAAAATGCCATAAAACGCTAAAGTTGTACAGAAATTGAGCGATAATATTGTATCTTTGTGCTGTTTATTGATCTATTTGACGGTTATGCTATGTTTACACTTGCAATTGTATTGATGATCATTCTTGGTTTGTTGCTTATTGCGGCAGTCCTTATCCAACCCGGAAAAGGGGATATGGCTACCTCAATGTCTGGTTTTGGTAATCAGCTAGGTAGCATGTTTGGTTCACGCAGGGCATCTGATCTATTAACCAAAATCACTATTGTGATTGGAGCAGCCATCATGGTTATTGCTCTATTGGCAAACAAATTTTTGATGAGTCCTGGCGACATTACAAGAGACCCGGCTACAGTCAATGCTGCAAAGCCGATAGTTCCTCCATCAACGCCTGTGCAGCAATCAGCACCTGCTCCACAACAAGCAGCTCCAGCTGAACAAAATCCTGCATCCACGGCTCAACCGAATGCTCAATCAAATAAACCTTAATAAAAAGCCGATCATTTGATCGGCTTTTTTATTCATGTCTTAATTCGCTTGATATTGTAGATTGCACAGCTAACCTCGCAGGATAAATTCCTGCTATACCTGAAACGATAACTCCTAGCATTGTGCTAATTACTACAACTTCCCATTGCAGGCTAACAGGCATTGCTTGAACTATGCTATTAGGTAATTCTATCCAGCCATATTGTTGTTGACCCATACATAATAATATTCCTAAAGCTGCTCCCGAGATTGTACCTCCAATTCCGATAATCAAACCTTGAAGTATGAAGGTTAATTGTATATCTTTTGTTCTAGCACCCATAGATAACAAAGTAGCAATGTCTTTACCTTTTGATTTAACCGTCATCCACATTGCAATGAGTATGTTAAACGCAGATACGCATGTAATGATACCCAAAATAATGAAACTCATATTTCTTTCAAATTCCATAGTCGAATACAATTCTTGATGAAGATCTTTCCAAGATTCTATCTTCATATTTGTAAGCATTGGTTCCGAACGCAATCTGTTTAACGCCAATTCTGAATCATCTATAGAATGAAGCCTAATGTCAATGTATTGTTTACCAATAATTCCTTGTTCTCTGTGATAGGCATAATTACAAAGTATATATGCATTATCATATTGTACCCCGCTACTTATTTGGAAAATACTATCAATGATCATTGTATAACTTTTGGGAATCATAAAACCTGAAATAGCTATATCAAGCATATCAGGAGTAGAGACACGAATTGTATCTCCTTTTTTTACACCTAGTTTGTCTGCCAAGCCAATTCCAATGGAAACATGATTGGAAGTTGAGCGATATGATATTTCACTATCCTTTGTCAGCAAAACTCCTGCTTGAGTTTTATCTTGAAAACCTATTACGATTTTGGAAGATGAGCTTTTACTTATGGTTGCTATATCATTATATCTTTCATGTAATGATGTTGCAACATATTCCAATTCTCCATCATTTAAAGTAACTCGAATATGAGGATCGATTGTTAGTAACATATCACGTACTAACTCCCTAAAACCATTGAAGATGGAAGTGACACAAATTATAGAAGCTATCCCGATTATGAGTCCAATAAAGGACAATACATTTATGAAAGAGATAAAGGCTCTTTGTTTAAAGGAGAGTAAATAAGTCTTTGCGAGAATGAATGAAATATGCATTTATAATGTACGCAACTTTGTAGGATAGTGTTTAAAGGTTGAAAGTTCTTTCAAAAAACTATGTTGAATATTCATATTCCCAGCATTGTTTTTAACATAAGTACCATCCTGCTGTAATATCCATGAAGAATCTGTATCAGACAAATATCCTGAAAGAATATGTTCAAGTATGGAAAATGATCGTTTATCTAGTATTGGAAACATTATTTCAATGCGATTATTAAAATTTCGGGGCATCCAATCTGCTGAAGAAACGAACATTTTAGGATCACCACCATGTTGAAAATAGAATATACGACTGTGTTCCAAAAATCTACCTATTACACTTCTTACGCGAATATTTTCGCTTAAACCGGGTATATTTGGTGCAAGGCAACAAACACCTCGGACAATAAGATCAATACTCACTCCATGCTGAGATGCCTTGTATAGTGCATCTATAATATCCCTATCGACAAGGGCATTCAATTTTGCTATGATTCGTCCTGGTTTTCCTTGAGATGCTAACATTGTTTCACGAGTAATTAACTCTATAATGTCTAAGCGCAAGTCATCTGGGGCGACAGAAAAGCGATCCCAATGTTCATGATGTGAATAGCCCGTAAGCATATTGAATAAATGTATAGCATCATTGACAAAATCTTCGCGACATGTAAAGTATCCAATATCCGTATATAATCTCGAAGTACTCACATTGTAATTACCAGTACTTAAATGTAGATATGTACGGATTTTGTGTTCCTTGCGTACAATCATTGCAATTTTGCTGTGAATCTTTAGCCCTAATACACCATATACAACATGAACACCAACATTTTCAAGTTCTTTTGCCCAATTGATATTGTTTTCTTCATCAAATCGTGCTCGTAATTCAACAAAAGCTGTGACTTGTTTCCCATTTTCAGCAGCAGTTTTTAGAGCTTCAATGACTGGAGAAGAACCTCCGGCACGGTATAATGTAATTTTTATTGCCAGAACATCAGGATCTACAGCTGAATATTGAAGAAATCTTACCACGCTAGATGTGAAAGAATCAAAAGGATGATGTACTAATATATCTTGCTTCTTTATGTTCTCAAACATTTCAGCGGATGTCCCCATAAATTCAGGATATTGTCTTGATAAAAATGGGGTATCTTTCAATTGTGGTTTATCTAGCTTATATATTGTGTAAAAGTCGCTGATATTCAAAGGAATATCTGTAAGATACACGTCATCTTTTGTGATTTCTAGAGCGTGAATAAGCATATCTACTACTTCCTCAGATGTCGATGCTTCAACTTCTAGCCTTACGGCATCAGTACCCCATCTTCTGTGTCTAACTTGTTCGGCAATTTCAGACATCAAGTCCTCAGCTTCATCATATGCTATATCAAGATCAGCATCGCGAGTTACCCTGAAACAGTGGGATTCTTGAACTGTAAATCCAGGAAATAATATTTCTGCATGTTCTTGTATGATCTTTTCCAACAGTACATATGATTGATGATTCGGGTGAACATTGATATTGACGAATCTTTGTAAAATCGGAGGAACTTGAAGTACTGCAACTTTTGATGTGGATTTCTTTTTCTCAGTCAATAAAAAAACAATATTTATTGAGCGATTCAAAAGTCTTGGAAATGGATGACCTGGATCAATTGCCAAAGGGGTCAAAACAGGTAAAATATCACTTACGAATAAACTTTTAATAAATGCAGCATGGCCTTCATTTAGGTCTTTCAATTCTATCAGTCTTACTCCTTGCTTAGAGAGAGAGGGCAAAATATCAGAACTGAAACACTGTTCATGTAATTTGATAATTGGCAATAACATTTGTCGAATATTATGCAATTGCTCTGAAGCAGTTAAACCATCTAGCGATAACTCAATATTGTTTTGTATGAATTGTTCTTTTAAACCACTAATTCGAATCATGAAAAATTCATCGAGATTTGTGGTAAAGATAATGAGAAACTTGAGTCTTTCAAGTAGGGGATGATGAGTATTATATGCTTCTTCCAGAACTCTTCTGTTAAATTCTATCCAAGCTAATTCACGGTTGAAATAACTATTCTTCGGGGTAGATGAATCCGTATTCAAGTAATACTCACTTATGTAATGATATATCTGTAAGTTATCAATTACACACATTGTTAACAAGTCAATTTCTCATAAAAAATGGCGTTAATACATGTAGAATTGATGTTCCATGAAGATCTTTAACAGTATGCAGCAATATGAGTATTTGATCGGTAAGCTCTTCATCCTTAGGAATTTCAATCAACCCTTCTGAAGGTTGTAGATATTCTTTAATAATGTTCTTAATATACAGTCCTGAAGTATTAAAAACATCACATGAATAAGAACCAATGTAAAATGGATGTTTTATAGCAAATGTAAAGCAATCGAATTTCCGATCTTGACAGTATGGACTGATTTGAAATTTCGAAAATTGTGGTTTATTTATGGGGCTATTCTTTTTTCCGGGTGTACCTCCACTTTTATCTGTTGAAATAAACCATTGTTTTTTAACATTGAGAATATATTCAAATGAACATTCAGGATAGAGTGCATACTCAGTGATGATTGAACCATAATTTATACTATCCAATAGTTTTCCATTACGATCCCTGATAAGAATATCACCTGATTGATCATTGATTTTTAAACGAGGTTCATGAATAAATAGAGCTAAACTATCATCGATATTCAATGATTGAGAAGATATCACATTATACTCTTTCATTATTGAATCATTTATACAAAATGTATCCTTATTAATAATGAGTTGGAAGGGAGTTTTATCATTAAATATTGAATCTGATATTACTAATTCTATGTATTCCGGATAGTAGGTATTCCTGATATTGATTTCATTAATACGCAAAGTTCCATATGGGTATGAACGATATACAATCTTACTCATAGAATCATTGTATGGTCTTGGATCTTGAATATTATGTTGAAGATATGCCGATATAGTATTTAAACCGTGTTTAAGCGATAAAGTATATTTATCAGCTATTATCGAATCTTTTCCGTATGGTTTCAATGAGTCAATTGTAAAAATGAGAGTTTTCAAATCTGTTTTTACTGATATTTTAAGATTATTTAGAGTCCTCTCACCATTGTTTTCTAATAATATTAGTATATCTTCTTCATGATGGAAAATGTCTATAATTCTAGCATCATTAGTCATGGGTAAGCATGAATTTGTAAATCCACATGTATGACCTTTGGGATTTGTTGAAATTAGTAATGTATCGCACTTGTTACTAATTTCCCGTTCTAAGGATTTACCTCGATGTATTTTTTGAAAAGCATAACTGATAGAATCTTTGTATGTCCCATTATTTGCAATGATTAATAACTTGTCTTTAGTATTATTCAGAACAGGTAACGGAGTTTGTATAAATGAGTATTCGTATCCAAGAGATAATGTTGATTTTAATGCATTTGTGTCCTTTGTAAGAATTATATATCCATTTGACGTTATTTCAATATCTTGAATTACTTGTTTTGTTGAATTATCCTCAATAGTCACACCATATAATTGTATTGTCTTCACTGTGTTATTATGAAGTTCTACCCACTCAGGAATTCCTACTAGAGGATAAGGACTTATTTCATTTATAATTTGTCCTTTGCATTGAACGCTTAAGAATAATATTAGTATGATATACATAAAAAAAGCTACCTCCTGATAAAGGGGGTAGCTCTATGAAATCTGTTGATTTTTCTTATTTGAAGGCTTGAATACCAGTGATATCAGCTCCAAGAATGAGCGTATGAATATCGTGTGTTCCTTCATACGTTCGCACTGATTCAAGGTTAGCTGAATGTCGCATGATAGGGTATTCATCAAGAATACCGTTTGCACCATGAATATCTCGAGCGATCCGAGCACATTGAATTGCAATATCTACATTATTTCTCTTGGCTAGTGAAACTTGATTGGGATTTATTTTGCCTGCATCCTTCAAGTGCCCAAGTTGCATGCAGATGAGCTGACCTTTTGTAATTTCGTTTAACATCCAAACCAATTTCTCCTGAACAAGTTGAAAACCGGCAATTGGTTTATCAAATTGAATCCTGCTTTTGGCATAGTCTAGAGAAGATTGATAAGTTCCTATTGCCGATCCTATTGCCCCCCATGCAATACCATAGCGAGCTTGAGTTAGGCAACTTAGTGGACCTTTAAGTCCTTTGACATCTAATTTGTTCTCTTTGGGGATTTCCACATCTTGAAAGATCAATTCGCTTGTTACCGACGCTCTCAATGAATGTTTTCCTTTCATTTCTGGCGCGGAAAAACCTTTCATGCCCTTCTCAACGAGAAATCCATGAACTTCGCCTTCATATTTCGCCCAAACAACAGCTATATCAGCCAATGATCCATTTGTAATCCACATTTTAGCGCCATTGAGCAAATAACCACCATCTATATCTTTTGCATTTGTAATCATGCCAGATGGATTTGAACCAAAATCAGGCTCAGTTAACCCAAAACAACCTATTGCAGTACCTGAGGCCAATCTCGGAAGCCACTTTTTGCGAATCTCTTCAGAACCATATGAATAAATTGGGAACATGACAAGTGAACTTTGGACTGAAGCAAAGGAACGTACCCCTGAGTCGCCACGTTCTAGTTCTTGCATTGCAAGGCCATAACTGACATAATTCGCACCGGCACACCCATATTCTTGTGGTAATGTAATTCCAAACAAACCAAGTTCTGCCATTTTTCCCACTAGGTCCATAGGAAAAGTACCCGCTTGATAATGATGTTCTATGACAGGTAGAACTTCATTGTCAACAAAATCAGCAACTGACTCTCTGACTAATTTTTCTTCCGAGGTCAATTGTTCGTAAATATTATAATAATCAACGGGTTGGAAAGCCATGAGATAACCTTGTTATGATGATGTTGACGATATACGATAAACTCAAGCACAAAATTACGAATTTACAGTAGCCAATAAAACTCAAATTACCCTGAAAGTTCCTTGATTTCCGTAAAAAAACAACATATACCGTTCTTTTCTGTGATAGTCACCGTATATAATCGGTCTCATATTATAGAGCGAGCTTTGTCTTCGCTGATCAATCAGGAAGAGCAAGATTGGGAATGCATAATTGTTGATGACGGTTCCACCGATGATATAACCGAAAAAGTCCAGAAGTATATTGTCAATGATGATAGGTTTAGATTCATTCAGCATAGTCATCGTGGTCAAGCTTTAACTAAAAATGCGGGAGTATTGGCATCATCAGGTTTATTTATCACATTTCTGGATTCAGACGACGAATATAGCCCTGATCACCTTTCTACAAGAAAAGCGATGCTTGAAGAATACCCTCATCTTGATTTGTTACATGGTGGGGTTAGTATCATCGGAGATCCGTATGTGCCGGATATGAATGATCCATCCATTTTGATTCATCTTCAAGACTGCATTATTGGAGGTACCTTTTTCTTCAAAAAAGCTTCAATTCAGGCATTGGGTGGATTCCCCTTTATTAGATACGGTGATGACACTGCTCTATATAAATTAGCAGAAAATGCTGGCTATGTAATTGCAAGAACAGAACATCCTAGTTACAGGTATCACCGAGATGTACAAGATTCATTGTGCAATACAATGAAGGAAAAATCATGAGAGAGTCAAAGCTAAAGAAACTAGAGCGCATGCAAACTGTTCTTACACTTTTAAAAAAAGAGTATCCTCATGCTGAATGCGCTTTGACTTACTCAACCCCATTTCAATTACTCATTGCCACAATCTTATCTGCACAGTGCACCGATGCCAGAGTCAATATTGTTACGCCAATATTATTTTCTGCATATCCTGATGCATATGTAATGTCAAAAGCAAAACTATCCGATATAGAAAAAATAATTCATTCTACCGGTTTCTATAAGGCTAAAGCAAAGAACATCTTAGCTTGCTCAAAACAGATAATCAATCATTTTAATGGTGAATTACCATTGTCAATAGAAGAGTTAACAACACTCCCCGGAGTTGGCAGAAAAACTGCAAATGTACTACTTGGAAATGCGTTTGGAATGAATGTCGGTATAACCGTAGACACCCATGTTACTCGAATTATGAATCTATTGAAATTCGTTCAATCCAAAGATGCTGTTAAAATAGAGATGAGTCTTATTCCTTTGGTTCCACAAGATGATTGGACAGTATTTACACATGTCATTATTCAGCATGGCAGGGAAGTATGTATAGCAAGAAGGCCCAAATGTCAAAATTGTAGCATATCTAAGTATTGTCCTTCTGCTTTGTCATGATGATTGGATTTGTTCCCATTCATTCATCAATGAGTCAAGCTCCATCTGTAATGAACTTCTTTCTTTTGAAAGTATTTCAACCCTGTCATGTTTAGTGTAAAATCCTTCTGATGACATTTCTGTATCAATAACCGAGATTTTTTCTTCAATATTGATGATACAGTTTTCTAAATGTTCAATTTGCTTTGCTTTTTTCTTTTCTTCGCGATCATTATGCTTTTTGACTTCTCTCGATTTCCTTAATGGATCTGTACCATTATCCTTTGATATTGAACGTTGTTGTACGATTGCATCTATTGATTCTACTGAATATTTAGATAAAAACTCATGTATTTGTAAAGGGTAGTGCTTTACTTGCTTTTGAGAAAAATGAAATATATTATGAATCAATCCATCAAGAAAATCTCTATCGTGAGATACTATGATCAGAGCGCCATTGTATTCCATTAATGCAGACTTTAAAATGTCTTTTGCAGACATATCCAGGTGATTTGTTGGTTCATCAAGAATAAGAACATGTGATTCTTTCAATAATAACATGGCAAGTGCAAGACGAGCTCTTTCTCCCCCTGAAAGTACCCGTACTTTCTTGTCAACAGAATCACCACTGAACAAGAATGCTCCAAGTATTGATCTGATTTTTGTTCTAATCTCCCCGGTAGCTACATGATCGAGCGTTTCAAAGACAGTTTTTGTTGGATCTAATGAATCTGCATGATGTTGAGCATAATAACCTATCTTCAATCCATCAGTAGTTACCATATTTCCTTCAAAGGGCTCAATTCCAGCAAGAATTCTCGAAAGTGTACTTTTGCCTTCTCCATTTTTTCCGATAAAAGCACATTTTTGTTCTCGCTCAATATCAAATTGGATATTGTCTAGTATTGTTTTTCCATCGTACTTTTTAGTTAGGCCATCTGAGTTAAACAACAGTCTCGGAGCCCTTGGAGAAGGGGGAAATGAAAATGCAATGGATTTTTCTCGGTAATCATCCAATTCTATGCGATCTTTTGATTCCAATTGCTTTATTCTAGATTGAACTCTTGAGGCAAGATTGGCTTTGGATCTAAACCTATCTATAAATTCTTGTGTTTTTTCGATTTCTTTCTGTTGAGATTGATAAGCTTTACGATTATGCTCTTCACGAATTATACGCTCTTGAACATATCGAGAGTAAGCACAAGGATAATCTTCGATCTTGCCATTTCTTATTTCAATCGTTCTTGTGGTAACCGTATCCAAAAACACTTTATCATGTGAAACTAAGATCACAGCCCCTTCATAAACCGCCAAATACGTTTCAAGCCAACGTATTGAATCAATGTCCAAATGATTTGTTGGTTCATCTAGAAGTAATGTATCAGGATTTCTTAAAAGTAATTTAGCCAATTCAAGTCGCATTTGCCATCCACCAGATAATTCTGATGCAGGAGAATTCATGGAAATATGAGTAAATCCCAAACCAAGAAGTATCTTTTCAATACGTGATTCAAGCGTATTTCCACCACTAATTTCCAACCTATGATAAATATCCGCTAACTGTTCGCATAATCCGATATAATATTCTGATTCATAGTCTATGGATGCATTAATTTTGGCTTGGATATCCTCGATATCAGCTTCCATTCTAATTATTTCTTCAAATGCAATTCGACATTCTTCTTTGACTGTTCCGGAGTATATAACATCAAGTTGTTGTTTCAAAAATCCAATGGTATGTTGCTTTGATGTAATAATTGATCCTGTTTCAGGGATGGTGTCTCCATGAAGAATATGAAGGAGTGTGGATTTTCCTGCTCCATTTTTTCCAACAAGACCAATTTTATCTCGATCACCCACGGAAAACGAAATGGAATCAAACAAAGGAATTCCATTAAATTGCATTGTACACTGTGAAACAGCAATCATTATAAGTACCGGAAGTCAATATGAATGTTTATCAATATCATATCACGAGTCAAGGGGATATTATTCACGAACTCAATATCATAGTTGATGATTCACTCATTGAAATGATTTACAAAAATATGGAGATTAATCGCACGGGCCGCTTTCCCAATGCTAAATATCATCTTCAATTCAAAGATGAAGAACTATTTCTTACTGTGGAAGACACACCTATAGTGTATAAGCGTTTGATTGATGGTGTTTTATTCATGACACAAAACCCTTCAATTATATTTAATCCACAGGATCTAAGATTTTCAGCTGAAGGCTATTTATATCACAAATCGATCATTGGGGGATGGGGAAGATTGTCAACACAAGTAATGATGCAATTATCGAAATATATTCATGAATGGGGTAGATATTATGTATACAAAGATGAAAATTACGAGCGGGTAATAGAGCCTTTAAATAGTAATGATGTGATATTTATTCATCCTAAAGATAATAACAACTGTTTTGGATGTGGGAATGGAAATAAGCACGGCTTACATATGACTTTTGTATTCAATACTAATACACATTCAACTGAAACTTGGATTAAGCCTCCATCATTAATGATGGGTTCTTTGAATATAATGCATGGTGGGATGATCGCATTGTTATGCGATGAAGCTATGGGTAAGGTGTTGACCGGTCTTGGGATTAAAGCTCCTACAGGAAATCTCTCAGTTCGTTATCATAAACCAACCTTCATGGATCAAGAATTATACATAACCGCTTCATTGATATCAGAACAAGGAAGAAAATTGCAACTGAAATCAGAAATATATGATCAACATAGCATTCTTACTGCTTCAGGTACTGGACTTTTTATTCGTATTATCAACAATTCATGATTGAATATGCAACTCCAAATCGAAGCCCTTTTTTGCTCACAGTGCATCCTTCAATATTAAAATGCAGTAATAATTCTTGTAAAATCAGAGCCCCTGCAGGTAAAATATCGGCTCTTTGTGGATGTACACCAGGAAGAAGTAGTATCTCCTCAAATGAAGAATTTAAAAGGCTGTGAGTCATTATTTTTATATCAGAAATATGCAAGAAATGACCATGAATAGTTTCAGAAGAGATATCGGATATTTCGAGATCCATTGCTGCCAAAGTAGTAGGAGTGCCAGCTGTTGCGATAACTGTATCGAACTCATTGAATTGTAATGAAGAGATCGCATCTTTTATATATCGTTTTGCTTCTTCAAGTTTATATTTGGAAATAGGCAGATTATTTACATACGTTTCATGTAAACGAACTGCACCAATATTCAGACTGATTATTTGACAACCATTACCTGTTTCTCTTATACATTCCGTGCTACCTCCTCCTATATCTATGATCAGTGGATCAGAATATTGCTCTTTGCTTCCGAGATATGTTAGATACGCTTCTTCTTCACCGGATATTATTTCTATTGGCTTTTCTAAAATATTTTCGAATAATTGCTTAACATCTTTTCGATTTACAGCATCTCTCATTGCGCTTGTTGCTACAATCCTTAGTTGCAAGGACTGATATTGCTTAAGAATATCAGCATATTCCTGTAGGATTTGATGAGCTCTTTGCATTGCTCCATCTGATATAAAACCTTTTTCATGTACTCCTTCACCTAGACGAGCTATTCGATGTTCATCCCGGACTATTTCAATCATTCCATTTGAATCTTTGGAAAGAATCAATAATAGTAGAGTATTGGTACCTATGTCAATACCGGCATAAAATGTCTTCATAATGCAGTGAATGTAATAGACACCCAGTCACCTTCTTGATGAGTGACAATATGTTTGAAACTCTTAGAGGTTGCTGCAAGAATTATTTCAGTTTCATCCATTGAAAGAATACCTGACAATATGAGTATTCCTTTAGATTCAGATAAAGCTTCATGAAATCTTGCAAGATTAGGGATTATGAGATTACGATACATATTTGCAGCTATTCCATCTACTTTCCCTAAATCTACAGTGAAAATATCTGCTTGTTCTACATGAATGTTTGAAATTCCATTCAATAAGTAGTTATCCTTTGCATTTTGAACGCTCCATTCATCATTATCAAAAGCATAAATGCTATGTGCTCCAAGTTTAGCTGCTAGAATAGCCAAAACACCAGATCCGCAGCCTGCATCAATCCATGATGAACCCTTTTGAACTCTTTCTTGCAATTCACGGCATACCATTCTTGTTGTAGGATGATATCCTGTACCAAATGCCATCTGAGGATTAATGATGATTGTCAATGGATGATGAACTTCATCCTTTTTCCATTCAGGAGTAATAGCAATTCGATCACTTACAATAATTGGTTCTAAAGAGTCTTCCCATTCTTTGTTCCAATTTTGATGTTGAATTATTGAACGGTCTAGAATTGAACAAGAGATTGAATGATTCGAAGCTATTGATTGCAAAAGGACTTCAATATCTTGTGGACAATCCTGCTCATTGACGAGAATGGTCATTGAATCATTTGATTGTTCGATACCTGTAAAGTGCATACCGGAAATGCATCCTAAGAATAAATCCTGTTCTTCTTCAGGAATGGAACATGATAGAGCAATGAATGTATGATTGGGCATTAATAAACTGAATCAGAAGATGTGAATAAAAAGTCGAGAAGTATATTCCCGACATTACTCATAGTTGTACCTGAGATATTCGATAGATTGTCATCCGCAGTATGCCAATATCTTCTTCTTGGATCTGTGCTGATATTTCCTACAAGATTTACATCGATGATATTTATTGTTCGTATGCCATGTTCATTTAGCATCACATGATCATCACTAACAGCATTTCCAACTTCATGCAAGAAAAAGGGTGATTGTTGTTTTTTCGCAATACTCCATATTTTGTCTACGAGTACAGAATGTGCTTGCTGAGAAATTGGTTCAAATCTAAATTCAGCATCTTTATCGCCAACAAGATCGAGGAGTATGCCATATTTTGGTTTATGTATAGGATAATGTTTTGCTGCATAACGAGAACCTTGAAAGAATCCATCCTGATCTCCTGACAATCCAATATCTTCGCCATCAAACAATATTATATCAATTCCTATATCCGGTTTATTCTTCGATAGAGTTTCCGCAATTCCCATTAATACTGCAACTCCACTAGCACCATCATTTGCGCCAAGTATCGGAGTTGTTCTATTAGAAGCATCCTTATCTTCATCTGCGAATGGCCTTGTATCCCAATGTGCACAGAGTAATATGCGTTCTTTTTTCTCGGGAGAATATGCAGCAATTATGTTTGCCATTTCATAAGTCTTTCCGTAGACAGTGGTCTTGAATGTCTGAAGGAATGAAGAGTCTGCCCTTGATGAAAAATATGACAATAAAAAGTCTTTACATGCAGAATGACCTTTCGAGCCAGGATTTCTTGGTCCAAAGTCTAACTGAGTACGTACATAAGAAAGTAAAGTATCTCCATTGAGCAAAGGTCCTGAGTAGACTTTTTCAGGTAATTCGGGAGAATTTTCAATTTCTAGCTTAGGGTTTCCACAGCTTATCATCAAAAAAAGCATGATGATTTGGTGGATTGGCTTGAAGTTTGTGGTTTTCTTCATAGTTATTACGTAATTTTAGCCATAATTCTGATATAATTTACCATTTTCTATTTCTTTATGAGTTCATTCGATGAAAAACTCCGTTTGATCGAATTATTGGTATTTGACGTTGACGGTACATTGACAGATGGAGGAACGTATTACTCAGATATGGGTGTGGCTTTGAAACGTTTCAATATACGAGATGGCATGGGTATTGTCCTCCTGCATAAAGCTGGTATCAAAACAGCAATCATAACTAGTGAACAAACAGAATTGGTAAAAAAAAGAGCCGAAACATTGAAGATCGATAAAATTATACAAGGATCTCGCAACAAATATGCTTCATTGTCGTTATTATCTAATGAATTAGACATTTCATTAGAACAAATAGCATATATCGGCGATGATGTCAATGATCTCCATTGTTTACAAAAAGTAGGTTTTTCGATGGCACCTTCTGATGCACATGATCTCATCCGAAATGAAGTAGATTATGTGAGCAAATATAAAGGTGGAAATGGCGCTGTCCGAGAATTATGTGATTTGGTTTTAGAGTCTAAACAAATGTCTATTACATTACCTGAAGATTGGTAATATTTTATGAGGTTGCGATGAAAGAGGACAGTGAAGTAGTAAATTCCTATGCCAAAGGATTTCTTCTTGGTGCATTGGTTGGCGGAGCGGTTGGTGCTATCACAGCATTACTCTTCGCTCCTAAGCCAGGCAAAGAATTACGTGATGAACTATCATACCGTTCTAAAGATTTGTTAGAAAAGGGACAGAATCTATTTGCAGGACAAGAAGAGTCACACCCTGGAGTGCAAAATGACGGAAAGACACAAGCAGATGCAGTTGTAAGAACAGCAAGAGAGAAAGCAGATGATTTACTCCAAAATGCAGAACAAATGTTACGTGATGCAAAAAGCAAAGCGCAGCAATCCAGCAATATTGTAACTGATGGGATTAGCAAAATTAAAGATGCTGCCTCTGCAGGTGTTGAAGCATTTAAACAAGAGATGAGCAATATTCCGCCACATTCGAGAAGTTAATTATTATGGATCAGATTGTAGCAATATTGAATGTTATCGGATTGATAAGTCTTATCGCTGTTGCTGTTGTGGTTATTTCATTCTTATTGAAAGCAAAATCCGCATTACATGAGTTAATGTCTACATTACGATCAATGTCGCAAACAATTGATCGTATAGAAAAAGATTCAAAACCTGTGTTTATTCAATTAGAAACAACACTACAAGATACTTCATCAACAATGAAATCTGTTCAGAAACAAATGTCAACTGTTGAATCCGCATTAGGTAGCATAAAACAAATTGCAGACAGAGTGAATGATCTTGAAGCTAGACTTCAGGCAAAGATTGAAAAACCGGTTATGCAAGCAGCCGGCTTCGTTTCAGGAATAACAAATGCAATAGAATCATTTATGGCCGAATTCAAGAAGTAATAACACCTTCTTATTTATACCCCCTCCATGGCAATGAAGGGGGTTTCTTCATTTAGAATATGAAAAAACATCCACTACTTACATTTCTGTCTAAGAATAAAGAAATTAAAAGTCTTTTTTCTTCTATTAGCACATACGATTTTACCAAGCCTTATGTGTTAAATCATACTAGTGGATCTTTACAACATGCTTTGCATGCGCTTCTTTGGGATCATGGGACATCACCTTTAATTGTTATAACATCAACTCCGGAACAAGCTGCACAAATATTTTTCGATCTTTCTTCCATGATAGGTGATGAATATCTATATCTACTAGCTCTACCTGAACACCATATTCACTTGTTACATGAAGACATTGATCCTGATACATTGAGAACTGTTGACACTTTACTGGGATTCTCGAGATCTTCGAAAGGTATCTTAATTACACCAATAGATCTACTATCTCTCTCTTATCCACCTCCAACCTCATTGAAACAACATAGTATATCGATTCAAAGGGGAAAATCAATTCCATTCAAGAATTTCACAAATTCACTCATGCTACATGGTTTTGAAAGAAAAGACTATGTATCCCAGCAGGGAGAAATATCAATACGTGGAGGTATTGTAGACATATTTCCTATGGGGCATGATTTACCAATACGAATTGAATTCTGGGGTGACGAAATTGAATCAATACGTGAATTTGACTCTAAATCTCAGCGAAGTATTAAAGAATTAAACTCTTATGACTTTATCGGTGTATTGTATCATGAAAAAAACGAAGAATTCACTTCTTCATTATTTGATCATATATCAAATGACACTACCATTGTATTTGACTCAGCATCTGTCTATGATGCATTCTTTAAACGATATCTTGATAAGACAGAAGCCATAGATAAAATGAAATGTTTTATCTATGACGATGAACAAGATGCTTCAAATCCATTCTTGATACAAGAGCAGAAAAACTATTCATCTTCTGTGCAAATGTGTGCTCGTTCTGTTTTGGAATTAGCTACACAACATTTTACAATCTGCATGGCTGCTGATGGTCAAGGGCATATTCAACGTTTCAAAGAACTATTTCTTATGTCATTGGAACAGGATGATGTTGTTGATGGGATCATTCCAGAGAATATGAATGTGGAAGATGTATTTAATCAGATAAAATGGATTGATACTACATTGTCTACCGGATTTATTTGTCAAGGTTTATCACTAGCATTCATTACTGAACATCAACTCTTTGAAAGAAAACATTTTCAGAAATCACTCAATAACAAACGTTTCACAGGTATATCATTAAAAGATCTACAGCAAATGCATATTGGTGATTATGTTGTTCATATTGATAAAGGAGTGGGGCAATATGATGGTTTAGTTACTATTAAGATTAATGAACAAGAGCAAGAATGCATACGTTTGATTTATCATGGTGGAGATGTATTATTTGTTCATTTAAACAATATTCACAAGGTACAAAAATATGCAGCGCAAGAATCTTCAAAACCAACACTAAGCAGATTAGGTTCTTCGGAATGGGAAAAGAAAAAACAAAAGACCAAGAAGAGAATTAAAGATATTGCTCGTGAGTTGATCAAACTTTATGCAATGCGTAAATCGCAACCGGGCTTTCAATTTCCTTCAGATACTCATTGGCAGAAAGAACTCGAAGCTTCATTTATGTATGAAGATACAGAAGATCAAGCAAAAGCAACTGATGATGTGAAACGTGATATGGAAAGTTCATTGCCAATGGATAGACTTATTTGCGGTGATGTTGGCTTTGGAAAGACGGAAGTTGCTATAAGGGCAGCATTTAAAGCGGTACAAGCAGGAAAGCAAGTTGCAATACTTGTTCCAACAACCATTCTAGCTCATCAACACTTCAATACTTTTTCTGATAGATTGAAAAAATATCCAATCATAGTTGAGGTAATCAGTCGATTCAGACAAACCGCGGAGCAACATACTATTGCCGAACAAATCCATAATGGGACAATAGATATCCTCATTGGAACACATAGGATTCTCAGTAAAGACATGAAGTTCAAAGATCTTGGATTACTGATCATAGACGAAGAGCAACGTTTCGGTGTTTCTGCAAAAGAAAAACTCCGCAATTTACGTGTCTCTGTAGATACCTTAACTTTAACCGCAACACCAATTCCAAGAACGTTGAATTTCTCTTTAATGGGCGCGAGAGATCTCAGCATTATAGAAACACCTCCAAGAAATAGATTGCCAATAAGCACCGTTATTCATGAATGGGATGATGTACTGATTCATGAATCTTTAGAGAGAGAGATATCAAGAGGTGGGCAAATCTATGTTGTCAATGATACAATCAAGGATCTTGATACAATCCATCAGAAGCTTCTCAAAGTATTTCCTTCGCTTCGTTGCGCAAAAGCACATGGTCAAATGGACTCTGATCAGCTCGAAAAAGTAATGGAGGCATTTTTAGAACGAAAGATTGATTGCTTATTGAGCACCAAGATAGTAGAATCCGGCCTGGATATTCCAAATGCAAATACGATCATCATCAATAATGCTGATGATTTTGGTCTTGCTGAGCTCTATCAATTACGTGGAAGAGTTGGAAGATCCAATACTCAAGCATATTGCCATCTGGTTATTCCTCCAATTCAAACCATTACCCCTCAAGCAGTTCGAAGACTTCAAGCGTTAGAGGAGTTTACTGAATTAGGTAGTGGATTTCATTTGGCTATGCGTGATATGGAAATACGAGGAGCTGGTAATCTACTTGGTGCTGAACAAAGTGGATTTATAGCAGATATGGGGCTGGAATTATATCAAACAATCTTGGAAGAAGCAGTATCGGAATTGAAAGAAGAAGAATTCTCTGATCTCTTTAAAGATTATGTATCTGAAAGCAAGATAAAAAAACCAATCCAAGATATATCCATTGATGTTGCATCTGATGCATTGTTGCCATCATCATATATTTCCCATGATGGCGATAGATTCGAATATTATCGAAGATTATACAATGTTCGATCTGAAATTGAATTACAAAAAATAACATCTGAATTGATCGACAGATATGGAGCATTACCTCAAGTTGCAGAAAACCTTATTTTTGTAATACGCCTTCGTATAATGGCATTGTTATTTGGATTCAGCCGTATTCTCTTTAAAGGAAATGTGTTGTCTATAGATTTCCCGTCAGATAATGATACGGCATTCTATAGCACTGTTTTTCCAGGTATATTGGATGCTGTAGCTACAGGATCATTTGGTAATTTGATTAATAAGGACAATAAAGTTCTATTGCATGTTCCATGTAATTCTCGAGATGAAGCTATGAATATACTTATAGATCTTCAAAGTCATGTAGTCTAGGTTTCTGTAATTATGAATGTTTTATGTATCATACCTGCACGATTAGAATCAACCCGCTTGCCGGGCAAACTACTCATGCCACTTGGAGACACTTCTGTACTACACCTTGTGTATTCTAATTGCAAGAAGGTTGCTGCCTTTTCTGATGTGATTATAGCGACAGATAGTAATGATATAAAAGAACATTGTAGGTTGTTTGATGCAAATGTGATAATGACTGGTAACAATCATACTTCTGGTACGGATAGGGTATATGAAGCTTATTCTAAAAGTAAAGTATCTTCAGACTTGATTGTAAATGTCCAAGCAGATGAACCTTTTCTAATAAAAGATCATATAGAAACAATTATACAAAATCATATAAAAAATGATGTTGACGTTTGTACCGGAGTAACTCATTTCTCAGATTCTGAAGAACTATTATCAACTGCATCTGTAAAAGTAATTACCGACGAACATGACATTGCAATGTATTTCTCTCGATCACCAATACCTCACTTTAGAGATAGTCATGAATGTAACCTTCAAGTGTATAAAAAACATATTGGGATTTATTCTTACAAAGAAGAAATTCTAAAATATTTTACTGAATTGAAGGAAAGTAGATATGAATCCATTGAAAAACTCGAACAATTGCGATTAATGGAGAAAGGTAAACGATATTTATGCGTACCAATAGACTATGATGGATTTGGCATAGATACAATGCACGATTATCAAAGAGCATTACAAAGAATAGGAATATGACTTCAAATAAACATTCAATAATCATTGCTATTGATGGACCTGCCGGGTCGGGGAAATCAACAACAGCTCGTCTGGTTGCTCAGAGGTTAGGCTTCATTTATGTTGATACTGGTGCAATGTATAGAGCAGTTACATTGGCATGGTTAAGAGAAGAAAAGCCGGAAATAGATATATTTTTGAATAATCTACCTGATATATCATTATCACGAGACTCGGAAACCCAAGAACAAAAGACATTATTGGATGGTGTTGATGTATCTAATGCGATCAGAACATCTGAAGTGACAGAACAGGTTAGTTATATTAGTTCATTAAAGAAAGTTCGCGAAAAAATGGTTTCTCTTCAAAGGAACATAGGAATTGATCATAATGTTGTTATGGATGGTCGCGATATAGGAACTGCTGTTTTTCCCAATGCAGATGTCAAAATATTCATGATTGCCGATTTAAAAAAAAGAGCAAGTCGCAGATTAGAAGAAATACAAAGCAAAGGTATTCATCAAGTACCATCTCTTGATGAATTGATTCAGCAAATGAAAGATCGAGATGCATTTGATTCAAGCAGAGAGATTGATCCTTTAAAAATGGCTGATGATGCCTTGCTTTTGGATACTTCGAATCTAAGTATAGAAGACCAAGCAACATTTATCATTGATAAAGTAAAGTCAATAATCTTATAATTTTCACATGGTGCATAAAATGTCTGTGACAATAGATAAATATTCAGGTTTTTGTTGGGGTGTGGTCAGAACCGTCGAAATAGCAGAAGAGTCTTTGGAATTAGATGATACTGTATATGTGCTCGGTCATATCATCCATAACCCAAAAGAAATCCAACGATTGCAAGAAAAAGGATTGCAAACTATAACAATAGATGATTTCCCACGTATAGCAAATGAAGCAAAACAGCAAGGCTTGCAACCCAAAGTGCTTATTCGAGCTCATGGAGAACCTCCTGAGACGTATAGAAAAGCATTGGAATTAGGTATTGAGATTATTGATGCAACTTGTCCTGTTGTTACAAAATTGCAGGAAAGAGTCCGGAAATTTTATGATCAAGGATATCAGATTGTCATATTTGGGAAAAGTGATCATGCTGAAGTATTGGGTGTTCGAGGTGTTTGCAACGATCAATGTATTGTTGTTTCGACTGTTGAAGATACTATATCTAAAGTTCAATTGGACAAAAAAACTGTTTTGTTCTCCCAAACAACAATGGATCGTCCAACATTTCTTTTAATAAAAGAAGCACTCCAAAGTAGAATCAAAGATCTTATTGTCGATTCCATGGAAGGTATAGCAACTGAGTTTCATGCAAAAGATACCATTTGTGGGCAGGTATCTGGAAGAGAAGACATGTTACGTAAATACGCTGCAGATCATGAAGCTATTGTTTTTGTTGCTGGGAAAGCTAGTTCAAATGGAAAGGTATTATATGATGTATGTAGAGAAGTCAATCCCAATACGTATTTTATAGAGGATATATCTGAAATAAACCCATCATGGTTTAAAGGTATATCCAAGATTGGGATAACAGGTGCAACATCCACTCCTCAGTGGTATATGAATCATGTTCAAGAACATCTTAGTAATTTAGTAACAGTATAACTCATTTATGATGAGAGCATCATGACAATCATTTATCTTTTATTAATAGCTGTAAGCGTTTTCATGTATACGATTTCAGCAATTGTTGTAAGTCAGGAAGTCTCTTTATTAGTCGTCGAGGCAACAGGCAATGAATCTTTAGGAACTTTAACATCATTCGGTACAGGCTTGATACTTATCGTTGGCATAGGTTTCCTCATTGTTAGATTCGTTCTATCTCGATTTACCAAATTGTGATTCATGAATATACTTGAATCAGATATCATTGTTTTCTCAGCTCATCCGGACGATGCCGAATTGGGTTGTGGAGGCGTTATAAAAGATTGTACAAATAAAGGTTTACGTGTAACATTAATTGATGCTACAAAGGGCGAATTGGGTTCAAGAGGAAGCGTAGAGCAAAGAGCAATTGAATCAAAGAATGCTGATAAGGTATTGGGAATAAATCAAAGAATCAATTTGGGTTTTGAAGACGGGAATCTCAGGGTTACTTCCGAATATAGTGATATCATTGCAACGTATATTCGCTTGATAAAACCCAAACTCTTGCTTTTACCTCCTAAATTTGAACGTCATCCAGACCATGAAGGAATGCATGCAATTGTTCGTAAAGCATTTTTCATATCTGGTTTACATAGCAAATCATTGAAATACAATGAGAATGACACCCTACCTTGGAGACCGCACAGCTTGTATTCTTATATCCAAGCATATCACCAAGAACCAGATTTTATAATTGATATATCAGATACTTTTTCAGATAAAATAGCATCCATTCAATGTTATGAAAGTCAGGTTCATGTCCCCGGCAAAACCTATGACGGACCCGATACGTTTATTTCTTCTTCAGAATTCATGGACTCCGTTCATGCAAGAGCACGCTATTTTGGTTCGATGATAGGAAAAGAATACGGCGAAGGATTTTTGACCATAGAATCACTTGGACTATCTTCATTGCAGAAATTATTGTGATAAAGTGCTTTATATCAATGTTCTGTATTTTCCTTTTGCAAGTATCATTGTTTGCAAAAGATTCAACAGTTGTGCACTTATACAATCATGCACATGCACCTTCACAAGCATATACATTTGACTCGGTAGAAAAATATGATTTCCACCAGTCAAATTATGTCTCTGTTGGCGATATCATCTCTCATCATGCCCCCACAATGAACTTCCAACTTGGAGACCCGCTCATATATTCCGGGGTTTCCATGTTTAATTCTCATCCGATGTCGAATATCATTTCTCTAAATGGAGTACCATTTCAGGATATGTTTTCAGGGCAAGGCGATCTTAATACTATTCAAACTGAGGCAATACATAAAATATCAATCTATTCCGGTTTGGAAGCATCAATACTTGGTGGAACTTCAGGACAGTATATATATCTACAAGAAAATATGTATTCATATTCTAAACCATTTTCTAGATTATGGTATATACAAGGAGGATATGATCTTATCGGTACAGAAGGAATATTGACACAGAATATCGATTCATCGACTAATATTCATGCCGGCTATAGAAGAGTTTCATCAACAGGAATGCTCAAAAATAGCGGAGCAGATATTTGGAATACAAGAATTGGCATTCGACATGATATTTCAGAAGATGTACACACATCATTACAATGGCTATTTTCTAATCAGGGTGCATATCATAATGGAGGCATAAAAGGTGAATATTCAAGCCCATTAAATGCTACTCTATATTACGAAAATTATTTTGATAGATCCTTTACAAATACGATTCAATCATCTGTAACATTTGACAGATTCATAAATAATCATAATTCACTATTTATAAATGCATATTTAGGTAATTCAGAATTAGAAACTAGGGGTATTAATCCTTTTATTTTTCAAGATTCAATAACAGTATTATCCGAGCCATTTTACAGGGCTGGTATTAATGGAAGATTGGAATCAAAGAATATCATTTACAATCTTTCATTAATGAGTGAATTTGGTGTTCAATATGATGATTATTCATATCTAAAAAGAATACAAGGAAATTATACACGTATTTATGGTTATATATATGCTATGTATGCTATTGGTAAAGCAGATGTTTTAAGATTCGGAATAAGAAGCAATAATCAAACTAATGGGCAAGTTAATTACGGAATAAATTATTCATCAACTTTGAGTGATGACTTGCATATACATATAGATTATTCTCGTACAAATACAATCAATCCAGTTCAATATCAAATCATTTCGACTATAAATAATGAGTTTACTGATCTAGCATATTTCAAGCTATCCCATAAGCAAGACAGATATGAATTATCTATTCAACCTTTTCTACGCATTACACATCAACCAAATATTTTACAAGTACTATATGATACAGGAGCTGTAAATCAGACAGGATCCATGATCAATGTATTGCAATCTGCTGAAGATAAGTCAATGGGTTTAACTTTTGATGGTCAATATTCAAATGGTTATTTCACTTTATATTCAATGATGACATATACACTTCAACAAGATATAGTAAATATTGCACCAATGATTTTTGCAAGAATTAATGCTCAATATCATATAAATATTGGAGCAAGTACTATTTCATTTGGCGGTACGCTACGTTTAAGTGACGGTATAACTACATTAAGATATATTCCATATCTCAATATCTTCGCTCATGATAACAATTTTAATCGAGAAGTATTTCAATGGAATGGTATGGACTTACATGTAACAGCGATTCTTGGAAATGCCCGCATAAGAGCATCGATTCTTAATGTATTTTCACAGGAATTTATGGATGTATCGGGTTATCCAATTCAAGATAATGTAATTAGACTTTCTTTAAATTGGTCATTTTTTGATTGAGAGTACATGAGTAAAGAAGTTCAACATATGTTTGCATCTATTGCCCCATCTTATGATCGCACAAATTCTGTTCTTTCACTTGGTATTCATCATTTATGGAGAAAAGCAACAGTAAAAGAGTCTCGTGCTAATTCTGGTATGTATGTACTTGACTGTGCTACAGGTACCGGTGATCTTGCATTTGAATTCAAGAAAGCTGTCGGAGAGAATGGGAAAGTACTCGGAACAGACTTTTGTCCAGAAATGATGGAAACTGGCCCTTATAAATCTCAAAAAAAAGGTCTTCATGTAGAATTTGAGGTTGCAGATGCTATGAATCTCCCATATCCAGATGCAACATTCGACATTGCGAGTATTTCATTCGGCATAAGAAATGTTGATGATGTTTCAATTGCTTTATCTGAAATGGCTAGAGTTGTAAAACCCGGTGGGAGAGTAATGATACTTGAATTTGGTCAACCTAAAGGTTTGATCGGTATGATATACAATCTCTATTCAAAATATATTATCCCATTTTTAGGTGGATTACTCACAGGAAACAAAGAAGCATATTCATATTTACCAAGAACTGCTGCTATTTTTCCTTGTAGAAAAGATTTTTTGTCATTGATGTCAAAAACAGGAAGATATTCCGAGGTATCTTATAAGGAACTCACATTCGGCATATCATTTCTTTATACTGGAGTAGTACGTTGAACATCTTCATCATTTTGATTTGTATTATTACACTATATTCCTGTACTAAGAATAAAGAATATCTTGGCAAAGAACCAACATTTCAAGGTCAAACACTTACTGTATCTCAATTATTGAACCGTAATCTGAAGCAAACACATGTGAGAATAACTGGAAAAGTTACTAATGTTTGCAAAACTGAAGGCTGTTGGTTTATTCTTCAAGACAAATCTCAATCAATTCGATGTGTGTTTGAAAATCCAAGTCTCATCATGGATCCGGTGAACATGCATAAAACAATGTCTTTTGAAGGGAGTTTAATAGATCAGATAATAGATGAAGAGACTGCAAAAGAATATGCGAAACAAGAAGGTAGAGATGTGCATGTTTCTGGCAAACAAAGAATATCCGTATTTGTTATATCTACAATATTATTGGAAGAATGAAGATTAAGTTTTTTATACACACGCTATTCTTCACTTTATGCCTGTTTACACAATCATGTGAGAGACTGAAAAAGAAAATGGAAATAAGGGAAAGAAGGATACAGTATTTAAAGTCTACTATTGACTCTGCTAGAAAGAATACTCAATCATCTTTAGAGAGTAAAAAAGACTCAATCAAGAAGTGAACTGAATTGACGAAAAATCTTTAAAGAGATCTTTTACTTTATTTCTTTGATATTTTCCAGTTGATGTTATTGGTAGCTCATTTGTGAATATTATGCATTTGGGTGATTTGGAAAATGGTAAATGAACTCTGCAAAATGCAATAATATCCTCTTTGTTTACGGTTTCATCCTCTGGAATGATCAAAGCCCCCACTTCTTCACCATATATTTCATGCTCAAAACCAACACAAATACCTGCAGCAACACCAGGCGCGCGGCTCAAAACTTCATCTATTTCCAATGGTGCTAAATTCACTCCACCTCTGATGATTAACTCTTTAATTCGACCTGTAATAAAATAATAAGGAAGATTATCAGCACCTTTGATCCAAAATCCTTCATCACCCGAACGAAACCAACCATATGTAAACGCATCAGAATTGGCATTCTCATTTGCCATATATTCCTGCATCACATTAGATCCACGAATAACAATCTCTCCTCTGACTAACTCAGGTAATGCAACTCCTTTTTCATCATGAATTTCCATGTCATTACATGGCAATGGAGTTCCAATGCTAGGAAATCCGTATGATCCAATCATGGTTTGATGTATTGTTTCTGATATATTCAATGGTAAAAAACATGAATAACATGTAGTCTCGCTTAAACCATATCCATGAATGATTGGTATTTTGAATCGCTCTTCAAAATTAATTGCAAGTTCACAAGTTAAAGGTCCTGCACCACATATAATATGTGAAATACAATCAGGTACAGAAATAGGGTGATCTTTATGATATTGTAATAAGTATGAAAGAAGTGTAGGTACAACAGAAACTATTGAAACATGCTCTTTTGCAATTCTATCAAAGAACTGTTCACTTGAGAATTTTCTGTTTAGAACAATGGTAGAACCTTTCATAAGTGGCGTTACATGAGTAACGACTATTCCATTTACATGATGAATAGGTAATACGCACATCATTGTGGTTTGTTTTGTAATATTATGCCAATTAGCTATGCAGTCACCATCAACGAGTAGATTTTGTTGATCAAGAATGACCGCTTTAGGTACCCCTGTTGTTCCACTTGTATACACAATCAATGCTTCATGATCAAGCATGGCATGCTTGGGAAGGAAAGGCAATGGATCATATGAATCAACAATATCTGCATATAAGCATTGACCATTTGAATCCGTATCAACTTCTTGAATCATGATTTGATTTGGATCTGCAAGTGTAGATATTCTTTGGAAATATTCACTTCTAGCCAATAATAGCTTTGAATTTGAATCACGGATGATATAGGCTAAGCGTTGATCATCTTCTCCCATATTTAATGGTATGACAGATAAACCTATAAACCATGCAGCAACATATTGAATAATAGTATCTGGATGATTATGAGAGGCAATTGTGATTCTATCTCCTTTTTGTAGCCCAACAGTATTGAAATAGGCAGCTGTTTGTCGAACTTTACGTATAAATTCGTGATATGTGATTGATGATCTTTTTGATTCGACATCATAATAAATCATGAATAGATCATCAGGAGATCTCTCTGTTAGATGATTCAAAAGCAAATCGTGAAATGAGTGAATACTTGGCAAGTAAAGCCCTTTTGTTGAACTTCTTGCATGTTGTATGTTTTCAGTCAATGTTGTTGACATTATTTATTGTTCCCAAGAACTTTCATTTGTATGAATGATAAAATAGCAATGATACCAAAAAGAACATAGGCAAGCGCCGCACCATAACCCATTGAATCTGTCTTTTCAAATGCATTTGAAAATATCAAGTATACAACAGTCAATGTTGCATTGAGTGGGCCACCCTTCGTCATAGTGTACATTTCTACAAATATCTGTAGTGATTTGATTGTTGAAATTACCATAACGAATAAGATAGTTGGCTTCAATAACGGCAAAGTAATTCTTCTCAGTATCTGCAATGCATGTGCGCCTTGTAAATATGCTGATTCATAGATGTCCTTTGGTATAGATTGTAAACCTGCCAAAAAGAGCATCATATAGTAACCCGTGGACAACCACACATCCATGAGCATCACAGAAAATAATGCAGTTGAAGGCTCTAATAGAAATCCCTTTTCACTCTGAGGTAAACCAATAATTCCAGCCAAAGCATTGATATAACCGTCTTTTGCATAAAGATTAGTAAAAATCAATGTAATCACTATAATTGATGTAACTGATGGAAGAAATAATCCTGCACGATAGAATGCTGGATACTTGGTAAATTTTGAGTGAAGTAGCAATGCAAGTAGTAATCCACAACAGGTAGATAGTGGCACGGCACCAAATGCATAGATAATTGTATTCGTTAATGCTTTCCAGAACAATGGATCAATTGAAATTGAAGCATAATTGTCTAAACCAATAAATTCTGATGTATTTCCGAGTGCTTTATAGCGAGTAAAACTCATATACAAAGCATACAGTAATGGATACAACCAGAATATAAATAGCTTCACCAACCATGGTGAAAGAAATCCAATGGCGATATGTGACTTCTGAATTTTCATAAATCAAGCTTGTTCTTATGAACAACATGCTTCATCATTGTACAATGAAAAGTCCGGAGGCTGATTGTAAATCACCAACAACTCTAAATGCATACATCCCGGGTATAAGTCCTGAAGGAATAATACCATAAAATCTATTTGATCCATCCATCTTCATTTCCAATGTCGCAACTTGTTGACCTCGACTGTTAATTATATAAATGGTAGGTTGAGCTATTGATTGAATATTGGCATATATTCTGGATTGAGATTGCGCAGGATGTGGAACTACTTCCGTAATATTTTTCACATCTTCCTCTATAGATACAGGACCAAGTAGAATATCTGGATTAGTTCTAGGCACGAGTTTATAATTACCAAAAGAGAAATACATTATTCCTGTAATGCTTTTGATGCCTGTTCCTCGCTTTAATGCAGATTTCTCAGCTGTTGTAACGGAACCATATGTAGTAGAACCATCGTCAGTTTCGACTCGCATTTTTGATAGAGATTCTGTAGGTCCATTGTATAAAAAGCCATCAACAATTGAAAATTCACCAAAGTTAGATGATCCATCAGCATTTGAATCAGTGACTATAACATCAGTAAAAGTTACAAGCATGCTTTCCCATTGTTCCGCTGGGAGCGTGCCTTGAGTCTTTCTGGCAAAGTCAATTGTATTTACAGTGATAGGTTGTATTTGGTCGCCATCAATACCTAACAATTTTGTTTCATTTGAATTTACGGAGTCAATACATGTTACTCCGAAGTTTTCACGTACAATACCTGAAACTTGTACTTTAGAGCCTCTGGGAAAAGCACGTACAATACTTGAAGGAGATGTTGTACGGATGAAAAGTCCAGAATGTGGTGTTACCCCATCTTGTACATAAACTCTTGGCGCATTTACTGCAGCATTAGGAATATCTGAAGCTGAAGCTGTAACTGTACCATTTACTGTAACTGCATACCCTTCATATACGGATGAACCATTAGATGACAATCTCTCGCGAATGTCAGAGATTTTCGGCAACCTGTCAAGGACTCGATAATAGTATCCTGTTGTATCTCCTAATGGCGATTTTAATGAAAGTCCTGATTGATCATTGACTCTAATAAACCATTTAACCAAAGATGATCCATTGACAAGCGATATAGGTGCAGGTATCGATGCAGTCCATAATGTATCATTCATTTTTTGTGCACTGACTGAATCAACAGATTTCCCATCAAAAGAGAAGTAAGCCTTTACGGAAGAGATAGGTAATGCACCTGTTTTGATTCCCATTGCTATTGGTACTATGTCTGTTTTTGACGGAAAGGCATTTACACGTGAAGAACGTACGCTTGTAATAATCGGTGGTGCAGATCCCATGTCCAATTCAAGATCATCGGGCATACCAGGTGAAATCATAAATGGTACTGGTTGTCCAGCAATTGAGTTCGAAGAAATATACCCACGAAGTTTCTTGATTTTTGTTCCTTCAGTAGGTGCATTATATGTACCTAATTGTACGGCATCTGTTCTGTAATGATTGGATTGATCACGTAAATACAATTCATTTCCTGATTCATCTGTTACGATGATTGTAGTTCTTTGATTTGTACCTTTAACTGAACTCATGACAGTAAGATTTGAGAATTCAACCTTCATTCCCACATATTGAGCTCCACCAGCTATGTTATACATCGGACTTACAGCTTTTCCCTGATTGAACATTGACACTGATACTGAAGGTGGAGTAGGCAATGCAATACCATCATCAATGAATTCAACTATACCGGATGAAATAACTTCACCTTGAGTTGTACCTAATTTATTATTTGCGGGAAATGCCGTGATTCTAACCGGAACTTCAATCAACTGACCTTTTTTCAATCGAATGAAATTGGATGCTGAGTTGGCAGTATCACATACAATTGGAATACCTGCAAATGAAGTTGATTTTTCATCTTGTAGATAAATAGCATGATTTCTATTTCCTGCAATCATAATTTTGCGAGTATCAGAAGGGAAGTCAACTACAGGAGGAATGGATACAATGCCTCGTATAATCACCGTATCGCCGACTTTAGGTGAATTGAGTGTACCAGCATTCAAAGAATCAGTTGGAATAGTCATGATATCCATGATGGATCGTTTGGGAAAGTTTTGAGCAATTACTGCTGTTGACATCAATCCAATCATGCAAGAGAGTAAGAAATAAATCATATACAAACCTTTATTTAATAATGAGAAATGTTCCGTTTTTGATTTTTCCGGTTTGAACATCTTGCACATGTACAATATACATGCCTGTAGCAAGTGCTTGATCTGCATCAGAAATTAAGTCCCAAGCATGAATACCACCGGAAAATTGAATATCAGAGGCATTGAATGACCCTGTCTGAGAGAACCATTGTATATCCTGTCCTTCAGATACATTTTGCTCATGTTGCAATGTAGCAACTTTATCTCCAGACAAAGTGAATATCGTAATCGTTGCTCTTTGAGGTAGATTATAAAAATATATTTTCCTTCCACGTTCAATATTAGCTTTTGCATCCCATGCAGCTGATACAGAATATGGATTGGGGAATATACCGACGGTTGTAGCAGAATCTGCAGTATTGACAATTGTTCCCGGAATGATGTTTTTTTCATTTGCAAGTAAGCTTGATTCCAATGATGGTAGACCCGCTTGTTCATCCCCATCGCTAAATGCAGTCAATGTAATAGCATATTGCCAACCATTCAATAAATCATTCAATGTATACACATAGTTATAGCCAACTGAGTCACCTTCAAAATACTTTACGGTAGGAATCCCTTGATCATCAGTTATGGCAATAGAAGTAAATCCATTGTCGTAGAATAAACCATTATCAGATTTATCAAAAGATGCTAGCATATTCCAATCTTTGGTGGTGCTTGTGAATTTAACTGGATTGGTTCTATAAATTCTATATCCTTCGAAATTTCGTTTATTGGTAAGAATATCTTTAGCTGATTCGGCATTATTTGACCAATACAATAAAGCCTTCCTGTCTTGTACCTCTATCCTCATTTTTGGCGAAGGTGGGGGAGATGGTAAGATATATCGAACAATGCTGCCATCACCCTTTAAATCAATTTCAGTTGAATCAAGAATATTATTTCCATTGACATCGGTGCCATTATATGCTCTTTGTGCCCAACCGGCATTATTGATCAGTGTCACTCTTGTTTCATCATCATTTCTTTCTGGGCTACCTGGTTTCTTTGCACATATAACTGCAAATGCAACATTAACAGAATCACCTGGAAGAATTCGTGAAAAAGGACCGACGGATAATAACTGGGATCTATTGCCTGCTTTTGATATCAACTTTTCAGCATCACTGATTTTCACTTGATTGAGAAATGTAGTTGAAAGTCTTCTATACTTCTCAATGTCTGTCTGAGGTGATTGCAACCACTCATCACCTCTCGTATCTTGAAATGCCCAAACATTATAATTGGTCTTGGATTGCAGAGGTTCTGTACCCAGAAGTCTTATAGCTGCATAATTGTCTGCCAACCCATTATCCCCAGAAATGTCCCATTCATACATCATCCGCATTGAATCTATCAGGGCATTTCCTCCGGCTCTATAAAAATCACCTCCACGCGGTGCTCGAATGGTTGTGTTCCGTATTACTAAATCCGTCCAAAAGCCAATGTAAGCACTGTCAATAGGAGAAGTTGAGACATTTTTCACTGTATATGTCAGAAGAACAAAATAGTCAGCAAATGGAAAATTCCAGGCATAACTCTTAAATGAAACATGGAGTCCAAGGGGGTATTCATGTCCAGGAATACGCTGATTCAATTCAGGTACAAAAAGATTTGTATCGGTGAAATTGCAAACAAAATCTCTATGGCTTATCGCTTTGGGAGAATAATAGAGATCATTAGGTAAACTTGAGGACTGAACAAGATAATTACTATCAATATTGGTGAATTCAAAACCTTGAGCAACATTCAATACAGAAGAAACATCAAGAGCCGCAGTTGTAACTGCCGTAATTTGATTCCCGCCAATATTTTTTATTCCTCCAATCCATAAACCACCCAAAAACATGTGTTCAATCCCGCTTCCTCGAGGATATTCGCATGATGGAATTTTTGGCCATGCGGCGAAACCGGTACCAATTGTTCCGAAACTGCTGATTGACAATCTGATATTTCCAACATCAGTTATCATTCTTTGCTCACCGGTTCCGGAAAGCAGGTGAGAATGCATAAACAATATCAAAAGAAAAAGGTGTGTTTTCATTGAATTCAATGGATTTGGGAACTTAAAAATACTGAATTGACATAAGTATTTGTTGGTATTATTGTGTTTTTTAAAGCCATGTTTCCCACATAATGTCATAATACTTCAAGGAATGTTGAAATTTATCAAAAATTGTTTATCTCTTAATAAATTCGCCATGTTCTGTGTTTGGTCACAGAGGTAAATTTTGGTATTTTTACATCATTGTTTTTACTGATATTTTTTACCAGATCATGATACCTTTGACAGCTACTTCAACCCTTGAGAGGGTTCACACCGTCCGCCAGAATAAAATCATGAAAGAACTCATGGATAAAGACACAACCGTGATGTTCGAAGATCCTCTGGAAAATGACATGGTTCTGAATATGGGGCCGCAACATCCTGCAACGCACGGAGTATTGCGCGTATTGCTCCGCCTTGATGGAGAAACCATTGTAAAATGTGTTCCAGAATTGGGATATCTTCACAGAGGATATGAAAAACTTGCTGAAGCAATGACATATCATGAGTTTATTCCACATACAGACAGACTTGATTACATGTCGCCGATGTCCAATAATATGGGTATCGCTTACTCAATCGAACGAGCTATTGGAATCGAAGCACCAGAGCGAGCACAATGGATTCGCGTATTATTATGTGAAATGGCTCGTATTAGTTCACACTTAATGGCAATGGGTGCAACATGCATGGATGTTGGTGCACTAACATTGTTTCTTTGGACATTCACTGAAAGAGAGAAGCTCTACGATATCTTTGAACTGATCTGTGGTGCTCGTTTTACCACAAGTTTTTCTCGTATTGGTGGAATCGCAAATGACATTTCTCCTGATGTATTGAAAATGATCAGAGAATGGGTAAATCAATTTCCGGATAGACTAAAAGAATCTGAAGGATTGGTTAACCGAAATCGCATCTTTATTGAGCGTTTGGCTGGTGTTGGCTATATGCCAGCAGATAAGGCAATTCAATTAGGACTCAGTGGTCCGTGCCTCAGAGGTTCAGGAATCAATTTTGATTTAAGAAGAAACATGCCATACTGGGTTTATGACAAATTAGATTTCGATGTCATTACTCATAATGACTGTGATACCTGGGCGCGCTACATTGTTAGAGTTCAAGAAATGAAGGAATCTGTTAAAATTATTCATCAGGTATTGGATAACCTTCCAAAAGGTCCTGTATTAGCAGATGATCCCAAACATGTACTTCCACAAAAAGCACATATCTACACCAAGATGGAAGAGTTGATTAATGATTTCATGTTAATCAATTTCGGTGCTATGCCTCCAATTGGTGAGACATATACAGCGATTGAAGGTCCAAAAGGAGAACTTGGTTTCTTTATTGTTTCCGATGGAACAGGACATCCATGGAAATTAAAAATCCGTTCACCTTCATCATCCAACCTACAAGGATTAAAATTCATGTCGGAAGGATCCATGGTTTCAGATATAGTCGCAATCATTGGATCTGTAGATCCAGTCATGGGTGAAGCTGATAAATAACCTTATGGTGTAACAAGATAAGGCAGGCATTGTGCCTGCCTTTTTCATATATGGTATTTTCAACATGAAATTCTCTTGTATCATACCTGCAGCTGGTAAAGGAAATCGTTTTGGATCAATGATTCCTAAACAATTCCTTTGTGTTCAAGATGTAATGATCATTGAACATGCGATTCATTCCATTTTAATGGGATTTAGAACTGCAGGAATAGAAACACTGTCTATGATAATTCCATGTGCTGATGAATATCAAGATTCCATTTATGATTGTTGCATCAAATATTTACCTGAACATGCATTTGCCATGGTACCTGGTGGGGAAACCAGACAAGATTCAATTCTCAAAGCAATACAACACCCTCTCACATTGGATTCAGATATAGTTTGTATTCATGATGCTGCAAGGCCATTTATTCCACAAGTAGTTATGCAACATCTTATTTCTGCATCACAAGATCATGATTGCATCATTCCTGTATTGGACATACATGATACCTTGAAAGAAGTTGATTATAACTCTGTCATCACTACATTAGATCGGACACGGTATAAACTAGCACAGACTCCCCAATTCTTCAAGACTAAGAAATATCTTCATGCATTGGAATTACGTGATAACCAAAGTATGTATACAGATGATTCTTCCATAATGGAACATGCCGGCTTTACTGTGTATACAGTGCAAGGTAGCGATATCATGAGAAAAGTTACGCATCCTTATGATCTTGAATTAGCCGAATATCATGCACGTTTGATAAAGGATAATCATGAATAATCCTTTGCGTATTGCATTGATTGGCGGAAATAGTAAAGTTGGCTCTGCCATTACACGTTTATTTGAAAAAGAAACCGATTGGCAATTACATGTCTTTTCATCAACCTTGCTGCATACTTCATCTGATAGAATAATCTACAAGCTAATCGATTATGCAAATAGTAAAATGCTCAAAGAAATCTTCTTTGAAGTCCGACCTGATTTCATAATCAATACAGCTGCTATGACTAATGTTGACGGATGCGAAGAAAATAGAAAAGAAGCTTGGTTTTCAAATGTTACTTTTGTTGAACAACTAGCAAGACTATCTTTGATTGTGGAAAGCCATTTGATTCACTTTTCTACGGATTATGTTTTTGATGGTGCCAAAGGACCATACACAGAACAAGATCAACCCAATCCAATCTGTTATTATGGGAAATCTAAATTGGCAGGAGAAAATGCTGTACTCAAATCACATGCAAATAATACCGTTATACGGACTAATGTTGTATATGGTTTGACTACAAATGACCAATCAGATTTTGTCCAGTGGGTTATCAAATGCCATGAAGCTAATAAAACAATGAATATAGTTAATGATCAATTATCGAATCCAACATTGACCGATGATTTGGCATTAAGTGTTAAACGAATAATTGAAAAGAAAAGATGTGGTCTTTACCATATCGGAGGTAATTCATATTGCAATCGGTATGAATTTGCATTGGAAATAGCGAATATTTTTCATTTGGATGAATCACTTATTTCACCTATACAAACTCATTCACTGAATCAGAAAGCAAAACGACCACTTCGAGGCGGGCTTATCAATCTCAAAGCGCATACTGACCTTGGAATCCAATATAGTACAATCCAAGAAGGTTTGGTCCGATTACGACATCAAATGCATGCAATTAATCAAGAGTAATATATGATAATTCTCATCTGTGGTTCCGGTACAATGGGTAGAGGGATTGCCCTTTCATCTATCCAATCTGGTTATATAGCATATGTGTATGACGCTTTCCCTGAAACATTAGGCAAGGCCAAAGCATTTATTGATAATCAAATTGATAAGAGTGTAACCAAAGGATTGTACTCTCAGGAGCAAGCTGTAAAATTCAAAGATTCTTGTTTGTATCTTGAATCTCTAGATGCACATGTACAACAGGCTGATATAATCATAGAAGCCATCATTGAATCAATAGAAGCTAAAGAATCATTATTCACAATGATTGAACAAAAAGGTCTTCGTGAAGATACAATATTAGCTACAAATACATCTTCATTGTCTGTCAATGTTCTTTGCAAGCATAGAAAGTATCCTGGTTCTTTCATCGGATTACATTTCTTTAATCCTGCGCATATAATGAAATTAGTTGAAATAGTAAGAACTCCATCAACACATCAAACGGTTTTAGATATTGCATTGAAGTATTGTATATCTCTCAATAAAGTTCCAGTTATTGCAAAAGATGTCCCGGGATTTATCGTAAATAGAGTTGCTCGTAATTATTATAATGAAGCAATGAGAATTGCGATGGAACAAGCTGCATCTATCGAACAGATAGATAATATCATGAAATCGGCAGGTTTTAAGATGGGTCCTTTTGAATTAATGGATCTGATAGGGAATGATATAAATTTGGAAGTTACGAAGTCAGTATTTGCACAATATTTCAATGATCCACGATTTACACCCTCACTAATGCAACAGGATTATGTAAATGCTGGTCTCTATGGTAAGAAAACCGGTTCAGGCTTTTACGATTATGAATAAATACTCTTTTAATATCGAGGAATCTCTATGAATATCATGGTAATCGGCGCAGGTACGATGGGAAATGGTATAGCTCATGTTTGCGCACAAAATGGACATACCGTATCATTAGTTGATATTAATGATACAGCTTTGCAAAAAGGTTTGTCGACGATTTCGGCTAATCTAGATAGACAAGTAAAAAAAGAATTGTTGACTTCTGAAGAAAAAACAGCCATCATAGGAAGAATAACAACTACAACAGATTTGAAGAAAGCAGCTTCTACTGCAAATCTTATCATAGAAGCTGCATCTGAAAAACAACAAGTTAAAGTTTCATTGTTTCAGGCTGCTCAGCAATCCGCCCCAGCTGATTGCATATTTGCATCAAATACTTCATCGATTTCCATAACTGAATTAGGTTCAGCAACAGATAGACCAGATAAATTTATTGGTATGCATTTCTTCAACCCGGTACCGGTCATGAAATTATGCGAAATCGTAAGAGGATATGCAACTTCAGATGAAACATATCATACTATTTTTGAACTTGCAAAGCAACTAGGGAAAGTGCCTGTCACTGTACAAGATTATCCTGGATTCATTTCTAATAGAATTCTTATGCCTATGATCAATGAAGCAATTTATTGCTTAATGGAAGGAATAGCTTCTATTGAAGATATTGATACAGTGATGAAACTTGGTATGGCTCATCCTATGGGTCCATTGACACTAGCTGACTTCATTGGTCTTGACGTATGCTTGTCAATCATGGAAGTTCTACATTCAGGTTTGGGAGATAGTAAATATCGTGCCTGTCCACTATTACGCAAGATGGTTGCTGCAGGACATTTAGGGCGTAAAACAGGAAAAGGTTTCTACGACTATACACAATCTTAATGAAAGCAATAGTCCAAAGAGTATCTTCATCATCAGTTAGGATCAATGGTGGTATCCATGCTAATATTGATCACGGTATATGCGTTTTGGTGGGTTACTGCAAAGGTGATAATGAGTCAGTAAATATATGGTTTGTTGAAAAACTCTTAGGACTACGAATTTTCGAAGATGATCATAATAAAATGAATTTGTCATTACAAGATATTCAAGGATCTATTTTAGTTATCCCAAATTTTACTTTGTGTGCTGATACACAAAAAGGGCATAGACCTAGTTTTTTTGGAGCTGAATCACCAGAACAAGCAGAACAATTGTATCATCATTTGTTAACTACATTGACCAATAAATACACGAATGTGCAATCTGGTGTTTTTAGAGCAGATATGAGCGTTGAAATACAGAATAATGGTCCGGTTACTCTCATTTTCGAACATTAATCAATGACTGAACATTTACATCATGATTTTACACTTTCAACGGGTTTTAAAACTCCCATTCTAATTGAGAGATATTTTGTCGTTAATGACCAGACTGATAGCTCCTTGTTTACTGATCAAATAGCGAAATACAATCCTCATATCATTGGTGATGCAACAAATTATCTATTTGTTTCAGAATCATTAAAAAGTGCAATTACTTACTCGGGCAATAGTGTATCCATTCTTTCAGATTATGACACACATGCTATAATACGTAGTGAAGCGGGTAAAAATTGGCATGAATTCGTCATGGAAATGCTGAATATGCATTTATATGGTATAGAGAATCTTGCACTCATTCCAGGAACAATAGGAGCTGCTCCGGTTCAGAATATCGGAGCATATGGAAAAGAAGTTGCTGATACTATCTTATCAGTTCATTGCTTGAATGTATCTACAGGCGAGAAATATGTATTTTCAAAAGATGAATGTCAATTTTCCTATCGTAGTAGCATATTCAAGAAGCATGATTATTCCAACTTGTTAATTACACATGTTGATTTCATTCTCAGTAAAGTTCAATCTCCGAAAGCAGATTATCCTGATGTTGAAACATTTTTCATTGAAAAACAGATTACCAATCCTTCTTCTCATGATATAGCACAAGCAATCATAGCTATCAGAAGAATTAAATTACCGGATCCCCAAATTATTGGAAATGCAGGTAGTTTTTTCAAAAATCCTGTTATTTCTATTGAAACATTTCAATCCCTCTTATTAGAATATCCAACATTGCCTTCTTATCCTGTAGATGACCTTAATGTAAAGATTCCTGCCGGATGGTTAATTGATAATTCTGGATACAAAGGATTCCGCTATAAAGGTGCTGGAGTACATGATAAGCAAGCCCTAGTTCTTATTAATTCACATAATGCAACTGGTCGCGATATATATGAATTGTCTCTATTGATTCAACATAATATTCATCAACGATTTGGAATCATGCTGGAACCTGAAGTCAATATTCTATTGTGAGTTTAAGATGAAAGTATTAAAATTCGGTGGTGCTGTTCTCAATCGAGAAAATGGTTTTTTGTCGATGGTTGATATTATAAAACAAAGAACTGATAAATGCATCATTGTCATCTCCGCTTTTTCAGACATAACAAGATCTCTTGATTCATCAATGCAATTAGCTCTTAATGGAAATATTGAATCAGCCATGAATATCATTGATGATGTAATTACTTATCATAAGAATTTAACATCATCATTATCATTATCAGCAGGCCCTTTAGAAGAGGTTATTTATCGAATAGAGTTATTACTGAAGAGATTGTTAAAAGGTATATCATTGACAGGGGAAATAAGTGCTAAAACACGTGATCTATTTCTTTCACAGGGCGAAGAAATAGCGGTTATCTTTATACAGCAATTATTTCATTCAAAAAATATCAAATCTCATTTACTTGATGCTCGTAAGATAATTATTACCAATAGTGAGCACGGCCATGCCAAACCAATTGATTATCATATACAATACAAATTGCAAGAAGATGTGTTTCCTTTGTTTGAAAAGCATGATGTAATGATAATTGCCGGATTCATTGGTTCAAATGAACATGGCGAAGTAACTACTATGGGGTATGAAAGCTCAAATTTGACTGCTTCTGTTTTAGGTAGCTTATTAAACGCCGATGAAATTCAAATATGGACTAATGTAGCAGGAATAAGAAGTGTTGATCCCAAACTCTGTGATAATAATATCCCCATTCGTAATATATCATTCAATCTTGCTCATGTTTTGGCTAATCATGGTTCCAAATTATTGCATCATTGGATGATTGAATTACCAAATAAATATAATATTCCTGTCACTATACGTAATGCTTATGATAAGAATGGTGAGTTTACAATCATAAATGATGAAGAAATGTCATCCATTCCAACAATATTCATTGTATCTGATAACATACCTTTACATTCTCAAACATTACTTACAATCATAACAACAAATACAAACATAATTAAATCTCTATATGAGTATTGCTCAAGCAAAGTAGATAATAATCAAATTCAACTTTCGACATATGTTACACCTTATCTCCATACTTTGTTAATGAATCATTCATTAGTTCAAGATATAATTGATAGGTTACATATTTTCATTGAGGACAGACATGAAACATCATCATGAATCACCTGATCGAGCTACAATGCCAATTCAGGGTAATACGTATACTGTTAGCAGAGAAGGGAAGCAATTGTTTACTGCGATAATTCAGGAATACAAACCGGCTTCATGTTGGGCGGAAGTTGAAGTAGTAGAGGCAAAAACAGGGTATGAAGAATATTATCCATTGAAATCAAAGATGAGGTTAAAAGTAGCTATGTATTCTTTTCAACAAGATTAACATTACATACTATTTATAAAGGAATCAACAATTGAGCATACTTGGAGTCGAATAGATTCTACTTCTTCATTAGCTTGAATGACAAATATTTTACGATTAGCTTCTTCAGCTATTTTTAAATATCCTTCTCTTGTTTTCTTGAAGAAATCTTCACCGGATTGTTCCATCCGATCAGGAGATGATTTCTTATTGGTAGAACGAAAACCAGCCCTCAAAGCTGCATCTTCAACAGGTATATCAAAGATAAATGTAATATCCGGTACCAGTCCGTTTGTTGCAAAATCATTAATCACTTGAATGTCGTCTATAGGCAATCCTCTCCCATATCCTTGATATGCAACAGAGGAATCAATATATCTGTCACATATAACGATAGATCCTTGTATTAGAGCTGGTCGAATTACTTTGCTAACTAATTGAGCTCTTGCTGCTGTAAATAGCAATAATTCACTTCTTGGATCAATCTCTTCTTTTGAATCAAGCAATAATGTTCGAATCTGCTCTGATACAATATTACCACCCGGTTCACGCAACACAAGTACTTTATGTTTTTTCTCTTCTAACCATTCTTTTAGAAAAGTTATCTGTGTTGATTTACCACTTCCGTCTATTCCTTCAAATGTAATAAACATAATCAGTAACTCCCGGAAATAATCAATACAAATTCACCCTTTGCAGGACTCTCTTGGAGTGCTTCAAGAATTTCTTTTGGAAGTCCTCTATATGATTGCTCGTATTTTTTTGTGAGCTCTCTAATTAAATACATTGATCTAACTTGTAATTGAGAATGATTATTAAGTTCTTCCATCAAATTCATTATTCTATGTGGACTTTCGTAAACAATGATAGTATGTTTAATATTAGCCAGCTTATCAATAAACATAGACCTTCCTTTTTTATGAGGTGGGAAACCCATGAAAGTCCATTCATCGGATGAAAAACCACTTTGCAATAATGCTGGTATCAAAGCAGTAGATCCGGGTAACACATGATAAGGTATATCCTCTTCAATTGCAGTTTGAATAAGTATACTTCCAGGATCTGAAATACCAGGCGTTCCTGCATCAGAGACATAACATACTCTGAGACCTTTTTTTACTTCAGAACATAAATAGATACTTGCTTCTTTCTCATTATGTTCTCTACATGAATATAATCTTTGTGGAGTGATAGAATATTGTTTGAGCAATTGTCCGGTGACTCGCGTATCTTCACAGGCTATTATTTCAGCAGTTGAGAGTAAACGCAAAGCTCTAATGGTCATATCTTCAAGATTACCAATTGGGGTTGGAAGCAGATATAATCCCGGTTCATATATGGATTGTTCTTTATTCAAGATATTTTCGTTGATTGCGTTTTAATAATATCTCCTTTACGAAGATCCCTAAAAAATGATTGAATCAAGCTTGAACACTCAAGTTCTAAAGTTCCAAAATGAATCATGCATCTATGATTTAGTCTTGTGTCAGTTAACAATTCATACAAAGACGTCACGGCTCCTGATTTTGCATCTTTACAAGCAATATACACATTAGGAATCCGAGCTAAAATGATTGCTCCTGCACACATTGAACAAGGCTCAAGAGTAACGTATAATGAACAATCATGCAATCTTCTGGACTTCAATTTTGCTGACGCTTCTTGAATTACAAGTAATTCCGCATGAAATAGCGGATTTTGTTCACGTTCTGTTAGATTATGTGCTTTAGCGATGATCTTATCATCATGAACAATGACCGCACCAATTGGAACTTCTCCTAAATCATAGGCTTTTTTGGCTTCATTCAAAGCTTCTTGCATGAAAGATATGCGTAATTGATCATTCACAATAATTGAATCCCTAAATGATCCGGGTAGTGTACCTTTTCCAATACCAATCCTTCAGGAGAGGCCAATGGAGCCCTTTTTCTAGTTGATATTCTTTCAGGTTTATGTAGTAACTGTATGATTTCGTCACTTGAAAGAGTGCCTCTTGAATATTCTAGCATTGCACCAACTATTGAGCGAACCATCCCATAAACAAATCTATTAGCACCAATGCGTAAAATAAATGTTGAATCATTTATTTGTTGCCATGCGCAATGTTTAACATTGCAAATATAGGAGAGTGTAGAAGGATTATTCTTTGAAAATGAAGTGAAATCATGTTCTCCGACAAAGAGTTCATTTGATGTTATTAACTTTTCGATAGAGAACGGATAAGGATAATATGTAGCGAAATGTCGTTCAAAAACAGATTCATGATTAGTGAATGTATAAGAATACTCTCTATAGACAGCATCTCTAGTGCAATGAAAAGATGCATCAGCCAAACAATGAGATAAAATTCGTACATCGTTGGGAAGCCTACTATTTATTGCTTTGACTATTTTAGATTCTGGAACAGAGAATACTTCATTGGTTGTCTTGAAATGAGCTACTTGACCTTTTGCATGAACTCCAGCATCGGTTCTGCCTGAACCCAATACATGAATTTCATGTCCGGTTAAACGATACAAAGCCTGTTCTATAGCATGTTGAATAGACAAACCATTTTTTTGTCTTTGCCAGCCTGAATAGTTGGTTCCATCATATTCAACTTTCAGTACATGTGTAATTCGTTTTGACATACTCTATCATATGACTGATAATTGAATATAGCCATTGTTTAGTTGAGGATCTTCAAGTAATGTTGAAGTCACTGTTCCTGATACATGATCATACTGCTCAAGGTGAACTGCATATGGTTGCATATTCAAGAATTGCGTACCTGAGAATTGAACACGAACATAGTTCTCAGTCCATCCTCTCCAAAAACCAGTTGATTCATCAAATGATTCAGGAATAACTTTGTGAGAAGATCCGATTTGTGATTCATAAAAAACGCGTCGTTTTGCATCTGACAATGCTCGCAATCGTGCATTTCGTAGTTTACGTATTCTCATAGGTATTGAATCATCATAATTGGCAGCCGGTGTATTGTCCCTTTCAGAATATGTAAATACGTGTAGATAAGAAAAGGGGAGCTGTTCAATAAATGTGAATGTCTCTTCATATTCTTGATCTGTTTCTCCAGGAAAACCAACAATAACATCAGCACCTATACATGCATGAGGCATCAACTGTTTACAAAGAATGAGATTGTCATAATATGAGGATATTTTATACCTACGTTTCATTCTCTTCAGAACTGATTGAGAACCACTTTGCAATGGCATATGCAAATGAGGAACAATCTTATTAGATGAGGCTATCAATCTTAATATTAATTCATTAACAAGATTAGGTTCAATCGAACCAATTCGGAAACGAGCTTTTGTATCAAGAGATTCTATAAGATGCAATACATCAATAAATGAAGAATCATCATGAGAATAATCACCAAGATTAATTCCAGATAGAATGATTTCGTGATATTCTTGTTCTTCCAATTGCCTAATTCTATTGGGTATCTCTGAAATATCTATACTTCTGCTTTTTCCTCTTGCCAATGGAATAGTGCAGAAACTACAACTATAATCACAACCATCCTGAATCTTCAAAAAGGCTCGTGTTCTGCTATCTTCATCAGCTGATTGTGAAAAGGAAAATATTGCATCATCAACAGATGAAACATGTAGCTCAGGTTTATTTCTTTTTGAATAATCAGATATTATTTCATCAATGCGAAGTTTATCGGATGTTCCAATAACAGCATCAACACCTGGTATGGATGCTATTTCATGAGATTTTAATTGTGCATAGCAACCAGTTACGCCAATGAAAGCTTCCGGTGAGACTTGCTGTATTTTCCTGATAATTTTGCGACATTCAGTATCGGCATTTTCAGTCACTGTGCAAGTATTAATAATAACAGCATCAGTTTCATTCCCAAAAGGAACAATTTCATGTCCCAATTTTTCATATTGATCTCGCAACTGAGACGTTTCTGAATAATTGAGTTTGCAACCTAGGGTATGAAAAGAAATTCGCATTTTATGTAGTTTAGAGTTATACTTTACACAAAATACGGAATTATGGAGACCCTTCCATGAAGATGGATATCATTGGTATGACATATACACTCGATTTTATCGTAAACCCTACCATGACAGCTAGATTAGATACTATTGAAATCCATAAAGTGTGTTCAACAGTCACTATGATTTACTTTGCCGAATTAGCTGCTAGGAAAGCCATAGAACCATATTTTGATCATCTAGAAAATGCTATAGGAGGGGGAATAAACTTGGTACATAAAGGTATGGCTGCAATAGGGGAGAATGTGTCAATGACTGCTACTATCATGTCCTTCGACGGGAAAATCCTGATTTGCGACATTGAAGCAAAAATATCCGGATCGGATTTTATCCTATGCAAGGGTACACAAACCCAAATTGTACTCAATAAAGAGATTATCGAACAATTGATTAGTAATGCTTATAAACGTACTAAATCACAATAAATATGATGATTTTTCCAACATTTCTCTATGAACAGGATGCGCGATATCAATCAATGCTTTGCATCGTTGTTTTATATTTTTTCCATATACATCTGCTATACCATATTCTGTGACGATATAATGAGCATGTGCTCGTGTTGTGACTATTCCTGCACCTTGTTTCAAGGTGGTGACTATTTTGCTTTCTCCATTCGCCGTTATTGAAGGCATGGCAATGATTGGCTTACCATTCTCTGAAAGAGAGGCTCCTCGAATGAAATCCATTTGCCCACCAACACCCGAATAAATATGCCTTCCAATAGAATCAGCGCATATCTGCCCGGTAATATCAATTTCAATTGCACTGTTTATTGCAACTACATGCGGATTTCTGCGAATAACATTTGTGTCATTTACATATGCAATATCCAAAAATACAACAGAAGGGTTGTCATTAACAAAATCATAAAGTTTCTTACTACCCATTACAAAACCGGTAACAATTTTTCCAGGGTGTACAACTTTTTTACTTCCATCAATCACCCCTTTTTCAACCAAAGGAATCACACCATCAGAAAACATTTCCGTATGTATTCCCAAATATCTATGATGTTTCAACGCAGACAAAACAGCATCCGGAATCGCACCAATACCCATTTGTAAGGTAGCACCATCTTCTATCAGTGAAGCTACATTATTTCCAATTGTATCGTGTATGTCGGAATGAGGAGATACAAAATATTCAGGAAGAGGTGTATTGTGAATTACTCCAAAGTCTATGGAATCAATATGTATAATTCCATCTCCATGTGTTCTTGGCATGTGTTCATTAATTTGAGCAATGATTATTTCAGCATGTTGTATAACAGACTTTGTAATGTCTACCGATATACCCAAAGAACAATATCCATGAATATCAGGAGGAGAAACTTGAATCAATGCCACTTTCACAGGTAATATACCTTTCTTGAACAATTGAGGTACCTCACTAAGAAAGACAGGCATATATTCAGCTCTACCTTCTGAAACTGCATCCCTTATATTTTCACCAACAAAAAAGGTATTTACAGTAAAATGGGGAGACATTTCAGGATCTGCATAAGGGGCAGGGCCTTCTGTATGCAATTGGACAATTTCGACTGTTTCCAAACGATGTGCATGTTCCATCATCCCATTAATTAAACATTGCGGTGCAGCAGCCACACTGTGAATAAAAACACGATCATGAGAATGAAGATTGGCTAAAGCTTCGAAAGCTGATGTCAATTGCATTTTTTGATCCAAGTATGAGTATAAGTTGTAGTCAATTATGTAATTTTGAGATAAATTACAAAGAGATTTTCATCTCATAAGCATGCATACTGTTGTTAAGAGGAATATATGATTAAAGCTGTCATTTTTGATCTAGATAATACCCTTGTGGATTTCATGGCAATGAAACAACAAGCAATTGATGCAGCAATAAATGCAATGATAGATGCAGGTCTAAATCTTACCAGCTCTCAATTGCAAGGCCATATCAAAACTATTTATGATGCTCAAGGAATTGAATATCAACGAGTCTTTGACGAACTTCTCACGCAGCAACTTGGATATTTGGATTATCGTATTTTGTCTGCAGGTATTATTGCTTATAGAAGAGCAAGAGAGGCAGCACTCAAACCATATCCACATGTTACAGCCACATTAATGTCATTGGTAAAATCAAATATAAAATTGGGTGTTGTTTCAGATGCTCCAGCAAGAGAAGCTTGGCTGAGATTATGCCACATTAATTATCATCATACATTTGATGCAGTTGTAACCTATGATGATACAGGGGAAAGAAAACCGAGTCCGGTACCATTTCTTACAGCTTTAAAAAAGTTGGATATAGAACCTGAGCATGCAATTATGGTAGGAGATTGGGTTGAACGTGACATGGTGGGCGCCAAAAATGTGGGAATGCATACCGCTTTTGCTCAATATGGTGATTCATTCGGCAATCAGGATGTAAAAGCTGACTATATATTGGAGGACATTTCTCAATTGCTCAGCATAGTTGCCAATCATAATTCCTAAAATTGATTCATGGCATTAAAGAACCCCATATTTCGTTTCCTTGGTGAACATGCACCACCATTGATGATTACATTAGTGATCTGCGGTGTAGCTCTTATCATTTTCTCATTATCTCTTGTAACAAAGACTTCAATTGATAAAGGCGAACAACTTCATTCAGAATTGGTAAAAGATTCTGTTAAAGTATACAGAAATAAGTTTAGTATACCTCATATTATTGCAAAAAATGAACATGATGCTTTTATTGCAATGGGATATGTTCATGCGCAAGACAGATTATGGCAAATGGATATAGCTAGACGTGCAGGTAAAGGTAGATTATCTGAAGTGTTCGGTGAAAAAGCATTAGCATCTGATAAATTTATGCGCATTATGAATCTATCAGAAATAGCTGATAGATTGTATGCATCATCAAGTAAAACCACAAAGCAAATACTGGAAGCCTATAGCTCAGGTATTAATCTATTCTTAACAGAAAATGCTGACAAATTACCTTTTGAATTTGGAGCATTGAGTTATTCACCAGAACCATGGACTCCCTCTGATTGCTTGATTATCATGAGATTGATGGCAATTGAAATGAATATGAGTATGTGGACAGAGCTTGCATTTGGCAAAATTGCTGACAAAATTGGTATAGCAGCAGCTATGTCACTTGTACCTCAACAAACTCCAGGAACTGTCTTTCAATATGACAATGATAGAATTTCCACACAGGAACAAATTGAAACATTATCAAGATATTCTGATGATTATTTGAATGGATTTTCAAATATAGCTACATCCATGCTCTATGAAGGAAGATCTTTTTTGGGTTTTTCCGGAGATGGAATCGGAAGCAATGCATGGGTCATGAGAACATCTCCAAAGGGAAAGTCATCATCTGTTATCCTAGCAAATGATCCTCATTTAAAGCTATCTTTACCTGCAAGGTGGTATCAAGCTCATATAACTTGTCCGGGTTTCAATGCAATAGGAGCGACCATTCCTGGCTTGCCATTAATTGTATCGGGAAGAAATGATCATAGCACATGGGGAATAACTAATATGATGAATGATGATTTTGATTATTTCATCGAAAGGGTAGATAAGACAAATTCAAACTTTTACTTCAATGAAGATGGCAATCGTTTAAAATTTAGATATAAACGTGATACCATTCATATCAAAAATGCAGAGCCAATTATTTATGATATTCGTTTCACAAAAAGATCCGCTATTATTTCAGACGCACCACCTACAGGTATGGTGAAAAATGCACATTTCAAAAAAAGTAAATTCGATAATTACTGTCTTTCATATTTGTGGACTGGAACCAATATGTCAGATGAAATACTTGGCGTTTACAAAGTAATGAAATCAAATACTTGGGCAGAGTGCAGAAAAGGATTTGATTTATGGTGCGCACCAGCACTGAATTTTGTGTATGGTAACTCTCAAGGTGTTATAGCATCTGCTACTATTGGGATGATGCCTAAAAGACAAGAAAAAAACAATCCTAATTTACCTTCTCCCGGTTGGAAAAAAGGTTATGCTTGGAATGGAGTGCATCCATCATCCATACTACCATCACATTCATTTGCCACAAATGATCATTCACGAAGATTTATAGTAACGGCAAATAATCCACTTCAATCAAGACCTGCATTTTATCATTCGGCTTTATGGGAGTCTTCATCAAGGGCAGAACGATTAAATCAAGCATTAAATGAATTCGACGAATACGATGTTAGGGATGCACAGTTTTTACAGATGGATGTATATTCCGCATATGCAAAGCAAATCAAGGACTCCATAATTCCCAGATTGATCGCAAAGAAGAAATATTTATCTCCAAATGCTAAAAAAGCACTTGAAAAGTTAAAGAATTGGAAATGCTTCATCACAAATCAAGATGTAGAACCCACAATTTATACCTTATTTCTCGAAGAATATCACCGCTCTGTTTTTGAGGATCAATTAACAAAACCATTTTTGGCATTGTATAATATCATCACCAATGTTCCCACAAGGATATTACTCCATACTCTGCACGATCCTGAGTCAAAATGGAGTAATTGGATGGATGATGTACGAACCAAAGGTATAAGAGAAAATCGCGCTGAAATTATTTTTAGATCATTTGTACGAGCAATAAAACGTGGGGACAGCATATTTGGCACTACGGATATTCGTACATGGAAGTATGGAAAATTACATTCATTAACTTTAGAACACGTATTTTCAGCGAACTCTTTGCTTTCACCAATTGTCACTCATGGTCCTTTTCCTCATGGTGGAAATAATACCACGCTCAATAATGGTTCATGGTCTTTCAATGATCCATTTAAGCAAACACTTGGAGCCTCTGTTCGCATCATATCAGATATGAGAGACTCAATGGTTTATTGTGTATTACCTGGTGGAGTTTCAGGCGAACCACTGAGTTCACATTATAGTGATCAAGTTCAGTTGTGGTTGAATGGAGGATATATAGCTTTATCGTCCACTTCCAACATTCATTCTGATTTTACCTTATTTTCAACGTTACTCCCAAAGCCCAAAGATGAATGAGTTTGTCGTTGATACGAAGAAATATCCAAAACCCAGAAGTAGGCATCATAATGCAGCAAATGTCTATTTTCCATTGCAACAATTAGAGAAGATACCAAAGTATTATCCGCCTATCATTACTACAATAAATTGGAATGATGTGTTTTCCAATGGCTTACCTCCTAATATATTGGATATTGGTTGCGGATGGGGAGCATTTCTTTTCAATTTTGCTAAATCTCATCCTGAATCAAATATTCTGGGAATTGAGATACGAAAGATCTTAACTGACTGGATATATGAAGTCACCCAAGGAGAACATATACATAATGCACATGCTTTATGGTATTCACTCCCAAATGGATTACCATTTTTGGAAAATTCGTCCATTGATACATTTTTTTCATTTTTCCCTGATCCGTGGGTCAAGAAAAAGCATCACAAAAGAAGGGCTTTTTCGCAAGAACTGGTACATGAGATTATTCGATTGGCTAGGCATAATTCTAAGTTATACATCATGACCGATGTTCCGGAAGTCGCCGAATATCAAATTGCCTTATTGAAAACATTCCCTATGATTAAGAATACATACACTGAATTCATAGGAGAAATAGATGCAGAATGGAATGTAGTACTAAAAGACCTTCGTGCCGATATTTCAGGTTCATCATGGGACCTTCCTTCCACAGATCAAGAAATATTTTCTCAGAAAAAGAATATTTCCTATATACGATTGACTTTTTCGATCCATAGCACATGATGACCTCAGTGAATATTCTTGATTTCTTTGAGCATCAGCCTCTTACATCATCGCTCATATTGTTTGCATATCAAACAGGTTGGTTTCCAATGGCTGATGATGAGGATGGTGATATATACTGGCATTCACCAGAGAGAAGAGCTATTATACCACTTGAAAAAACCTATTTAAGAAACTCACTTACTAAATCATTTGCTAAGTCAGAATGTTCATTTACGATCAATTCCAATTTTCAACATGTCATTGAACAATGTTCGAATAGAACCACAACATGGATCAACTCAGACATTATTTCTGTGTACTGTGAACTTCATCAAAGAGGTTTTGCACATTCTGTTGAAGTATGGAAGAATAATGAGATTGTAGGAGGTCTATATGGTGTTTCCATTGGAGCTGCTTTTTTTGGGGAATCCATGTTCAGTCATATAAGTAATGCATCTAAACATGCATTTGTGTATTTGTATACCCATCTTCTATCAAAGAACTTTTTACTCCTTGATTCACAGTATATCAATGATCATACACAATCACTTGGTGCTATTACAGTTTCACGAAAGGAATATTTAGAAATGCTTTCAAATGCAGTACACAGAAGTGATATTAATTTTATGCAAGAGTTATGAGAACAATAACTATCGAAAGTAATGGTAGACTCGAACGTACAGCAATCTATGTGAATGGCGAGCAAGTCACTGGTGTTAGAGAACTCCTCATATCTATTGATGAAGAAGGTACTTTTCATTCCATCATTTCATTCATTAGTGGATCTGGCATACAAGTAACCAAACAATTATTTACAGATGACATTTCGCAATTACAAAGAAAAGAAGCTGCTTTCACTTCTGAAGAATCTTTCCAATTACAATCATTTAGCATTGAAAGTGATGGTGACTTAGAACAAACATCACTTTTTATGAATGATGATTTTGTTGAAGGTGTAGTTTCAATAATTATTCATATCAGAATTGAAACTTCACAACCAACTAAATCGTTATTTTCTTGGTTTACAAAACATCGTAATGTACATGAGAATGTCTTTCAGACTGAAATAGTCTTTAGGAATCCCAATGGTACCCAATCAGTTGAAACTATTTTTTGAGGAAAAGTATGTCCGCATTTATAAAACATATATATGCATTGCTCTTTATGTGCATGCTTTCTTTCATAGTGTTACCAATTACAGTTGATGCTAGATCTGGTTTTGGTAGGGGAGGAGGAAGATCATTTGGATCTCGATCATTTGGTGGAAATCGTTCTTTTGGTTCTTCCAATAGAAATTCATTTGGTTCCTCACGAAGTTTTTCTAGTGGCAGAGGCTTCCGTTCAAGTTCTACCGGTAGATTTGCAAATGGACAGCAATATAGAATGCGATATGGTATTCCACGTAAATCCTCTTCAATGAAAATCAATCAAAATGGTTCAAATAGAAATTATACGATGCATTCTTATGGAGGATTGGGTGATGGTTTTATGACCGGTTATCTACTTGGTTCTATTCCATGGTATTGGCATATGCCTTTTCATCCAGCATTCTATTATTCTCGCCCTGTAATTGTTGATGGTGCTAATGGTTCAAAAGAAGTCTATCCCGGAACATTCTCATTTGGATCGATAATCATGGCAATTATACTTATAAGCGGAGTTGGTTTTGTAATATATGCTCTGTTTTTTAGAAGAAGAAGTCAAATCCGTGAATATGGTGATTATTCATCATTTGGTTAATTATTGTTGTATAGTCATAAATATATTCACCGCCCTAGAACGTTGTCTTTTGCTGTCCGATGATTCAGTACGATCCAATAGTCGAACACCTTCGCCAAGTATATCATAGGATTTCAAACCACATTCTATTAGAAAATCAGCTACTGAATTAGCTCTTTTTAGCGACAATGCTTTATTGTAATTGCTTGATCCTCGATCGTCTGCGTAACCTCTGATGATCACATGTTTATTTTTATCTCTCACACCGCGACACAACTCTCTTAATTGTTCACTATGTCTTGGTAGAAGTTTCCATTCATTTGTTTCAAAATACAACTCCATTGATGTGTCTGAATGATTTGTTAAAGTGGGTTGAGCCAAAGATATCTCTTCTTTTTGTTCCTGAGGCCTGATTTCTGGTTGAAGACAAACAAAATATATTCCTTCTTGATCATTATCTGCATCTGTTGAAATAATACATGCTGTGTCACCACGGGAAGTAAGTGTGATGGAACGCTCATTTCCTGCAGTATTGATATAAGGACCAAGATTAACGGGCTTGGACCATTGAGTCCAAGTGTCATCTAGACGTCTAGTCATGAACAAATCCGAACCGCCATAGCCTCCAAATCCATTTGAATAAAAATAGAGTGTCTTATTATCTTGAGCTAGAAATGGCGACCCCTCCCTTGAATTTGTATTGATTGAATTTCCCATCCAAATTGGTTTTGACCAAATATTCTGATTATTCTTCAAAGAAACATATAAATCAAGATCTCCTAATGATCCTTGGTGACTCATGGCTAATATCAATACATTCTGATCTGCATTCATAGTTGCAAAATACTGTGCTGAATTCATTGTGAAATCACTTATCGTGAATTGTTTACCAATAGACCAAGAATTTCCAAATAGTTGTGCCATGTGAAATGTTAGATTTCCATCATATGACACTGATGCTACAAATGCTGAATTACCATCAGCAGTAATAGAAAATAAAGCATTGGAATTCGGAGTGTTAATCGTAGGGCCTGCATTGATGGGTGCTGTCCAGAATTTACTATTTACTCTGTCTGAATACCATATATCGTCAGGATCATTGACCCCTCCAATATTATTGGGATGTTCTTTTCTTACAAAATACAAACGTGATCCTGATGGATGCAAAACAGGAAGTAAAGTCCTTGAATAGCTATTTACAATATCAGGAAGTCTTTCTTTGCAGTAAAAGGTTTGTTGTGCCTGAACAGATACTGCAAGAAAGAAGAGTATGAAAAGTAAAGATGAAAAGATCAATTGTTGAATTGTGCTTTTATTGAACTCCATGTTGCACCGATAGAATCTTTGATAAGTAAATAATCAGACCATCTTTGTATTGACCAGAGTCCATTTTTTTGCCTTTTCATAACAAATCGTAATCCACCGGAAGAAACATTCTGTATAGACGCAACATTATGTGGAAGAGTCAAAACATAATCCGATTGTACGATAACTGAATCCGGAGTAATGCCATCAAATACCGTATTCATAAACTTTAATTCGGTATTAGCATCTTTTGGGATCTTGGACAGGACATTTTGAAAATAAGCTCTTTCTTGATTTATTGACCATTGTTGAAACAATCCTGAGTATCTGGTCAATACTTCAATGCTAGGTTCAAATACAAAGAGTTGAGCATTTTGTTCTAGTGTATCTGATAAACAACGAATATACCCGGTTGGATCTTTATACTGAATTGATTTTTTTAGATTTATCAATACAGTTTGATAATCGAAAGCTGGATCATACTGCACAGTATTTCCAGGTGATTCCGGTGTTCTTGTATCGAGCAAAGAACATGAAACGCAATTCATAATGATCAAACTGAATATACTAGAAACAAGTACATTACATAGTAATTCTTGATTCCAGGGCTTTCGATAATGTTGCTTCATCTGTATACTCCAATTCGCTACCTATTGGTATACCTCTTGCAGGCCTGCTTACAACAATATCAAGCGGTTTGATCATTCGAGCAAGATATTGCATGGTGACCTCTCCTTCTACTGTTGGATTTAATGCAAGTATTACCTCTTTTACATCAGTATTTAAACGGGAAATCAATTCTCTAATCTTAAGGTCATCAGGACTAATTCCTTCCAAAGGATTGATATTACCGTGTAATACATGGAATAACCCCTTAAATTCACTCATTCTTTCAATAATTAGTACATCTGTCGGTTGTTCAACGACGCAAATGAGAGATCGGTCTCTTTTGGATGATGAACAGATCGGACATGGATCTTGTTCTGTATATGTAAAACAAATTGAACAAGATTTCACGGTTTCCTTCATATGAATGAGGGAAGCGCTAAAGGAACGAATATATTCTTCAGATTGTCTTAAGAGGAAGAAAGCCAATCTTTGAGCAGTTTTTCTTCCAATGGATGGAAGGGACGCAAAGTGCTCAACTACTGCTTCTATGGCTTCAGACTGAAGACTCATGGTGGTATTCTCTTGATTAATGACTTGCAAATTTACTAAGTTATCCCTCCATACGTAAATGTCAGCCAAAAAACCAATAATAATCCGTTATTTTTGCAGTATACATAATTGAGAATATGGAGTGTTTATGAGTTTATTTTCTAGAATAGCCGATGTATTCAAAGCCAATGTCAATGATGCCTTAGACAAAGCAGAAGATCCCGAAAAAATGCTGAAGCAAATGGTCTTGGAGATGGAAGAATCTGTGAATAAGGCAACGTTAGCTGTTGCGAATTCCATGGCACATGAAAAATCACTTCTCAGAAAGATTGAAAAGGCAAAAAGTGAATCTGCTGAATGGCTTTTCAAAGCTCAACAAGCAGTTACTGCCGGTAGGGAAGATTTGGCTCGTGCCGCTTTGGAAAAGAAAGCTGTTCATGAAAAAAACATCATTGATTTAGAACCACTTTATATTACTGCTAAATCTACCTCTGAAAAATTAAGAACTCAATTGGATGCATTAAAGGCAAAATTAGATGAAGCTCGTGGAAGGCAAGGAACTCTTATAGCACGTTCACAAGCAGCAAAGGCCCAAAAACAAATAGCGCAAACTTTCAGTGGTGTAGGATCTGATGCATTTTCAAAATTTGACAAATTCGAAGCTAAAATAGAAACGCTGGAATCAGAAGCAGAGGCTTTCGAACAGTTGGGTGGATCTTCCACATCTTTAGATGATGAGTTTAAAAAACTATCCTCATCTTCACAGGTCGAACAACAATTATTGGAACTCAAAGCATCTATGGGAAAATTACCCTCAGGTAGCAAAGATGCACTTCCACCACATCAACAATAAGGTATAAAGATGCATACTCCCCAACATTTCATTGATATTACAAAACAAAAAGTAGAACAAGTTCTCAATGCACATTACCCTGACCATATTAATTTTGGCGAAGGTTCTTATTCAATTGATGCCGGTTCTTCTAGACTCATGATAATTGTCAGACCATTCACAGATTCAGATACCTGCATTGAATGTATGGCTACACTAGTGTCTGGAGCCCAAATCAATGAAGAATTGTTACGATTTCTCATGAGAAAAAATGCAGAACTACATTTTGGCGCTTTTTCATTGTTGTTTGATGACACTATTTGTTTCGCTCACTCAATTGCTGGCATTAATGCTGATGAGAATGAAATCATAACGAGCATTCAATCTGTTGCAGTGATTGCAGATCATTATGATGATGAGATTATTTCAATCGCTGGTGGTAAAAGATGTAGCGATGAATAAGTATTAAGGTGTGACAGGGCTTGGAGCAAATGTCCGTATTGAATATCGTATACCACATTGCGCTCTTATTCCCGCAATATTAAGATTAGCGTCTTTGAAAGCAGAAGAGAATGGAATATCGTATTGCAGAGAACCTGTTATATGCATAGAAGGGGATATTCTTATCATTGGTTCTAATCCAATCACGCCCCCTGCTTGCAATCCTGCAAATGAAGTTATGTCACCTGACGACAAAGTTCTTTGTTGAACTATTTGATTATTTACAATAAAACCAGCATTATCCGGACTAATAATTGTGCCTTGTTGGGTATATGTACCACTCAAAGGCACACCAATTCTTAATCCCCCCAATAGTCTGATCGCATATGTATATCGCTCAAACATAATGTAGCGGGCATCTAATTGCGTTTCAAGAAACCTCATCGATGTTGCAATGGATTGCTCCATGACAACCTGCGTAAAACCATTTGAAGTTGAATTGTATCGTATGGGAAAAGATGAATTAGTTGAAAGTGCTCCACTTCTATCATGAAAACCAAGACCACAAACCACAGAAACTACATTTGATACTGGAAGTTCGAATTGAAAGCCGGCAGTCAGTCCATTACCGGTACCATTTGTAAATTTATCGCAAGATACTGTTCCTGAAAATTCCGTGAAATCAGCTGCATATGAGGTAGTTAAATATCCACCATATACTTGCATACCATACAATTCGGTTTGGAGTAATTTATACTGTTGGGATAAGATACTTTGAGTTAAACACACAAATGTTGTTAGTATGACAAAAACGAAGCGCATTATGCAGAGAAGAGTATGAATAATAAAAGTTAATTTAGTCACTTTGCGGCATAGATTACATTGAATTTATACACATATCATAAGAAATCAAGCAACGGGGGCACGCAATGTAATGAGAGTTATTTCCGGCCTTATTCCTATCCTAATAGGTGGTCCAACGGTACCTATTCCACGATTGACATATAGATAATTACCATTTGATTTATATATTCCGGACCAATGTTGATAGACAAATTGTGCAGGACTGTATGATGAACCTAAATATTCAATACCTATTTGGCCGCCATGAGTATGTCCGGACAATGTAAGATCAGCTAATTGCGATTCAGCAATCTGCATATCCCAATAAGTTGGGTCATGTGCCATCAAAATCACAGGAACATCTTTAGGTACATTAATGAATGTCTTATCCAAATCTCCAAAACGTTGGTTGAATCCTGTATTATCTGTACCTGCAATGACAAGTTTAGATCCATTAACTACTATTGTTCTCGATTCATTAATCAACAAATCTACCTTTGATTTTCTTATCAATGAGAGAAGATATTCATGCTTATCTTCTGTCATATAGTGATCATGATTCCCTAATGATCCATATACACCATGTTTTGCTTGTAATTGAGAAAACAATGGTACAAATGCGGCATATTCCTGAGGATCAAAGTTAACATAATCACCTGTAATAGCTATTATGTCGGGTGACATTTGATTGATTGATTGAACTACTTCCTCAATGTACGTAGTGCCAAATAATGAACCTGTATGAATATCAGAGATTTGAATGATCTTATATCCATCAAATACTAATGATAGTCGAGGTATTATCAATTCCAATGTTCGGATTTCAATATCATAAATCGTATGAAATACGCCTTGAGCTGTACTAATGAATGGAATTGAAGCAATACTGACACCTATAGAGTGAATCACCTTGCGTCTTTTTTCATCAATCGAGGAAACCTGAAGTTTATCTGAAGTCATTCTGGATTGAATGAATGTTACAATTACTTTTATAACCTTGTAAATGCACAAGATCAAAGCAATAGGGTATTTTGGTAGATACCACAAAGCAATGGCAATTTGAGCTCCCCTTCCGGTTAGTAAATTGTTTCCCAACAACAGGCGTTCGATTGTAGTCAAGACCAAAACAATGAGCATGATAAACGAAGTGTGTTTGTACAGTCTCAGAACTTTTGAAAACCAAGCTCCATAGAATGCTTCATACTTCTTTATTGTTCTAAAGAGATAGAAATCTACCCCACCTTGAATGGCAATAAGCACAAACAAGAATATGATTAGCCTCTTAATGTCAGGAGTCATTGAATACTGTGATTACACATACAAATATGTCTATTTATCCGTTTTAGGGTATAATAATGTCTGATTCCAATATTGACCTTGTAATGTTATTGCATACATGCCAATATTCATAGGAGGAAGTTTTACAAAATATTGTTCTCCCGAACGCATGGTGATTTGCTCATCATGTATCGTTCTACCATCTATAGTAGTAATTCTGCAATGCATCGTTTCATTAAATGCTGAACGTAGATGAATCATATTTTCAATGATAATACATTGATAGGTTGGAAGAGCATTAATAGGCCTATATGTCCAAGCACAACCTGACATGTAAGGAATTGTACAATCTTGTAATTGGACATCGGCGCAATTCATATCCTGTTCAGCAAGTTTCAATTTGTAGGTATTTGATGTTCTTACATCATGTGGCAATAAAGGATTGAGTTGTAATTCAATTACAGAACTTTCTTGCTTTGTATTTTCAATATCTAGAAGGTATTCTCCGGTCCGTGATGGAAGTTGCTTTGCAATAACAGAACCTGACTTTATACTATGTGATTCAATTATTCCGGAAGTGGAGTCATATTCAATAGCGAGCTTTATTTTAAAGGAGTAAGAAGGTAGGTTCAGCATAATCGGAAAACGAATACCAGGAATCATTTCTCCTGTAAAGGAAAGCGCTATCGGTATATTAAGTGGATCTTTAACATTTATCGCCATTTCATCTGTTGCAGAGCAAAGACCATTTGAACCCGTTAACTTTACTATTATAGATTTCTTTGCATTCCTGAAAATAATTTTGTTATTGGATAGTGTATCAAATGCTTCATTGCTTTCCCAAAGGTATTGCAGCCCGCCATTTGCATTCAATTCAATATCATTACCCTTACAAATCACTGTATCAACCGGAAGTGTAACAAGTGGTATATCTTCAACTTTTATATAGACTGAATCAGCAGATTCGCAACCATTTCTATCTCCGTTCACAATGATCATGCCGGAAGATTTTGGCAGAATGGTAATTGAATCTTTCGATGTTGAGAGAACATTGCAATCTCCAACAACCTTCACATTAGAAGAAGGAAATAGCTGTATTACTACGTTGGAATTTCTACATACAATTGTATCTGAAGAACGGATAATTGGTAATTGTTTTTGAACTTTTACAAGTATGCTGTCAATGCTCGATTTACAACCATCTTTGATACCCAAAAAAGAGAAGTATGTATCCATTGTTGGTTGAACGAGTAATTGATCTCCATTTTTGGACAATATTGACGGATGATCAACCCATTCATACGTATCAGCTCCTGTTGCCTTCAATGAAGCTGTTTTGCCCAAACAGATTAAAGTGTCACCAATTACAGATATTGTTGGTTGGGGCTTAAGCGTAACAAATACACTATCCAAAACCTCGCAAGCACCATTGGAGCCTCGAACATAATACAAAGTAGAGGCATTGGGTTGAATAGAAATTTGATCACCTGTACCAATATCGCCTAATTGACTTGTAAACCAAGAATATGAAGTAGCCCCGGTTGCTTTCAACAGGATTGAGTCTCCCTTACATACGGCAAGGTCTTGCCCGGCATCTAATGCCGGTAAAGGTAGAATGCGAATAGTAATTGAATCCGATCCTGTACAATTGCCGTTTTTTGCTTCAACATAATATGTAGTGGTTTGATTAGGGGAAAAAACAGGTTGAGATGACAATGTATCATCAATGCCATTAGGTGGATACCACCTATATGTTTGCCCGCCGGATGGTTTGATTCTAATTGGCTTTCCAGGACAAGTTGATGTATCGGAAGGCAGTGCAATTTCCAATTTATCTGCAACGGTAACATTCATGGTATCGCGAGAAGTGCATCCAGAAGAAGATGTAATTGTCAAAACATATTGCATTGAAGAAGTTGGTGTGCATGAGGGCGTTGGGCTTTTGGGATTATTCAAAAACGTAGTAGGAGACCATGAATATGAAGCCCCATTTTGAAATCCTGAACCTAAATTAATTGACTCACCGGGACAAGTAGATTGATCTTTACCAGCATCTGCAATAACAGCATCAACAACATTCACAGTTACAAATGCAGTATCTATACAAAGTCCACTCGATACTATTACGCCATATATTGTGTTCTTATCCGGTCTGACAAGTGGGGAAGATGAAGATGTGTCTGATATATTACTACCTTGAAACCATCTATATGTACTGCCTCCGAATGCCCTCAATTGCAGTGCATCTCCTCTACAAATAGTTGTATCAGCAGAGGTAGTTGCCGTGAGTGTATTTTCTATCCTGACGAGCACCGTATCATAAGCTATGCAACCATAATCATTTGTTACTTTGACAATGAATGGAAAATTATTGGTTGGCGGTGAAGCGATAGTCTTTGATAGATTTGGATTTGAAACATATTGTTGAGGAGACCAGACATAAGTATATCCAGATTTTGGCTTAGATCCAATTTCTACACTACCTCCTGGACATGTAACTTTATCTGAACCAGCATCAGCTATTGGAAAAGGAACAACATCCACTCTTATAGGAATAGTATCAGAACAAACATTGTTTGATGCAACTAAAAAATAAGTTGTAGATGAATCAGGGCTTGCAATAGGATTTGATATTGTTGTTGAAGATAGTCCATATGAAGGGAACCAGGAATATCTACTTGCTCCAAAAGCTTTTAACTGGACTTTTCCACCTTTACAAATGCTTGTTGGGACTTCATAAGTCACCGATACAGGAGGAAGTAGGCTAACGTGATATTGCTGTTTTATTTGACATCCAAATGGATTAGTAACAAAAACAGTATATGTGGTTGGCTGTGTTGGTTTTGCAATTGGATTTGCAATCATTGGATTGCTCAAACCTACAGATGGAGTCCATGAATATGTATATCCGGGTAATGATGGTGGACCAATCGTTATACCTGAACTAGGACATGCAAGAACTGAATCGCTACTTACCGCAAGATTATAGTCAATCACCGAAGGTAATCCCAGAACGGTTCTACCCATATGATTCAACACATTGATTGAATATCCAATATCAGGACCGGGCATATTTGGTTTATTGATAACATCCAATTGGCTTGGTACATCTGAGATAGCATATATCTTTCCATCTGGTCCTAATTGCAGACCGAATAATTTTCTGGTTCCGAGTGGTAAAGTCCACATTGAAGTGGCAATAGCAGCTTCGTTATTTTGAGATAAATCAAATTGAAACAATGCTGATTCTGAAGATCGTTGTTTATCCAATGTCCCTGAAGTAAATAACTTATTACTATTCGGAGAAAATGCAGCTCCATAATTTCCATAACACTTGTTTTTGGCTATGAATTTAGGGCTTGTTGCCTGGCCTGTTTGCAAGTTGAAATCAAAAAGAACAATTGTTTGCAAATAGCTATTTCCATCGGCTTCAGATACAACAACAAGTTTAGATCCATCCGGTGATACTTTCATTGCTCCCACATTATAGAAATTATTCAGATTACTATATGTTGAAACAACAGGATTGGTTGAAACACCCCCCGCGGTAACTTTATATGCAAGAATTCTCGATTGAGATTTATGATGATAGAGAACCCAGTATGTATTGTCGGCACAATGATATGTCCCGGCAATTTTTTCTGACATATTATCCTGGAGGACAACATTTGTCAAAAGCATAGAAGGTGCGCCTTCCAAACTTATGTGGGAATAGAATGACTTCGTTTCAGTTGCTCCAATACCTGTGAGATCAGGAGCAGTAAAAAGATAGACTCTCTGTGGATTAGCTGGATCAGGAATGAAAATGCAACATTGGGTTGAGGAAATTCCACTTTTTATTGCATCACCGCCGGGAACTATAGTTCCATCTGCTTGATATAATTTTCTACCATCTGAGTATAAAAGTGGATTTCCTGTTGCTGGATCGGAATGTACTGCACAACCTTCCCATGTATCCAATTTTCCTGTAATAGGTGTGGCAACTGCATTATTGAATCTCAAACCACCAAATTTCCCAAAATACCATGTTTGATTCGGGGATTGTTGGCCAAGCAGTGTAGAAATACAAATGAGAAATATGGCAATGAACAACTGCACCATTTTTGCTCCAGTTTTTTTGTATAAAATACAAAAATCTTGAGGTGTATAATGAAGGTTATTTTGTTTGAGGGTAGAATACTAATAAATCATCGGGGATTTGGATCTCGGCCAATTCAGCTACCTGTATAAAATCCACTGGCGGGGGTTGTTCAAAAAGGAGATGTTCTTGTGTAATTGGATGTTGAAAACCCAGAATCCTTGCATGAAGTGCTTGTCTTTTCATGATTTCAAGGCATTCCTGAGCCTTTCTTTTCAAAGCTGTAGACTTTATTCCGGTATAAGCAATAGCATTTCCTCCATATGAGACATCGCCAATCAATGGATGATGTATGCTCGAACAATGGACTCTTATCTGATGTGTTCTTCCTGTATGAAGTTTTACTTGAAGAAGGGAAGCGAAATGCCCCCTTGATCGTGTTACATATTCAGTTTTTGCTATTTTCCCCCCTTTATTTACCACAGAAAATATTTTTCGGTTTCTCGGCGAGGGAGCTAGCTGATTTTCTATTATATCATGATCTTTTTTTACGATTCCCCATGCCAATGCAACATATTCTCTTTGCACTGTTCTATCTGCAAATTGTTTAGTGAGTTGGGGTGTAATTGAACTTTGTTTTGATATAACCATTAAACCCGAAGTATCCTTATCCAATCTATGAACGATACCAGGTCGGAGTATATCATCACTTATATTGACAGCATCAATGAAATCATCTACAGGTAATGATATCTCTGATTCATCTTCTTCTTCGCTATATCCAAGCAGTGGTATAGCTTCTCGATGTCCAATATGCCAAAGAACCGCATTGACCAATGTCCCATACCTGTTTCCAAAACCTGGATGGACAACAAGTCCTGCAGGTTTATTGATGACAAGTAAATATTCATCTTCATATAATATTGAGAGAGGAATATCTTCTGGAAGCAATTCCAATGGTGGTGGGCGCATAAATACACAGGTGATTACATCTCCCGGTTTAACTTTGTATGAACCCTTTCTAGCAATACCATCTACATGCACTTGCTCATTGTCAATAGCAAGCTGAACCTTGTTACGAGTTGCATTTGCAATGGCATTGGTTATATATACATCGAGTCTTATTGGTTCTTGACCTTTGGATACGATGAGTTCAATTGTCTTTTCAACATAATCAGGATATTGATTATTACTGTCCACCTTGCTCCTTGATTTCTAAATTTGGCGGTTTAGCCGTAAATGGATAAGGTAGATGCTTATTGAACAAGATGAGCAAAATCATGCCTGATGTAACACATGAATCGGCTACGTTAAATACTGGCCAATGAGTGTAGGTCAAAGTTCCTATTGTTATATCGGGTATGTCGATTTGTATAAAATCCACCACCAACCCATAGAACAGAGGACCCTCTTCATATAGTACACCGTAAAACATTCGATCAATAAAGTTTCCGAATGCGCCGGCCAGAATAAGCATTATTGCAATGCGTATCCATCTATTGGCATTACTGATAACTCTGAGATAATACGCCAAAGCAAATGAAGCAACTAGTGAAAATAATGTTAAGACTATTTTCCCTGAACCAAACTCGACTCCAAAAGCCATTCCTGGATTTTCAACAAAAGTTATGCGAACAATTTCACCAAATACAGGGAAGCTCTCGCCTAAATGCATGCCTTCATGGTGAAAACCAAAGAGATTATATCCCTTAACAGCTACCTTTGTGATCTGGTCAATTAGAACAAGTACAAAAGCCGCTATAAGATATGATAATGTTTGCCCGGATGTGGACTGCCGAATCATTCATTTCTACCGGAAATTATATCAACTCCGTTTGCAGGACATCTTCCATGTATCTTAAATGAAGCCGATTGAGTCGTAATTGGAACAGCAAGCAGACGGGCCTTAGCAATGAGAATATTACATTCTTTACAAATACCATATGTTTTATCATCAATGCGCTTTAATGCATCATCAAGTTTCTTGATATAATCAATGATTCTATTCATCTGAGCATATGTCTTTTCCTTTTCAAGTGCTTCAGAACCTTGCTCAGCCATGTGTACTGAATAAATCATTGTTTCAGAAGCCAACTCTGCATTTGTAAGATCCTCCAAACGCTCTCTGAGCATACGCATTTCATCCAAAGCATCTTCTTTGATCTTCAATATATGTTGCTTGAACATCTTGAGATCAGATTCTGAATAACGAACCTTCTTTTTGGATGGGATGATTATTGGTTTTTCCTCTTTTGGTCGCATCGCAAATGCAGCAGCTCCTTTTCCTTCTGGCATTTTCATAGCCTCGAGGCCAGCAGCAGTTGGTTTTTCCGAAGCCTTATTACCAGACTTGGATCTACCGGCCGGCTTCTTCTCTTGAAGATTCAGTTGAAGAGGTGGCATTGGAATTCCCAAATCAATTATTGGTTCATCCGGTATAGGCATCACTTCTGGCTGTGCTGCTTTGCCTTTCTTTGTTTCTTCGGACTTTACATTTTTTTCAGATTTTGAACTTGCTTTTTCTTTTAGGGGCATAATGCTCTTTTGATCAGCAGCCTTATTTGGCTTGACCGTAGCTTTTGTTTTTGTGGTGACTGGCGGCTTTGAAGTAGAAATACCTTTCTTTGAAACAGAAAGCGAAGCCGATTGCTTCGGAGTTGCCGATTTGGCACTCTTAACAATTGGCTTCGCTTGTTTTTTTCCGGCTTTGGCTGAAACAGCCGCCGAAGATGACTTCGCAACCTTTTTAGATGAAACAGGAGACTTGCCGACAATTGTTTTTGCCAATGGCTTTACCTGCTTCTTGGTTGTGACTTTAGCAGATTTCGGTCCTTTACTAGGACTTACTTTTTTTTTACGGCTGCTTTCTTAGCTGCCGGTCTTGCTGCTTTTTTTGCTGCCGGCTTTGCTGCTTTCTTAGCTGCCGGTTTTGCCGCTACTTTCTTTGCTGCCGGCTTTGCTGCTTTCTTTGCTGCCGGCTTTGCTGCTTTTTTTGCTGCTGGTTTTGCAGCTTTCTTAGCAGCTGGTTTTGCTGCTTTCTTTACTGCGGGCTTCGCAGCTTTCTTTGCTGCAGGTTTCGCAGCTTTCTTAGCAGCTGGTTTAGCTGCTTTCTTAACAGCTGGTTTAGCTGCTTTCTTGGCAGCTGGTTTAGCCGCTTTCTTAGCAGCTGGTTTAGCCGCTTTCTTTGCTGCGGGTTTCTTAGTTGAGGCCATACAGCATACACCTTAAATAATAAAACAAAACAAAACTAAATGCGGGATGCATTTATTTTTTCTGTTACTCAATGAAACTTTGTGATGTTGACAAGGATAATGTCTTGTTCGATTTCAAGTGTGTGAACATCTTCACTCAAATGTTCAACATATTCACAACTTGTGCACAAAATTTCATTACAAACATAATCAGATAATTTGATAATTGCATCACAAATTTCTTTTGATGCAAAAAATTTTACAATTACTCTATCAGTAACATGCAGTCCGATACTCTTTCTTAGGTTCTGAATTCTGTTTACAAATTCGCGTGCTATGCCTTCTTGTTTTAAAGATTCATCAATTTCAGTATCAAGCGCAACTGTCAAAGAACCTTCATTCGCTACAAGCCAACCTTCCATGTCTTGTGTCATGACATCCACTTCATCCAAATTGATCAGTTGATCATTTCCATCAAGAGAAATGAGTAAGGATTGATCTTGAATCAATGATTTGATTTGTTGTTCATTCAAAGTGGAAATGATTGTAGCCACTGTTTGAGTTTGTTTGCCAAATCTCTTGCCCAATGCCTTGAAATTGGCTTTTACAGACCTTTTAACGACACCTGCTTCTTCACTGACATATTCCACTTCTTTAATATTTATCTCATCTTTGATGATTGATTCAACAGCTTGAATATCCCTTCTTTGTTGAGGAGAAATCACCGGAATCAGTATTCTTCGAAGGGGCTGTCGAGTCTTGATTTTTGATTTTTCACGGAGTGATCTGGCCAAGAACACTATTGTTTGAGCCAAAGACATTCTTCTTTCCAAATCAACATCTATCAAAGACAATTCACCAGGGGATAATAGTCTCATGTGAATTGATTCGACATCCGAGTTCACTCGTAATCTTTTGAATAAGACCTCGGGTAAAAATGGTGCCGCGGGAGCCATCATGGACAATACATGAATTGTCACATCTCTTAACGTTTGATAAGCGGCGAGTTTATCACTATCCTTTTCACCCTTCCAAAATCTTCTCCGATTCCTTCTTACATACCAGTTTGAAACATCATTTATCATGAATTCTTGAACAATCCTGCAAGCTCTGAATACATCATATGCCTCCATATACTGATGATATTGACGAAGCACTGTATGAACTCTGGAAATAATCCATTTGTCTATTTCGGGCCGTTCATTATTAGGAATTATGCCCTCATTTCCATCAATTTGATCGATATTGGCATAAAGAGCATAAAAGGAGTAAGTATTGGTCAATGTTCGGAAAAAGTCTGCAATGACAGTCTTTGCGATGTCTGATTCATTGAACAATGTTGGCCTCCAAGGTGGATTATTCACCATGAAATACCAACGAACAGCATCCGCGCCATATAGGTCCATCATCTGAAATGGATCAACGGTATTACCCCTACTTTTTGACATTTTCAGACCGTTTTTATCCAAAACGAGTTCATTAACGATAATATTTTTGAATGCCGGCTTATCGAATAATGCAGTTGCTATATTATGAAGAGTGTAAAACCACCCTCTTGTCTGATCTATACCTTCGGATATAAAATCGGCAGGGAATTGAGATGAGAAAAGTTCTACATTTTCAAATGGATAATGAAATTGTGCAAAAGGAACACATCCAGAATCAAACCAAACATCAATGACTTCGGTTGTTCTACGATACACTTTGCCATTTTTTCTGAAAATCACATTATCAACAAATGGCCTATGTAAATCCAAGGGCAAAGGGGCTTCCGGCACAGGAACAATAGAACCATCAGGGCATTCATATTCTCCCTTTGACAACTCCTCGATCGATCCGACGGCAAACATGTCTTCTTTGTCTTCACTAATCCAAATAGGCAATGGAGTACCCCAATATCTATCTCTACTGAGAGACCAATCCTTGACTTCTTCCAACCAATTGCCGAATCGACCAGTACCGATTTCCTGTGGTTGCCAATGTATTGTCTTATTAAGATCAATCATTGACTTCTTATAAGAGGGTGACTTTATGAACCAGGAATTTCTAGCATAATACATCACAGGATTATCAGTTCGCCAACAATGAGGATAACTGTGCACATAATCAAATGATGATTTATAGATCTTTTTTGCTGTCTTTAATGCAATGATGATATCTTTATCGGAACCTTCCTCAACATGATCTGCATACTTGAAGGTTTTGATTGCTCTGCCGGCAAAAGGTGTAATCTCTTGGGTAAAATGTCCATTGGGCGTCACAGGCTGCAAAACCGGTAAATCGAATTTCTTTGACAATTCAAAGTCATCAACACCAAAAGCAGGGGATATATGAACAACTCCTGTCCCGTCTTCAGTTGATACAAATGATCCCGGCAAAATTGTCAAAGCATTCGGATGAACATTTTTGTCAATATGACAATAAGGGAAAATCTGCTCATACGAAGATCCTATGATATCTTTACCCTTAAAAGTCTTGATGATCGAGATCCCTTCACCAAGTAAACCTTGTAATGAATGAGCTATTACATAATATTCAGGATTGGAATCTACATGTTTCACCTCGGCAAGCACATAGTCGATATCTTCACCAACAGCCAAGGCAACATTTGAAAAGAGAGTCCAAGGGGTTGTTGTCCAAACTAAAATTGAAGCATTGACCAATTCTTGAATTGGTGACTGTACGATGGCAAGCTTCAAATAGACACTGGGATCTTTCACTTCCCGATAGCCTAATGAAAGCTCATGGGAGCTTAGTGGTGTTTCAATTGTAGGGGATTGCGGAACAACTTTGTAGCCCTTATAAATAAGCCCTTTATCAAAAAAAGACTTCAATGCCCACCAGACAGACTCAACATATTCATTTGTGCAAGTTACATAAGCAGTTTTCATGTCGACCCAGTAACCCATACGCTTAGTAAACTCGCCCCAACCCATGTCTCTTTCTATATTGCTATAAACGAAGTCTCTGCATGTGGCATTGAATCTATCAATACCCATAACTTCAATTTCAGATTTGTTAACAAGGCCTAATTGTTTTTCAACGGCAATTTCGACGGGTAAACCATGCGTATCCCATCCGGCTTGACGACGTACAAAATGATTTGTCATCGTTTTATAACGACAAACAAGGTCTTTGTCAGTTCTTGCCATTAAATGATGAATGCCAGGATTACCATTGACGGTTGGAGGGCCCTCAAAAAAACTAAAGACAGGTGAATCTTTTCGCGCTGAAAGCGTTTGTTCGAATATTTGACGCTCATCCCAAAAGGCAAGGATTTCCTTTTCCAATTCAGGATAATGTAGTTTTTCGGGTAAGGGTTGATACATGGAGTATCCGCACTAGTCAAACAGACTTGTATTCTTCAGAGAATTATGTCACGAACAATGTGCTGCCATTTGTCCATGAAGATTCAATACATGGCAATTATACTGATTTTTCATTGTAATTACCAATAAAAACAACTTACTCCATCAAAGAAAGGATGAATCTAAAGCATACATTTACCGTATGAATGCGTATTTTTGCATTGCAGTATTATAACCCAAATCAACATTTCTTTTCCCTTCATGAAAGATATCCATGTTTGTGGCATAGGCCATGCACTCGTTGACATTGAATTTGCGATTGATGAAAGCACTTTTGAATCACTGGGCTTGCAAAAGGGTTCAATGGCATTGGTTTCCGAATTGGATCAATCAAAAGTGATTCAATCACTATCTGATAAATCGCATCATAGATCCAGCGGGGGGTCGGCTGCGAATACTATGATTGCCATCGGTCAATTCGGTGGAAAAGCCGCATATAAGACAATTCTTGGAGATGATTCTCTTGGTGCATTTTATGCCAGTGAGTTTCGTGATTTGGGGATTTTGCTTGAAGCTGAATGTATCCCGGATTCAAAAACAGGTACATGTCTTGTGCTGATAACACCTGATGCCGAAAGAACGATGATGACTTCATTAGGAGTTAACAGTACATATAATCGTGATCATCTTGTTGAAGACACAATTTCAAGATCCGAGTGGCTTTATGTTGAAGGGTACAGATTAACAGAACCCGGTGGTGCCGATGCAATTCGCGAAGCAGTTTCTTTGGCAAAAAAGCATTCAACTAATATAGCATTCACATTTTCAGATACTTTCGTTGTCAATGCATTTCGAGATATAGTAATGGAAATATCCACATCAACAGATATGGTATTTTGTAATGAATCCGAAGCTTGTGCTTTTACGGGAAAGAACCGATACGAAGATGCTTTTAATGAACTTATTCAAATGTTCCCACATGTAGTCATGACTAAAGGGAAACATGGAGCCGAGATTTTTTTCAATGGAGAACATGTATCCATTCCTGCATATGATACAGTAGCGATAGACACTACGGGGGCCGGCGATATGTTTGCAGGAGCTTTTCTCTTTGGCATTACTCAAGGTTGTTCAATAACTCGATCTGGACATCTTGCATCAATGGCTTCATCGAAGGTCGTTTCTCAATTTGGTGCTAGATTACAAGAATCACCCAAATCAATGTATCAAACAATACTATCAACTATTTCTTGAAGACAATATTTCCATATTTAGTGTCTTTGCTCATCAGTTTTGTACCGGTATGTGCTCAATCCGGTACATCTTTGAAGGAGTTTGAAAAAAAATTATCGGATTATTATGATCCTGAATTAATCGAAGATGTTGTTCAAACGATTGGTTCTACAGATCAAGTAAAAGTCTGGAGTTGGGATATTGGTGATTTTTCATCAGACGAACACAATGATTTGGCTTTCGTGGTCCGTTATTCAAAAGAAAAAACCAAACAATGCTCTATTTTCTTCTTTGTTGATATTAATGGATCATTGATACCCGCAGGAAACATTACCCGAGATTTTGTTGATTCTCCTTTGGAAGTTGGTGTTGCCATAAGAGACGCTTCATGTTATGTTACGTCTAAAAAAGAACAATTCAATTGGAATATAGTCGGATACCGCTACAGACATGGAATATTTTTTGAATCCGATACATTTTCAACTAGCCGAATTGGCACTCAGACTATGGAGACGTTCACCGACCATGTTCAGAGAAGAAACAAGATTCATGTTTTTTCAACAAGAAATGAAGAAACAACATATTATCATCATTTTCATGATATTCCGGCTTTTAAAAAAGGCGACATCATCATGCCTTGTTATGCTGGACCGTTTATCATTGATAAAGCTGATGATGTTTCAAAGGGTGCCTATTTTTGGAAAGGGCCCTCAGATGCTTCAGTACATATACTTGAATCTTTGTATGACGAGGCCTCATTACACATGACATTATTCATTAAGGATGATACCCTTTCGGAAAAAATCTGTGATTCTTGCATACAAGACAAATTGACAATTATACTCCATGACAGAATTCCTGGATATGATCCTGAACGAATCGAAAAAAAACAAGAAAAGAATATTCCAAGTACCTATATGGTTGATATCATTCCTTCATTTGAACAACCCTATTCGAGTAAAGCAATAGTTCAGGAACAACGTACGGGCAGAAAACAACTACTTTCCGAAGAATCAATGAAACTTAAAGTAGGAAACGATGGGTATTACATTGATATTACTATTCCTTTTTCATCTATGCCGGAAATAGATGTATCTGCTGTAGGAAGTGATGTGCATTCTATTGGCTGTACAATAATCCTTTCTGATTCAGATAATCGTTTCAGACCCGAAGAAATGACACAAATACAATCTTCTGATTATGAAGCAGGGAATCCAAGATCACTTGGAATATTGACATTTCATCCTTCTGAAGCACATATTGGTCTGATACAACCCTATTTTTTAAAAGAATTAACTGAAGCTTTGCTACAAATTGGATTTTAAAAGATGAAGGTATTACCCATATATGTTTATGATCATGCTATCTTGAAGAAGAAAGCCCAGAAAGTTGAGCATGTAGATGAATCTACGAAATCGTTCATTGAAGACATGATACATACAATGCACAATGCCGAAGGAATAGGCTTGGCAGCTAATCAAGTTGGCTCACCTTTGGCCATTACAGTTATTGATATTTCTCCCGTGGAAGGATATGAGTCTACCAAACCATTCGTTATGATCAATCCTGAAATAACTTTTTATTCAGAAGAAGAAAGTGATTATGAGGAAGGGTGCCTTAGTCTTCCACATGTACGGGAACTTGTAATAAGGCCTGAAGCAATTCAAGTTTCTTACTATGATCAAAACATAAATCCTCAAACAATACAAGCGGATGGTCTATTGGCCAGGGTCATGCAACATGAAATTGATCATTTAAATGGTATTTATTTCACTGAAAGACTAAGTCAGTTGAAACGAACTCTTCTCCAATCAAAATTGAGAAGAATAAGTAAAGGCGAAACATCTGCTGACTATACGATTGTTCTTCCCGATGGATCCATCATTTCTGGAGACGATATAGAATGAAGACATTAGTGACCGGAGCCACAGGATTTATTGGAAGCCATGTTGTCGATATACTTAAGCAAGTAGATACTGAGATTGCATGCATTGCAAGACCTACTAGCGATCTTAGATGGCTAGAAGGTAAAGGGGTCCATATCGTCAATGCATCACTTCACGATAAGGAGTCATTGATTCCTGCAGTGAAAGGTGTAGATATGATCATACATGTCGCAGGACTAACCGCAGCTAGAAATGACGAGGAATTTCTCAAAGGTAATAGGGATGCAACTCAATATTTGTTGGAAGTTGCTCAAAATTATGCCCCAAATTTGCAGAGATTTTTACATGTGAGTAGTCAAACAGTGACCGGTCCATCCTCCTCAATACAAGATCCTGTTAATGAGCAATCACCATTACAGCCAATTACTGCTTATGGTCGTTCTAAAAGAGCAGCAGAGGAAGTAGTGCAGTCATTTGCTCAAACCATCCCTATGACAATTGTCCGCCCACCTGCCGTATTTGGAGAACGCGATACAGCAATCCTCACCTTTTTTCAATCAGTATCCAGAGGCATACTTCCATTGATTGGTTTTGATGAAAAAAGAGTAAGTCTGATTCATGGAGTTGATTTAGCAAGAGGAATCGTTGAAGCAGCATTTCATGCCAATACCATCGGAGAAACATATTTTGTTTCCAGCGAAGAATTCTACTCTTGGAAGCAGATTGCAGAAATAACAAAACATGCCTTTGGTAAATCATTCGTTATTCCTGTACGCATACCACATGGGATTGTAATGACATTGGCAGGACTATCAGAGATATTCGGAAGATTTTCCTCCAAACCACCAGTGCTGAATTATGAAAAAGGAAAAGATTTGATACAACCCTATTGGGTATGCTCCGTGGAGAAGGCAAAGAAAGATTTTGGTTGGAAACAACAGATACCAATTGAAGAAGGAATTGAACGCACAGTTCGTTGGTACATAGATAATAAGTGGGTTTGATCATGCAATCACTCATTGGAATACTCGGAATGTTGATGATATTCTTATGTTGCTGGCTAATGTCAGAAAACAGAAGGGTGTTCCCGTGGAGAATGGTCCTCATCGGACTTAGTCTTCAGATTGCATTAGGGTTCTTCATGATGAAACTTCCCATAGGAATATCTGTGATGTCTGAATTTGGAAAAGCCGTCACTGGATTTCTTGGCTTGGCCTCTCATGGAGCCGAAATGCTCTTTGGAAATCTTGCAAATCCGTCATATTCATCAACATTTGGATTCCAATTTGCATTATCCGTATTGCCGGTTATCATCTTTTTCTCTTCGGTAATGTCGGTTTTATACCATCTTGGCATAATGCAATATATTGTGAGGGGAATGTCTTGGTTTATGAGTCGGACATTAAAAACATCGGGAATTGAGTCATTATCAGCATCTGCCAATATATTCCTTGGTCAAACAGAAGCTCCATTACTTATAAAACCCTACTTATCTTCTGCTACACGATCTGAACTCAATACCATAATGGTTGGTGGGTTCATCACAATTGCAGGGGGTGTAATGGCAGGATATATTCAAATGGGAGTACCTGCATCTGCATTAATCACAGCAAGTGTGATGTCTGCACCGGCAGGACTTATGCTTTCAAAAATAGTCATACCGGAAGAAAATAACGCAATAGTTGACCTTGATTCAACTCCTGTATTACCATCAAGTTCAACTATGGTAGAAGCTGCTGCGAATGGTGCAATGGATGGTTTGAAACTTGCTGCTGGTATTGCAGCAATGTTGATTGCTTTTGTTGCAATAATAGCTGGATTCAATGCAGTATTATCCGGTATGAATACATTATTTAGTGGATATTCCATATGGTTCCCATCAAATTTGAAAGAACTCTTTGGATTTCTTTTCCAACCAGTCGGATATCTTATAGGAGTACCTGAACAAGACATCAAAGCATTCGGGTCTCTTGTCGGTACGAAAATAAGTTTGAATGAATTTTTGGCTTATGCTGATTTGTCTACATATATCAAAGAGGGAAATCTGATGCCAAAAACGATTACAATGGCTACTTTTGCATTATGCGGATTCGCAAATTTCAGTTCTATTGCCATTCAAATTGGTGGTATTGGAGCTATGATTCCTGAACGAAAGAATGATATAGCAGCGCTTGGGCTCAAAGCAATGATTACCGGAGCTTTGGGCAATCTTTTGACCGCCACATTGGCCGGATTACTTTTTTAAAGAACAACAATGAATAATTGGACATGCATTCTTACTTCTGAACCCCAACAAGGAATTGGAGTAATACAAATCAATCGCCCGCAAGTGCTGAATGCTTTAAGCTTGCAAACTATGACGGAAATAGTTGAGGCAATGGAATATTTTGACCAATCCACTGACATACGATGCATCTTGATTCACGGAGATGAAAAAGCTTTTGCTGCTGGTGCTGATATTAAAGAAATGTCCGGTGCCGGTTCTATGCAAATGCTTGAACGAGATCAATTTGCAAAATGGGAACGGATTCGTGCCATCAAAAAACCAATCATTGGAGCCGTATCCGGATTTGCTTTAGGTGGAGGATGCGAATTGGCTATGAATTGCGATATGCTGATTGCAAGTGAATCTGCACAATTTGGTCAACCTGAAATAAATATTGGCGTAATGCCCGGAGCTGGTGGAACGCAAAGACTCACCAGAGCCATAGGCAAAGTGAGGGCTATGGAATTAGCATTAACCGGTAGGATGATATCAGCTCAAGAAGCATGGCGATGTGGTTTGGTGAATAAAGTGGTTCCGATTGAGTCATACCTACATGAAGCAATGGCACTTGCTTCAGAAATTGCTACGAAAGCACCTATTGCAGTCAAGCTCATAAAGGAATCAGTATTGAAGTCCTTTAGCACTACTTTAGAAGTTGGGTTGGAATTTGAAAGAAAGAATTTTTACCTGTTATTTTCTTCCGAAGATCAAAAGGAAGGAATGAATGCATTCATAGAGAAAAGAAAACCACATTGGAGCAATTCATAAATCATGGTCTATCTCATTTTGCTCCGTCATGGAGAATCTCAGTGGAATGTAGAAAATCGCTTCACCGGTTGGGTTGATGTCGACATAACATCCAAGGGCGAAGATGAAGCTCGAAAAGCCGGTATTGCATTAAAGGATTACCCCATCGATATGTTATTCACTTCGGCATTGCTAAGAGCAATACGAACAGCTGACATTGCATTGCAATCTGCCGGAAAAGGCATGATTCCAACACAGAGAAGCGAAAAATTAAATGAACGTCATTATGGAGATCTGCAAGGACTCAATAAAGATGAAGTAGGTAAACAATTTGGTACAGATCAATTGAAAATATGGCGAAGAAGTTACGACACACCTCCTCCGAATGGAGAATCATTGAAAATGACCCAGGAACGTGTGCTCCCATACTTTCATGAGCAAATCATTCCTGTTCTCAAGGAAGGTAAAAATGTCCTTATAACTGCTCATGGCAACTCATTGAGAGCACTTATAGCAGAATTGGACAATCTCTCAAGAGAAGAAATACTGGAACTTAATATAGCCACAGGAAAACCAATAGTCTACACATTGGACGAACAAACCATGTGCATACTTAACAAACAACAATTACTCGATTCATAATTCATTGGAGTTACACTTGGCGTCATCAACATCAAAGTCAACCGCTGCTCGAAGCAAAGCTTTTGCATTGTTTTGCTCAAGAATAATGGAAGACAAAAAAGCAGAAAATATCCTAGTCTTGGATTTGTCAAAATCAGATGGCGCTCCGGCTGAATACTTTGTCATTGGGTCTTGTTTATCTGAAGTTCAAGTCGATTCAGTCTCTTCTGCAGTAGAACGTGGGGGAAAAGAAGCCGGACAAGGTTTTCCTAAATCTGAAGGTTGGGATGCTAGACAATGGGTTATTTTGGATTATTTTGATGTTGTAGTTCATGTGTTTCATGCAGATGCTCGTGACTTTTACAGAATCGAAAAACTCTGGAGTGATGCTGATTTCTATACTTTAAAAGAAGATAAGCTTTCGAAAATGACGAAGACAGCAAAACAGACATATCTCACTGAATTATCAAAAGAACGTAGACTACCAGAACGCTTTAATCAAGCTTCCTCATTTGAGGAGGATTTTTTATGATGCATACTTTCATCGAATCTTCTTTTCAACAGGCTCTTGATGCAATGGGTATTGAACATCAAACGATTGCATTTGAAAGACCCAAAGTTGCTGAGCATGGTCATATGTCAACTAACATTGCCATGGTCCTTGCAAAGCAATTGAAAAAAAAACCACAGGATATAGCTCAAGAAATATTATCTCAATTGCAATATGATACAAGCTTTGTTCAATCTTTAGAAATAGCAGGCGCAGGTTTTATAAATATAAAATTCCAACCGAATGCCTTTCATCAAGCCATGCAAATAATGATGGGAAAAAAAAGGGATTTAGGAAAAACAACAGTCGGTTCCGGTAAAACAGCAAATATCGAATATGTCAGTGCCAATCCAACTGGGAAATTACATTTAGGGCATGGTAGAAATGCAGCTATTGGGGATACAGTGGCTAATCTCTTGGAATGGTCCGGTTATAAGGTTACTCGTGAATATTATTTCAACAATGCCGGCAATCAAATGAATTTGTTGGCAGCATCTATTTATGCTCGATATCGACATCTGATAGGTGATAATGAGTACCAATTTCCTGAAGATGGTTATCATGGTGAATATATTGCTGACATAGCTCAACAAGCATTGGATCTTCACGGAAAACAGTTAGCAGTTGAAAATCAAGATCATATTGAAATTTGCAAGAAATTAGGTGAGGAATGGTGTTTTTCATCAATTCTAGAAACATTGAAAAAAATGAATATCCATCAGGATACATATTTCAATGAAGACTCCTTATTTACCGATGGCACTATTGCATCATTATTGAGTGAATTGAAAGAAAAGGGTCTGTCATATGAGAAAGATGGTGCAACATGGATGAAATTCTCTTCTATTGATGAATCACTCACGGACAGAGTTATCGTGAAAAGTTCCGGCGAACCAACATACCGATTGCCAGATATTGCCTATCATCGGACGAAATTTGAAAGAGGCTATGACTTGATAGTCGATATCTTCGGCGCTGATCACATTGCGACCATACCGGATGTAAAAGCAGGAATACAAGCCCTGGGATATGATGTTTCGAAGCTCAAAGTACTCATTTATCAATTTGTAACGCTTTGGGATAATGGCGAACAAGTAAAGATGTCTAAAAGATCAGGCAAAAGTTATACACTTGATGAACTTATAGATGAAGTTGGAGCTGATGTTGTCAGGTTTTTCTTTATCATGCGAGGGGCTCAAACCCAATTGGAATTTGATCTTCAGATAGCACGAGAGCAAAATGATAAAAATCCAGTGTATTATCTTCAATATGTCCATGCAAGAATATGCTCGCTTATACAACAAGTACACGATCATGATAAGCAAGTTCTCGAACATCCGGATCTTTCTACTTTGACTCATCCTTCTGAAATCACTTTAATTGGTACCCTAACTCGATTTGAGGAAGTGGCAATAAGAGCTGCACATCATCTTGAACCACAAATGTTGGCTGAATATTTACGAGAAGTCGCATCTGCATTTCATTCTTTCTATCATGATTGCAGAATACTGGGTTCTGAGCATGCTGTTTTGTCAGCTAGAGTGCATTTAGCATTATTAACAAAAACCGTCATGAATAATGGATTGACAATTTTAGGAATTTCATCACCCGAATCAATGTAAGGAGTTTATATCATGGAAAAACCAGAAATCGGTGGCTATAAATCAGTAAGAATGGAAATGAATCCGGGAACGTATTATTGGTGTTCATGCGGAAAATCATCCAATCAACCTTTTTGTGATGGTTCCCATAAAGGTTCAACCTTTAGTCCGAAAGCAGTGGAGATGACCGAGACAAAAACTGTCTCTTGGTGTACCTGCAAATTATCTGCAAATCAACCTTTTTGCGATGGAGCACATAAACAATTGACTCCTCCTCAGGAATAATAAAGCGAATGACTAAAATCATTGCAATAGCAAATCAAAAAGGTGGGGTTGGCAAAACAACTTCTGCAGTCAATATTTCAGCCTCACTTGCAGCCGCTGAAAAGAAGGTATTGCTTGTAGACATCGACCCTCAAGCAAATGCCTCCAATGGACTTGGGATTGACACCAAAAGTTTGGACATCACTGTCTATGAAGTTCTTATCGGAAATGCCTCGATTCACGAAGCAATACTTCCAACAGTGATGCCTAATTTATCAATTCTGCCATCGCATATAAATTTGGTTGGCGCTGAGATAGAGATGATTGAAATGCATGATCGTGAATTTGTTCTCAAGAAAGCATTACAACCTATACTTAATAAATATGATTTCATAATATTCGATTGCCCCCCTTCACTAGGAATTCTTACTTTGAATGGTTTAACGGCTGCCCATTCTGTTCTGATACCTGTTCAATGTGAATACTATGCTCTTGAAGGATTGGGTCAATTATTAAACACAATTTCAATTGTTCGCAATCATCTTAATCCTTCACTTGAGATTGAAGGTGTATTACTCACAATGTATGATGGTAGACTTCGGCTTTCACAACAGGTTGAAATTGAAGTTCGCAAGCACTTTGAAGACAAAGTAATGAAAACTGTCATACAACGAAATGTCCGATTATCTGAATCGCCTAGTCATGGAAAACCAATTGTGCTCTATGATGCATTAAGCACAGGTTCTAGAAATTATCTCGATTTAGCTATGGAAATCATAGAAAACAATACAACTCATACTGCAAAAGGGAGTGAATAATGAAATCTCCATTAGGCCTTGGAAAGGGGCTTGGCGCCCTAATCCCCGGTAATCAGGATAATCCATCGAAGACCGTTGAGCAACAAGATGAGAATCGTATAGGTTTGATTGATATAACTAAAATTAAGACTAATCCCTTTCAACCCAGAGTTATATTTGATCAAACTGCTTTGGAAGAACTAGTTGATTCAATCAAGCTTCATGGTGTGATTCAACCAATAACTGTTCGAAAGTCCATAGGGAATACTTATGAACTCATTTCCGGTGAAAGAAGAATTCGTGCTTCCATAGAAGCCGGCTTGGAGAAAATACCAGCATTCATTGTGGATATCGATACAAATGAAGCAATGATTGAACTTGCAATCATTGAAAATGTTCAAAGAGAAAACTTGAATGATATAGAAGTTGCAATGGGTTATCAAATGTTGATGGATCATTGCAAACTCACGCAGGAAGAAGTGGCTGCAAAAGTAGGTAAAGACAGGGCAACTGTATCTAATTTTCTTAGACTTTTAAAGTTACCCTCTGAAATACAACAACTTGTGGCTATGAAAGAACTGTCTAATGGTCATGCTAGGGCTTTATTGTCACTACAATCCCCAGATAATCAACGTTTGATTGCTCAGAGAATCATTGATGAACAATTATCTGTACGTCAAACTGAAGACATCATACGAGAATTGATGGGGGGAACAAAAAGAAACCCCAAAAAGACTTCAAAGAAAAAAAATGATATAACAAGCAAAAAACAACCTTTGAGCAATGATGTATTGGCCTTGGAGGATAGTCTTAGAGAATATTTTGCAACGCAAGTTTCCATTCATTTAAAAGATCATGAAACTGGAAAAGTTGAAATCACATTCTTTTCTTTGGATGATTTGCAAAGAGTTATTGAATTAATCATCAATAAGCAATAAAGCGTTCATGAAAGATCATTCTCATATTTCTTCTATTCGTGTTCGATATGCCGATACTGACAAAATGGGCATAGTGTACAATGGAAATTATCTTACGTATTTTGAGATTGGAAGAACAGAGCTATTGCGTTCTATGGGATTACCTTATTCAAAACTCGAAGAGCAGGGAATTCAATTCCCTGTAATAGAAGCACATGTTGAATATAAAGTGCCTGCTCATTACGATGAGATACTTGATATACGAGCTACTTGTTCTCTGAAAAAGGGTTTATTATTGCATATTGCATATGAGATTACAAGAGGAACAACATTGCTTACAACAGGTTATACCATACATCCTTTCATAGGTATCCGTACCGGAAAACCAATGCGACCACCTGCATTCTTCATGGATATTTGGGAATCTCGTGAATCTGAACATTTCATACACAAGGAAATCCGTTTATGAAAAAGGTTATGTTAATAGCATTGCTTCTTGGAACGCTATCATTCAACGATGTGATTAAAGCACAGTCTCCATTTGATTTTGTGCAATTAACCATAAGTGCACGTTCAGCAGCTTTGGGAGGTGCTTTCACAAGTATTGCCAATGATCAAACAGCTGTTTTCTTTAATCCTGGGGCACTTTCAACGGTTGAAAAGTCTTCTGTTTCAGCTACGTTCATGAGGCATGTTTTAGACATAAGTTCCGGTCAAGCAGTATATACACTCCCTTTCGACAAGCAATCTTCAGAACGTTTTGCAATTAGTGCCATGTATACGACATATGGATCCTTTGATAGAACAGATGAATTCGGAACTGTACTTGGGACATTCTCCTCAAATAATATTGCAGTAATGGGGTCTTATTCTAATGAATTAGACTCAACTTTGAGTTATGGTTGCAATGCTAAGTTTATACATGCAACATTGGACGATCTTTCATCATCTGCGATAGCTTTAGATGCAGGTATATTGTATAGACTTCCTGCTACGAGAACCAATGTCGGTTTTTCCATATTGAATATTGGAACTCAATTGTCAACATTCACTGGTATCACTGATGAATTACCAATAGACGTGCGCCTAGGTATCAATCATCGTTTAAGAGGGCTTCCGCTCTTATTGAACTTTTCATTCCATCATCTCGCTGATGATGCAGATTCATTCTTTGACAGAGTGGGTAATTTTAGTATTGGTGGTGAGTTTATCCTTAGCAAGGTTCTAGACATGCGACTAGGATTTGACAATTATGTCAGAGACGCAACAAGCATTCAAGGGCAAAGACGCTTTTCAGGATTTTCAGCAGGTGTAGGTGTAAGAACTGAATATGTCAATATAGATTATGGTGTTTCAGCACTTGGAACAGCTGGTACGATTCACAGATTAACATTACATACTTCATTATAATTTCAGGTTAATATTTATGAAAAACATTATTGCATTAATCTGCATTTCAATCATTTGTGCCTCAACCTCAATTGCACAACAACAAAATCAACAAATATTGAAACCGGTCATTCAATATTCAGAAATTGATTTTTGTCTGCAATTATTAAAGAACATCGAATTGCGAGGAAATGAAGTTGATGCACTGATTGAAATTCGTTCAATTATGATCGGTGAGTTGCAAAAAGGCTCGAAGGAAAACAAGAAACTAGAAGATTCAACAACTTTGGTGTTTACCTTCAATCAAGCCAAGAATTTGTTGTCATTTCTGCAAAGGGCAACTTTGACCGGGGCGGTAGCTGATAGATATAAGCGATTTACGGATGCAATCACAGCATCGGCACAAGCGAAAAAATAATACAAAGGGTCGTTTACGGCCCTTTTTTTTGTCCTTTCTCCAATGCAAGTAGCTGCATTTTTAATGATTGAAGTAGCTCACTTTCATTCACTTTTCCATAAACAAAAAGCATAAGCTGTTCTTCAAGTATGCGTTCTGCATCAAGAAAATAGGGTGGAGAAGGCAATATTTTTGAAATCTTCGTTTGTTTTGTGAACTGCGCAATATCTTGGTTAACTAGGAAATCCTGGTCATTCCATGATTGCATATTTGCAGGCAATCCAATATCCTGTAATTGCATGCACATATTCTTTACACGTTCATAGTTAGTAATATAAGAAACAAACAATGTTGCTTCTTCTGGATATCGTGACGAAGCTGATATCCCAAGGCAATCTCCGCTTAATATAGATGCTCCGCTTTTACCGGGCAATGACGATGCAATGATATGAGGAATATTTGCAAGTTGTGGAAGTATCCACTGTCCAGTAATGACCGCATGAATAGTGCCATTGACAATGTACTCATCTAACTTTCTTGACTGTTCAATTCTAGCATATTTAGACAGTTTTCTAATTAAACGTAATCCATCAATCAGTTGACTATCACATGTGGAACTAAATGGTAATGTTTGAAACAAGTTGCTACCAGTAGACCAAATAATAGGTAATAGCTTTTTTGAAACATTATGCGGTTCAGATGAATTAATTCCAATGATGGAAGATGTATTCAATCTTGAAATGATAATATCCCAATTTAAATCATTGGTATCCAGTGTTGAGAGATCATGGCTGAACACTAGTGCTCTGGTGTTCATTGTCCATGGTTTACAATAAATCTTACCGTTTTCCCCTTTGATCTGATTAATAAACTGCTCTGGGATTCCCTTATTGATAGGCATTGATGCAAATACATCATTTGAAATAAATTCTTGAGCCCATTCTATTCCCAAATGGGTAATGTCAGGAGGATTACCGGATGTATGAGCTAGGACTAATTTTGTTCTTCCTTCATTCCATTGAACCGGAATTTGTTCAATTGTAATATGAGGATATTGTCTCTCAAATGCAGCCACAAGCGAATCAATAAGCGCCTGTTGTTTTGGTTCAGTCCAGAAATGTAGAAACTGCAATCTTATCGGGGATTGAGAGTGATGTCCGCAGCCGAACAATAGGGAGGAAAAGAATAAGATATTGAAGAAAATGCGAAACATGAATTATTCTTTTGCCGTAATCGGTCTATTGGCACTATTCGCTTTTTTCTTTGTGACAGGTATCGTATCCAGTAATACGGAATCACCTGACTCCTTTGCCGTAGGATAAAAGAACTTTGTAAGCAATCGTTGCGCGATAGGTGCAGCTACCGTTCCTCCAAATCCTGCATTTTCAACCAGGACACAAAGAGCGATTCGTGGATTTTCTCTTGGAGCAAAAGCGATAAACCAAGCATGATCTTCTCCATGAGCATTTTGTGCAGTACCAGTCTTACCACAAACACTTATTCCTGAAACTTTTGCGGACAAAGCAGTTCCACCGGCAGTATTCACAACATCATACATGCCTCTGTGAATGACATTCCAATATTCATCCGACATGGTAATAGCTTTTCTGCTCGCATAAGCTACATCTTGCAATTGTTTGGTTTTACGATTATAGATAGAACGAACGATATGAGGCTGATGAATGATGCCCTTATTTGCGAGTGATGCACAATACACAGCCATTTGAAGCGGGGAGACTCCAATTTCACCTTGACCGATACCAAGATTTACCAAACGACCTCGAATCTCACCAGCTGATAGATTTTGTTTTTTATAAAATTTTTCTCCGGGTAATTTCCCCTTTGAATCCTCAGGAATATCGACAAATGTCTTTTGACCAAAACCAAAGTCCCTACCATATTTCTCAAAATTAATGATACCTAATTGAGGACCTATCTTATTGAAAAAGACATTGCAAGAAACGTGGATTGCTTTTTGCAAATTAGTTGCTCCATGGGAGCCATGGCATTTCCACGAACGACCACCAAACTCATAAGCACCTGAGCAATAAATTGTTTTTTCGGGTGTTATGATTCCTTCTTTCAAAGCTGCAATACCCATGAGCATTTTCCAAGTCGAGCCAGGAGGATATATTGTTTGAGTTGCACGATTGAAAAGAGGTTTACCTTCATCTTTCAATAATTTTGAAAATAAATTGCTTTTTGTTCGACCACTAAACTCACGAATATCGTAGTCTGGCATGCTCACAAGTGCCATTATTTCTCCTGTATTCGGATCCAATGCAACTATTCCACCTCTTTTTCCTTTTAGAAGTTTTTCAGATAATTCCTGAAGAGGTTTGTCTATTCCTAATCGTAGATCAAATCCTTCTTCTGCTTGTATATCGTTTTTACCTTCTTGAAAGCTTGCTACTTTTTGGCCAGTAGAATTTACGGCAACAAATTGAACTCCTTTCGTTCCACGTAAGAAGTTTTCATATGTCTTTTCGAGCCCTGCATAGCCCACAATATCACCTGGTGCATAATAATCACCCATTGTTTGGATTTGTCTTTTGTTTATTTCTCTGGAATATCCCAAAATATGAGACATGTTTCCCTGAATCGTGTACAATCGTTTTGATTCAACCGATATATCCACACCTGGAAGAAATTCATGATTTTCTTCAATAAGTGAAATGATGGACCAATCAGCATCGCGATAAATTTTATTGGGCTTTACTCGTGATATCTTTTTTGAATCCTCAACAAATTGTTTAATCTCATCTTGCTTTAATTGTAAAATAGAAGCCAAAAGGGGAATGGAAGAGTCATCAAACTCATTAGGAGTTATGGAAATAGAAAAGGAAGGAGAATTATGCACCATTCGCTCCCCATTACGATCAAATATATTCCCTCTGAATGGATCAACAGTCACTTCCTTGATTGCTTGCGTTTCAGCTTTTAAACGATAGACATTTCCCTGAATGATTTGCAAATATGCTAGTCTTCCAACATAGATGGTAAGTACGGCCAATACTATCACTCGTAAAACGAGGATACGATCTTTACTTCCAATATTTATAGATTCATTGTGTAGATTCATTTTCATAGCCACTCATGTTTGTCAAAATTACAGAAATTCGAGTGCATGAAATGTACAAATCATAGACTTGCCATTATTTCTTTTTTTCTGAAATATATTGTCAGTATTAGTAATAATAGGGATGAAGCAATAATACCCCAAATCAATCCCAAAACACCAAATTCTTGGGACAAGACAAAAAACAGTCCGAGTGTTATCAAACATGTAAAACCATAGATCTTGGCAAATACTCCGAATTTCCCTGCTATTGGAAAATAATGTATAAGAAAGATATTTATTGTCAATACGAATGTTTCAATACATAATAACCTAAAATACATTGCTGCCTGATCATTGAATTCGCCCGAAAAGACGTAAATGATCCATGGTGCGGATAAGATAATTAATGGGGTACTTATAAGTGCATAGATCACTGTCCAATGCTGATATGTACGAAGTGTTTGAAGACATTCCTCGCGATCATGTTCGAACATATATGACAATTTTGGTAAAGCTGATATCACAAAGAGCCATACAGGAAACAATTGAAAAACTCCGGCTGCTTTATCAGCAATCGCATAAGTCCCGGTCATTAACGGTGTGCTGATCAATGAAACATAAAATACACGTGGTTGAGTATACAAAACTTGTGCTACTGAAGACAAAAAAGGGCGAATTCCCAATCTAAATTGCTCTTTCATGATGGCCAAAGACGGCATTCTTACCTTCAATCCAAGTAGGCGATGAGCAAATGCCAAGGTTGACATAGCCATTATTACTTGCGTGCCATAATACAATGCAGGGTAGAGTAAATAATCTTTAGGTTCATTTACAATGGAAAGCACTCCAATGAATAAGATGATTCTGGCAATGATTTGAAATCTTGACAAATAATACATCTTTTCATATCCTTGATATAACCAAACAGGGAAGAGTACATCACCAATGATAAAACCAAAGGTAATGATGACCAGACCTAATTCGCTTTTCAAAGAAGGCAAAGAAATTGCCATGAAGAGCATGACAATAAAAGAAACACACATCAATAAAGATTTTAACGCGATAATTGCACCTGCAATTCGGGAAGCCTTTTCAGGATTATCTCTGTGGATGGATATCTCTCTTGCTGCAGAGTAATTGAAACCAAAATTGGTGATCACCAAGAAGATATACATACAAGATACAGCTGTCTGCACTAAGCCATATCGCTCTAGGCCTAAGGATCTAACGAGATAGGGAACGAGGATAAGAGGGACAAGATATTCCAACCCTTTCAGGAATGTCAATGAAAAGAAATTTTTCATGACACTGGCATGATCATCTCTGATAACTTTGATCACGGATTTTACTATGCTGCGCATTCAAAGACCGATAGAATGTGCTTGAATAATCCTATTGGGCAAATTATGCAAAAGATCGGGATGCCGATCATATTGATGGATGGTATTACATAGTGATCCATCCGAATTAAGTAATAAACCGGATTCTGGATCAATGTTTCGCAATTCTTGTTTCATGAGCCCCATAGTCATGACCGGACCCTTCATGTTCTCGAAGAGATGCAATCTATCTCCGAAATCTTTCATGCGAATTGCATAATTGTGAATTCCTTGATCCAAACCTGTTATTCCAGCAATAGATCGAATTCTTGGAGTAAGTAGAATACTACACATGCGGCGCGTGTATTCCAATACAGCTTCTACACTACCCATTGTGATTCCTGCGCAGGAAATAGGGTTTTTTCCAATCGCATCCAATATTTCTTGTCCGAAACCTCTTCGGATCCATCCTGCATTATGAACTTCATTTTCTATTGTTATTGAAGGGTCTTCAAGAAAACAGCATAGTGAATCATTGATTGCAAAATCGAACGGGTCTCGTTGAAAAACGACATCTCTTGTATCACTCAACATTATTCTCGAATAAGAATGATTATTCTCCAAAAATTCAGTATAAAGAAAATGTCTTGATTGATGAATATGAAATGCATTTGAAGCAAATTGTCTCTTAGCTTCTTCAGAAGCTACATAAAACCACATTTTTTGCACCGGACTGAATATCCTATATGCATTGACTTTTTTATTGAGAAAAGGAATAGAAATACGTACTTCTCTGAAATCACGTAAGTAAATTCCCATTGAAGAGAATGCAGATCGAGTGGATGAACTGATATCATCACAGAAAAAGGCTAAACCCCCCGAATATCCTGTAGCATGTAATGTAGAAAGGAATGGACTTAGATGTTCATACTCCAATGAACGAACTATACCCATGATAAGTGAACCATTCTCATCTTTGAAGCTTGGCAACTTGGAAGATACGCTCATTATGCGATATCTCCGTTGTCTATTGTTGCTCTACGTGAATGAATAGTTGCTGCTTTTCTGAACTGTGTGGCAATGATGAGATACAAGCAAGTTAGAACAAATACACCTATTGATGTACCGGCAGCAATTGTCAATCGTTTGGGGCGTGATTTTTTGAATGCTGGTTTGGCATAATCCAAAACATACATCATCGGAGCTTCACGTATTTCATCCAATTTTGCTTGTTCCAACATGGGCATGAGAAATGCTTTTACTTTGGACATTGCTTCATACTCGGTGTATAATTTCATGTATTTCGCACCAACTTTAAGACCATCTCTTAAAGCGAAGTCACCTGCAAATCCAGGTTTATTCTCTGCCTTGTATACTTGTTGACGCATTTCACTGAGAAGTTTCTCGCCTGCAATGGTTGAGGGATCTTTATCGCCATAGGTATTTTTCAGAATCTCAACTTGGATTTCTTGTTTCAAAGCAGATGCTTTTAATGTTGCTAATGCTTGAGAAACAGCTTGGGCTTGATCAAGAGGAGAAAAAACCAAACTCTGGGATGAAAATCTTCCAAGATCTTGAGCAATGGAATTTAGAATTGAATCTGTTCTCTTGAGACGTAAATCCATATATGCTCTATTTGTTTCAGCTTCAGCTTTTTGAAGGCGTAGGGAGATATTGTTGGCAATTGTAACAACATCATTGGCCATCTTTGCTGCTTTTTCTTTATCCTTTGAAAGCACCGTTACATTATAATTTCCTTCAGGTGACAATTCAACTTCATAATTGGACAAAAATTCTTTGTATAATTCTTCTTTGTCTTCCTTTGGAATTTCATATTCGGCGGGGAGATTATACTTGTTTATAAGCGTATCCATCAAACTCCGAGAATTCAGCACTACCATATATGAGTAGGATTCGCCTTTGTTCATTTTTCCCAAACCCAAATCTTTCAATGCACTCGATACATTACCCATCATTCCACTTATCATAGAATTAGCATTATTTGGGGGAACGAAGGTAACCGTTGAAGCATACCAATTGGGTAAAGTCCATGAAATTCCGTAGGCAATTATCCCTGAACAGATAGTCAGAATGATCAAAAGCCATTTTTTTGAGGAAAGAATTCCCAGAAATTCAGCACCATCCAAAGCCAAGGACGTGATATTGCGTTTGATAGGATCTTGCATTCAATTCTCTTCTTGGGGTTTACATATTTGGCAAATTTACAAAAATTGAGCTTATTTTTTCTGTTTTGGATCATATAAAATTGATTTCTTTTGTTTGTAACTTCCAATTATATGAGAGCGTTGTAGATTTGTTTTTAACTGATCATCTTCTAAAGGCACCATTTAGGCATGATGGCTAAATTACTCCGATTTATCCGTTCTATACCATACTCGTTGTGTTTCAGCATTTCCGGGTATATCTTTATTGCAGCATTCATCATTTCACTGATTGCTTTTTTTGTTTTTGATGCATGGTATCCTGAAACTGCATTTGCAATGCACGTGTCATGGTTGTTTTTACTTATTGGATTCTACCAAAAAGATAGAGATTGGTTTTCTACAAACGGTTTCATAAAAGACAGTAAAACTATAATTGAGGATGCAAAGACACTGGCAAGTATACTTTCCATGGCCGGATTATTAAATCTTCTTGGAGTATTCGATAATGTGTCATTAGTAAATTCTAATATTTTTACATTGGCGATGGTTATCCTATATGCCGGATATATTCTTCTTTGTTCAGGTTTTGCTCTCTCCTTACTCTTTCGGTTAATGAAACAAAGACCCCATGCACAGCTGAAACGCATTTCGCTGTACATCTATGTATTAGCGGGAATCATGTTGATTATGCAAATGACTGTGCCGATAGATGAGCCTATCATAATGCATATCTTAAGTGCTTTCACTGCACTTTTGGCATTTTACAATACTCGGGGTATTTCATGGTTTAAAGGTATTTCACGAAAACAGAAAAGAGACTTGGCCTGGTCAATGTTTGTTATTTCCATTTCTATAGTACCGATAGCGATACGTTATAATAGTAATACGATGCAAGCATTGAATATCACAACATTCCATGTTGAACCTCTTATTGCAACAATTGGAATGTGGCTTTTGCTCATTGCATCTAGACTAACAATACTTTCTTTATATTCTTTACCTACAGCAGGACTATTGGATAGAAAATCATTGGAATTTTCAACGCTTGCTCAATTAACATCTAATGCAATTCATTCGGAAGGAATAGATGCAATCATATCCGATACCATGGAGTTATTACCAAAATCTATTCAACTTGAGGGTATGTATTGTAGAATTCATGCGTTCAATGCAGATCATATTCGTTTTTCTGGACGATTAGGGGCGGAATTGTCATTACTCTTGAATAGTGCATTCTTTGCCGATTGGATTTCATCATTGAATGAACCTGAAACTTTATACGAATTACCTACAACTGCAAATCCTCAATCACTATTTTTTTCTCAAAGTATATTGGCAATGCCTTTGAAGAAAAATGGAAACGTATTCGGTGAAATTCTCTTATCTCATACACAATCGTATCATTTCACTCCAGAAGATGAAGCAATTTTGCAAGCTTTCGGTGAGAGCATCAATATTGCAACTGAACATATGGCATTGATTTCCATTTCAAAAGAACATGATCGTTTGGAAAATGAAATGATCATTGCCAAAAGCGTGCATCAATCACTTTTACCAAAAACAATCATACAACCCTCCGGTTATGCAATAAAATGTTGTTCATTATCAGCAAGAGAGGTTGGAGGTGATTTCTACGATGTATTCCGTATGGCAAATGGGAACACTTGTATTATCATAGCCGATGTTTCCGGGAAAGGTATTCCAGCCGCTTTTTTGATGGCCACACTTCGAGGTACAATTCTCTCTCTTCAGTCATCTAACTTTGGAGCAAAAGAGATACTTACAGAGATACAGCTTAATCTTTCTTCGATACTCGAACCACATATGTTTATTACGGCATCCTGTTTGATTATTGAAGAATCAAAGGGTACTGCACAATTTGCAAGAGCAGGACATATGCCGCTGATTCATCTAAAAAGCGGGGTATTGACTGAATATAAACCACAAGGTATAGGAATTGGACTCACTAAAGATATTGATGTTTTTTCCGATCATTTACAGGAACTCCATTTGCAACTTTCAATAGGTGAAATGTGTTTATTGTTTACTGACGGTTTAACGGAAATGTTGGATATGCAACAAAATTCCGAGCAATTGTTCAAGATGCATGATCCTGATCCGGAACACATCATAGATTCTGTGATGAGTAGTGTATCTACACTTCCAAATGATGTGATTCGAGATGATATCACCATCATTGCCATCAAGAAGACTCAGGATGTTCTTTTTGAATGATTTTTCACTCAATTTTCGGGAAAATTCGATAAAATTTGCCCATTAACTTGACAATAGACGTGCTATTTTTCCGTATTTTTGCCTTGTATGATTGACTTTCTCCGACGACTTAATTCTATTGAAGGATGGATATATGAAAACCACATTTGCCCTACTATGCGGAATGATGTTATTCCTGCACAAATATGACTCGCATTCTCAAACTTATGATGCTGACTCATTCATTTCTGCTCCCATGACAAATAAGTTGCCTGCATTGTTAAAGAGGTCTATGCAGACATTTACTATTGATGCAACTTCTTCTGAAAAAGTATTCGCTTCTTATGCTCAGTCACTCACATTGAATAATTTCCCTGTTTCACTTGATACAAAGAAAACAATTCAACTGAGGGCTGTACCATCATCTATCGATGCAAAAACAATCATAATGATTGGAAATAAGCAAATTTCCATACCACATATCATAAGTTATGAGGGGTATGTTCAAGGGGATGAAGGTTCTAAAGTATTTATGACCTATGCTTCTGGCGAACTCTATGGCTGGGTTGCTTCATCAACAGGTTCTACTATTACATTCCTTCCTGAAACAACGAATTCCTATTCAAAGAAGGATCATATGCTTTACAGTGAATCTGCATTGTCCGTTCAATTGCAATTACCTGCAAAGCTCTGCGGAACCGATGAGATATCTCATACGGGCATCAAAACATGGGAAGTTGAAGCATCACTAACAAAGGGAGAAAGAAAACTCGATAATCGTTTATTGGAAATGCAAGTGATCATGGAGACAACAACTTCCTATTTCACAAAGGTTGCTTCCAGAAATGAAACAAGGGCAATGAATCTTCTCATCGCAATGGCCAATGCGACTAATGCCCTTTATAGAAGAGAATTGAATCTGAACATCGTAATTCCATTTATACAAATTTGGACAGAAGAAACTCCTGATCCTTATACCAAAGATGGCGGAGACACACCCGCGCTACTACAAGAAGTACAAACAAGATGGGGTAAAATAACAAACAGAACACGTGATATTGTTCATTGTTTGGATGCGATGGGTAGTTCATCAGCAGGAGCCGGAATCGTAGCCGGAATCGCAAATGGTATTGGAGCATTATGTAATTCTGCGATTTCCAATGCATATTCAGTCACAGGCGTGTCATCGTTTGCGAATTTACCTGTGACCACTTACATGAAAGATGTTTCTACCATGGCTCATGAACTTGGACACAACATGGGTTCATATCACACACATAATTGTGATCAATGGAAGCCTGCAGTTGATTCATGTCTATCAAGTGGAGCGGCATATCAAAACAACATAGCCTATTCAACTGAAACATGTAATACGGGAGCGCCCAAACCAGTTCCCGGGTCAATCATGAGCTATTGTGATTTAACTAATTCAACAAAATCCGTTCCTTTTACTTTTTTACCTAGGGTATATACATTCTTGAGAAATAGATTGGAAAACAGTAAATGCATCACGGAAGCACAAGAACCTCAAATCAGAGTTATTGGCCCATGGGGAAATCAAACCTTTATTTCCGGAAGAAGTGTACCCATAGAATGGACTTCAACAAGAGTCAATAGTGTCAAGATTCAATTTTCAACAGATGGCGGAGGAGCATGGTCAGATGTAGCTTCCGGTATCCCTGCTGTTTCAAACAATACAATTAATGGCCAGGGAATGTATATGTGGTCAGTTCCACGTATTTCAACCAACTCTGGAAGATTTCGCATAGTTGACATGGCCAATGCAGCCATCAATGATACTTCATGGGCTAATTTCAGAATAGTTCAACCTTCTTTATCTCTATCAACAAATATGGATGGCAAAGCATTTGGACAAAGTGAATCCTTGCAATTCCAATGGACAAAGACTAATGTAGATACCGTGTTGTTCATGTTCTCTTCTAATAATGGTTCAACATGGGAAACATTATCTCGCCCAACAGGTACTGTTTATAATTTTCAAATGCCTGATATCAATGCCCAACAGTGCTGGGTAAGAATAACTGATGCAAATGATATGTCGCTCATTTCACAAACTGGTCCTTTTTCCATAGGGAAAGAAGAGCTCACATTATTGAATCCCAAAGGTGGCGAGACATTATGTGCCAATAAGAGATACGTCATTGCTTGGACATACAAGAATATTGCCAATAGCAAATTGCTTGTTCAATATGCGAATGGTAATTCTGCATGGCAAAACATATCCACTGCATCGGGAATTGATCCATGGGTTAGCGTGATTGGCTTTAATCCACCTTCTTTGAAAACCGACTCATTAAGAATAAGAGTGGTTAGCAGGGTAGACTCCACAATTCTGAGTATATCTAATCCAATTAGATTGTCAAATGAATCAGGATGTGTTGCTACCACAGTAGATGAAGTTCCAGCACTACCTATGTTAATGATTGCACCAAATCCAATCTCTGGAAATACCTGTACGATTACGATCAATGCAATAGATCAATGCATGAATGCGAAACTAACCCTTACAAATATGACAGGATCGGTGGTTCATGAATTTGGTAAAGAATATTCATTCGCAGAAGGTTCGCATGCTTTGTCTCTACAGGTTCCAATGATTGCCTCTGGTAAATACTTCTTAACCTTAACCTGTGATGGTAAATCCACAAGTATTCCTGTTACAATTGAGAGATAACATGAAATATATTATGTCCGGAATTGTTACAATTTTCTGTGTTTTGACAATATTGGC
>SXZI01000064.1 GCA_005788035.1 Bacteroidota bacterium
ATGACTGTTAGAATCATTGGTAAATCTACGGAATTTCGCTAATTTGCCATTATTCCATCACCTATGATATTACACACCGCTTCTAGGAGAACAGTAGATGAAAGTTGACGTCGTGATGCCAAAAATGGGCGAATCCATTCAGGAAGGCAAAATTTTACGCTGGTTGAAAAAGCCCGGCGATAAAGTCGAACGCGACGAGATCCTCTTGGAAATTTCCACGGATAAGGTTGATACCGAGGTACCATCACCTTCAGCCGGCATATTGACAGCGATCTTGGCACAAGAAAATGATACAGTAGAAGTAGGAACAATCATAGCCGAGTTAAATACTGATGCCAATGCTTCAGTTGCAGCTCCTGCTCCTGCTCCGGCGGTCCCTGCTCCACAACAAACGGTTCAGCCTTCACAGGTGCAACAAGCGCCTGTTCCTGCTGCAACACCAGTTGCTGCACCTAGTGGTACTAAAACAGATGTTGTAATGCCGAAAATGGGTGAATCAATTCAAGAAGGTAAAATTCTTCGCTGGCTCAAAAAGCCGGGTGATTCTGTAGATAGAGATGAAATTTTACTAGAAATTTCAACGGATAAAGTTGATACTGAAGTACCCTCACCTGTTGCTGGTACACTAACTGAATTATTGGCAGCAGAAGGAGATACTGTAGAAGTAGGAGCTGTCATCGCTCGTTTAGGTTCGGCTGGCGCATCGGTAGCTAGCAGCCCTGCACCTGCACCAATACCTCAACCAGTCACCCCAACAATTCAAGCTCAACCTGCTCCTATACAAGTGGCACCGGTTCACAGCGAGCAATCTGCTCCAATCACATCCATTCCAAGAACAAGTGGTTCACGCTTCTATTCTCCATTGGTACGTACCATTGCAGAATCCGAAGGTGTTTCATTGCAAGAATTGGATGCGATTACAGGTTCAGGAATGGAAGGTCGGGTTACAAAGAATGACATACTTTCTTATATCGGGAAAAGAGGCAGTTCTCAAGCAATGCCGACACCACAGAATATTCCAACTCCAGCACCGGTAATTGCTACACCCGTACAAACTCCAACTCCGGCACCGGCCCCTGTGCAAACTTATGTTGCCAAACCAGCTGATTCCGGAACATTGGCACAATGGGGTCAAGATGTTGAAGTTATTCCAATGGATCGCGTTCGACAGATCATCGCTGATCATATGGTCCGTTCCAAGCAAACATCTCCTCATGTTACAAGCGTTGGCGAAGCTGATGTTACACAGCTTGTGAACTTTAGAGAAAGAAATAAACATGCTTTTGAGCAAAGGGAAGGTTTCAAGCTCACACTGACTCCGTTCTTTGCAAAAGCCATCATTGATGCAGTTAAACAATTCCCACTCGTGAATGTAAGTGTTGATGGCAGTAATATCATCCGTCACAAGAAGATTAATCTCTCATTTGCAACTGTATTGAATGATGGCAACTTGATCGTTCCCGTCATCAAGAACAGCGACATGATGAATCTTGGTGGCATCAGCAGATCCATCAATGATTTGGCTCAAAGAGCTCGTGGCAAAAAATTATCTCCTGATGAAATATCCGGAGGAACAATTTCCATGACCAATATGGGTGCATGGGGCAGTCTTTTTGGAACGCCTGTTATAAATCAGCCACAAACTGCAATCATTGGTATTTATGCAGTACAAAAAAGACCTGTAGTTCGCGAGGTAAATGGCGAAGATTTGATTGCAATACGTCAAATGATGTATGTATCCATAACATACGATCACAGAGTGATTGATGGAGTACTGGCATCATCATGTCTTCGTGCCATTGTACAGAATCTTGAAAAAATGAATGAATCAACCATTGAGTTTTAATTGATTCGATCTATGTTCATATCGATAGAGACTTCATTGGCCCTAATTCTTCAAATTGGGGCCTTTGCAGTACATTTTCATCCTAAACATCATGAACATGAACAACTCTCACTAGATATCAAACAAGTTCAGAAAGCACATCATTGTGACCTATGCGATGCAATTATTCAGATTGCGTCAACGATGACAATCGAAATATCAATTGTCAATGCCTGCACAGTATTGCCTTATATCGACTCTCCATTCCAATTCTCTTCAAATTACTTCTTAGAAAGAGCATCTTCTCGCGCTCCACCCTTAGTGTGATTCACATGTGAATTTCACTTTTTTTGGAGCAATATCATGTATTATTTTTCTGGTATTGTGCTCTTTATTTTACTGTGTTCTATATCTGCACAACAACTTGTTGGCCAAACACGTACACTCCATATTAGCACAATACATATTCAACAGCACAGCAAAAAACCATTAGCTTCTGTCCGGATTGCCACATATAATAATGGCGCCATGACCGATGCTGCGGGCCATGCTGATATTTTCATTTCGAATACTGAACAGGCTATCAGCTTTTCAAAAGCAGGATATATTGGAGGTACTATCACCATTCCTGCTTCAAGTAATGATACTTCTTTGACGTTCACCATGCAGCCTATGGAATTTCAGGGCAAAGCTGTGCAAGTAACGGGAGATCGTAATTCAGTTTATGGAATTGCTTCACAAGATGTCAATATCATTAAGACAGAGACATTGGACAAACATCGTGGGCAAACGCTCGGTGAAACACTAAAGAGAGTGACCGGACTACATACGCTTCAAACGGGTCCAAGCATTTCGAAACCGGTATTAAGAGGAATGCATAGTCAACGACTTTTGATTTCAAATGCAGGTATAGCTCAAGAAGGACAACAATGGGGTTCAGAACATGCTCCGGAAATCGATGCCTTTTCAATTGGTTCGATCGAGATATTAAAAGGTGCAGCAGGAGTTGAGTATGGCCCTGGTGCAATGGGTGGAATGATACGTATCATTCCGCCGGACATAGCCGATACAGCTCATTTGCACTCATCCATTACATTGCAAAGCCAATCCAATAATTGGCAAGGAGCTATATCTCCCTCTTTATCATGGGGTACACGTTTCATTAGTAATGATGCTTTTGGATTACGAGCTCAGCTAACTGCTAAACAAGCAGGAAATGCCAGAACAACTGATTATGTACTTGGGAATACCGGCTTTACTGAATTGAATGGGCAATTGCAGGGTAAATACTCCTTTTCCTCAGGCGAGTCGATTCAGTTTACAACCAGTTCTTTCGATACCGAATTAGGCATTTTCAAAGGAAGTCATATATCAAATGCAAGTGATTTACTAAGAGCAATTGAACTTGGGCATCCATTACAGGAGTATGATTTCACATATGACATTGATTTTCCTAAGCAACAGATCAAGCACAGACTCCTGAGTATTCAAGGTACTATCCCCATTCAAGGATTGGGTCTTCTTGAAGCAACATATGGATGGCAATTCAATGATCGTTCAGAGTTTGACGCGCATAACTTACGAGTGCCCAAGGATTCTGTTTACCTATTGGAGCAATTACTTGTAAAACCAGCTATGAGACTTCTCTTGGAAACATATTCCGGAGATATAAAACTCAAGTCCATACAAGTCGATGAACTCATAAGTGCCACAATTGGAATTTCAAGTCAATTTCAACAGAACAAGCGACTAGGAAAAGTGGTATTGATTCCCGATTATTTTATGACTTCATTGGGAGCTTATGTCATTGCAAACATGATGTTTGATGATATCATAATTAGTGGTGGCGCGCGCTTTGACAAAAGATCAATTTCTATTGATAGATTTTCAACCCCTACAAGATTGATCAATGATTCAGTGTTGAATTATGGAGGTGCTTCATTCAGTGGTGGCTTCATGTGGCAAGTGCTTGATAATATGCGACTTGCAATGAATATTGGAAAAACTTGGAGGCCGCCTCAGGTTAATGAATTGTATAGTAATGACATTCATCATGGTACAGCACAGTTTGAGATTGGCAAAAGAGATTTATCACCAGAAAAATCAACGACTTTGGATATTGCTTTACTCTATGACACTCATAATATTTCCTTTGATTTCTCTCTATTTCACAATCAATTCGATGGCTTTATTCTCCTACAACCTGATAGAGCTCGTCCTACAATAACTGTACGTGGAAGCTTTCCTACATTTCGATATGACCAAGTTCAATCAGTAATGTATGGCGCAGAATTTCAAGGAGACTACACAGTAGATGATTGGCTGACATTCTCGCTCCAAGGTTCCATGATTCGAGGGGATAATCTAACAACCGGTAATCCGCTATTCATGATGCCTTCGGATAGAATAAGTAACGCTCTGCATGCTCACCGAGAATCTTTCTTGGATGTGTTTGGAGATGCTTTCATTGAGTTTCGTGTGACGCATGTACGGATGCAAAATCGATTTGATCCGAATTTGGATTATACCAATCCACCACCCGGATATTCACTTTATGATATCAATCTGGGAGGCACTATAATTCATGGGCCTTTAAAAGGAATATCCGCAAATCTATCTTTTCAGAATATAACAAATCTCGCATATAGAGATTATCTATCTCGGTATAGATATTTCGCAATGGATACAGGTTTTAATTGCATAGTAAGAATGACAATTCCAATTTTATGATTTTATCAGGAAAAGCAACATGTATAAGTTCTTTGCCATACATCTCATCATTGCTACATCAATGGTTTTTTCATCCTGTGGCATCACAGAACATGATCATGATCAAAATTATGATCATGATTATGCAACCACAGTGATTGTCACATTAATAAATCAAAACAATTCAACTGATACAGTAAGAGCAATGTGGAAAGACCTTGATGGACCCGGTGGAGCTTTACCAAGTGTGATTGATACCATTTCACTACAATCTAATACTCTCTATAAGGGCATCATTGAATTGTACAATGAATCTAAATCACCAAAAACCAATATTACATTAGAAATACTAAATGATTCATATGAACATCAATTCTTCTACACGCCAAGTTCGGTTCTTGCAAGTTTAATCGAGTGGTCAATAACAGACAAAGACAAAAACAATCTGCCAATTGGACTACAATTTGATGTGAAGACAAAGATTGGAGACAATCAAAATGGAAAAATCAATATCGTTCTCTCTTATTATGATTCAATAACAAAAGATGGAATTCGCAAGAGTTTAGAATCAGATATTGATATTGATTATCCTGTTGTCATTAGAAATTGAGAATATTTTATAAATAAGTCTTAGAATGAGGTAAAACGGCGCTTCAAAAGCGCCGTTTTTCTTGGCTAAGAGCCATCATTCTCGTATCATTGTAATATTCCAACCCTAATAATATGCACTTGAAAGTACTATGTATCCACACGGTGATGATGGATTTTCAAAAAAACAACAATCTCAATACTTACGCGAAGTATTGAAGAGGTGCATTCGTGTATTGGATACGGGTAAAGGGACTATTCCAAATAATGAAACATTGGAGGCACTTGTACATTATTGCATTGAAGAAGGTAATAAAAATGATGCCTTACGCATTGCAGATGTACTTGTAGAAAGGACGCCCTATTCTTCCGATGCTTGGCATATTAAAAGTCTTGCGCAAGCTCATGCTAATGAAAAAGCCAATGCTTTGATTTCTATCAATAAAGCAAAAGCGCTCAATCCAAATGATTCAGGCATTCACATTACACATGTAATGCTTCAGGAACATATACTCACCAAAGAAGAAATATTGCTCATGTACCACTCATTGATGGATACTTTTCCTGGAAATGAAGAGGTACTGTATGCATTAGGACAATATTACGAAAAGCAATCTATGTATATAGATGCAATCAATATATTCACATTCTTGGTGAATAGTGAAGAATTTCACAAACATGCCCTTTCTGATTTGGGGTATTGTAATGATTGCCTTGAACATCACGAACAAGCTTTAATATGGTATGAGCAATATTTAGAAATCGAACCCTTCGATCATGTTATTTGGTTTAACAAAGCAGTGGTTCTATGTCATTTGGAGCAGTATAATGCTGCTGTATCAGCTTATGACTTTGCAATTGCAATCAAAGAAGACTTTTCAGGTGCCTGGTATAATCGTGGCAATGCTTTGGGTTCATTGGGGAGATTGCTTGAAGCTATTGATTCATACAAAACAGCTTTATCATATGAATCAACAGATGTTGCCGGATGGCATAATTTAGGAAGCACTTTAGAAGAAACAGGTGCATTCAGAGATGCAATTGAGGCATTTTCCATGGCATTGGTTCATGATCCTTTACATTATGAGTCTTATTATGGAAGAGGATCATGCCATGATGCATTGGAAGAATATGCATCTGCTATAGCAGATTATGACAAAGCACTTTCACTATATCCATCATATGCGGACGTTTGGCAGGCAAAAGCAGATGCACTCTTTAATATTCACAGACCTGAAGAGAGCATTATATGTTATAAACAATCTTTGCAATTAGCACCGGACAATATAGACTGCGTAATTGATTGCGTACATACTTATATCGAACTACAAGAGTATGCTGAAGCCAAGAAGATGTTGGATTCATATATTCAACATCATGTAGACAATGCACATTTACTTTATCAATCTGCAAGAGTCAATGCTTTATTAGGCAATTCAAATGAAGCAATGCAATGGTTAAAGGCATCGTATAGTTTAGAACAGCGTTCAATAGATGAATTGAAAAAAGATTTTTCACCCATCTTTTCAGAAGAAGACTTACAACAATTATTCATATAGTTTTTTATACTACTAGGACTTATCCATGAAGATGACTGTTATCGGCGCCGGAAATGTAGGCGCAACAACTGCCCAAAGATTGGCAGACAAACAACTCGCCACAGAAGTAGTTTTACTTGATATCGCAGAAGGAATTCCACAAGGGAAAGGTCTTGACATGTATGAGTCCATGCCTGTTGAAGCATCTGATTGTAGGATCCTGGGAACAAACTCCTATGAAGACACAAAAGATTCTGAGATAGTTATCATAACCGCGGGGCTTGCAAGAAAACCAGGTATGAGCCGCGATGATTTGCTCGCAGCAAATGCAAAAATCGTTGGATCTTGTGCAGAACAAGCAGCAAAATATTCACCTAATGCGTTCTATATCATTGTTTCCAATCCATTGGATGTAATGACATTTGTGACACTCAAAAAGACAGGTCTTCCACGAAATAAAGTACTTGGGATGGCAGGAGTTCTTGATACCGCACGTTATCGCACCTTCTTATCTATGGAATTGAATGTATCCGTTGAAGACATTCAAGCGTTCGTATTGGGTGGACATGGCGATACCATGGTTCCACTTCCCCGTTATACGACGATCGCAGGTGTTCCCATCACAGAATTATTGCCAAAAGAACGAATTGATGCAATTGTTCAAAGAACTCGTGATGGTGGAATTGAGATTGTTAATCATTTGAAGACAGGAAGTGCATACTATGCTCCTTCCGCAGCTGCTGTACAAATGGTTGAATGTATTGTCAAAGATAAAAGAAGAATTCTTCCATGCGCTGTCATGCTCAATGGTGAATATGGCTTAAATGATGTGGTAGTAGGTGTACCAATCAAAGTTGGTAAAAACGGAATGGAAGATATCTTCCAAATCACATTGGATGCTGATGAAAATGCGGCATTGGTTAAATCAGCCAATGATGTGAAAGCTACAATGGAAAAACTATCTTCAATGGAATTCTAATCATCATCAATGAAATAGCCGAATAGTCAGATTTGATTATTCGGCTTTTTTTTACCGGAGAGTCAGATATGCCCAAAGCAAATGGAAATTCATCAAAAGCAGCTTCAAACAGTTCTTTTTTGTTCATTCCTGAACGATACAGAGATTTGTCTTTCATTCTTGCATTAATGGCATCAGTCATTTTGTTTCTTAGTCCCGCCCTCTTTACAGGCGGAAATTTCAATGCTTCAGACAATATAGCATCTGCGAGTTTTGAAACGTTCCTAAATGAAGCCAAAGAGCAAGGGGAATTTCCTCAATGGCTTCCCTATATATTTAGTGGGCTCCCAAGTTACGCTGCTCTTCTGACCACCGGTGAACGATCTTGGGATTTTTTAGCCACATTGTACTTTGGTGCTGCTAAATTATTTGCTGGAATATTCAATAATGATGCTGCTCGAATTGCTTTTCACTATATGGTCTATGCAATAGGCATGTATCTTCTTATGCGTTCGAAAGGAAAAGAACGATTCATTGCATTTGCGGTTGGATTTTCTGCTGTCTTTTCAACATTCATCATTACATGGATTATGATTGGCCACAACACTAAGCCGATTGCACTAGCCATGTTCCCTTTCATTTTGTTGTTTCTTGAACGTTTAAGATCTGGATGGTCTTTGTTTCATGCATCAGCACTAATCATTGCAGTTCATGTATTGGTTGAATCCACCCACGTTCAAATGGCATATTATGGAGTAATCACATTTGCTCTATATCTTATTGCAACAGCGATTTCCAGTATCGTTAAAAAAGAGTCTCTTCTAGGTGTAGCTCGTTCAACTTTCGCATTGATGCTGGCCGGCGGATTGGCATTCGGTATGTCTGCAGATCGGTATTTAAGCGTTCTTGAATATAAACCATATTCAACAAGAGGTTCAGCACCAATAGAACAATTGGCTGGAAATAAACAAGACAATACCGGTGGCTTTGATTATGACTATGCCACGAATTGGTCTTTTAGCCCCGAAGAAACGCTAACATTTCTTGTTCCAAATTATTTTGGCTTTGGCAAGTTGGAGTATAAACCCAAAGGAGCAACACAGGGGCAAATCGTACAACCGTATTGGGGTCAGATGCCATTTACCGATGCCGCTAATTATATGGGAATTGGAGTACTGGCCATTGCACTTCTTGGAATTTATGCATTTCGGAAAGAGATTTTTATTCATTATCTCATTGTGCTGTCATTACTATCATTATTTCTCTCCTTTGGAAAGAACTTCCCACTCATATTCGACATATTCTATTATAATCTACCCGGATTTAATAATTTCAGAGCACCTATGATGGCATTATGCGTAATGCAATTTGCCATTCCAATACTGTTTGGTTATGGATTATCAGCTCTGAATGATTGGAGAAGTCAAGGTTGGGCTCAGAGCAAAAAGCCAATGCTAGCTATATTGGGAGGTATGTCTGTGTTGCTTGTTTCCGGTTTCTTGATCTCTGAATCAGGTTATATCGCCGATGTTCAAGCTGCCAACAAAGTACCTGAACAACTCTTCGAATTCCTCTATGAACAAATGAAAGCTGATTGGATGATCACATCATTCATCGGTATTACAGTTATTGTCTTATCTATTTTGTACATACGTGGTGCATTATCCAAGGGTCTTTTTTATACAGCGATTGCATTGTATCTGATCATCGATCTATGGAGAGTTGCATATAGACCAATGGAAGTTGATAAAGGCGATATCATTAAGTCTGAATTTTCTGAGCCGGAGTTTGTTTCATTCATAAAAAAAGATAAGTCTCTCTACCGAGTTGCAGACTTGGTGTATATGAGCATGGGTAAGACAAACATACCAGCATATTTCAAATTGCAAAATGTACATGGATATCATTCTGCCAAAATGAGGGTCTATCAAGATTTGCTCGATGTTGCCGGTGGTGGAGGTGGGAATTATATTACCAATCTCTTTTTAATGAATCTTCTAAATGTTAAATATATCTCTGCACCCCAACAAATGATTCAAGGTGTTAAACCTGTTTTTGAAGGCGTCATGCAAACTGATCAGGGTGCTATGCCAACATTGGTTTATGAGAATGCTTCTGTTCTCCCAAGAGCATTTTTTGTTGATTCTGTAAAAAAAGATACCCCTCTATCCATATTACATCATTTACGAGATGGGGACTTTAATCCAAAATCACTCGCATTTATTGAAAAGGACCTCGCTACAAACATTGAACCAGCAGGTGTCAATGCAAAAGCAACAGTTATCGGTTTCGAAAATCATAAGATTACAATCTCAACGGATAATCCCGGAACCAACTTTCTACATGTAAGTGAAGTGTATTTACCCGTTGGTTGGTCTTGCACGATTGACGGAAAACCCACAGAGACCTACAAAACAAATTATGCACTGAGAGGTGTCATTGTTCCTTCGGGTAAGCACACAGTCGTATTCTCATATCACAGCGATATTTTCGGTATGGGTAAAACTATAAGTCTTAGCGTTAATATTGCAACTACTTTGAGCCTTCTCCTTGCTTTCTTTCTGCAAAGAAGAAACAAAAATAATGATGACACACATGATGCGAAATCTACATCATGAGTAGAAAAAAGCAGCAAGAAAGAGTCTTTGAAACATTGACCATACAGAGTTTGGGAAATGAAGGCGTTTCTATTGCCCGAAATGATGAAGGGATTGTTCGTTTTCTGAAATATGGCGCTCCGGGCGATAAAGTCAATGCCGAAATCAGACAAAAACGTAAAAAATATGCAGAGGGTATCATCAAAGATATTCTTCATGCTTCTACAGATCGAGTTCAACCTGCTTGCAACTACTTTACTCAATGTGGAGGATGTTCATGGCAACATTTGAATTATGAACAGCAACTTCATTGGAAAAGACAAATAGTTGATGATGTATGTAAACGGATAGGAAAGTTTTCTCATCCGCATATTTCCCCTACTCTTCCTTCACCCAAACAATATAATTATCGTAATAAAATGGAATTCTCTTTTGGTTCATCCGCTTGGTTGACCGAAGAGCAAATAGCGAGCAATGAAGAATTCAGAAAAGGTTTTGCATTTGGCCTTCATGTTCCTGGAAGATTTGACAAGATAATCAACATTGACGAATGTCATCTGCAATCCACTGATGGCAATGTATTACTCAATGCTTTACATAAGAAAGCAGAAGAACTTCAAGTAAAGGGTTATGATCCAAGAACACATGAAGGATTTCTACGATCGCTCATCATTAGGACCTCGAAATATTCTGGTGAGTTAATGGCTGTGTTGATTACACAGGATCCAATATCCAAACAAGATGAAGCATTCATTCTTTGGTGGCATCAGATTAGACGGCTTTTTCCATTCATTACTTCAGCATTGCATTGCATTAATCTCTCATGGTCTCCAATGGCTCAAGGAGATATTGTTTTTTCCGATGGACCATTGTATATCACCGAATCGATTCTGGATATCAAATATACTATCTCGCCTTTCTCGTTTTTTCAAACAAATTCTTATCAATTAGATCAGTTTGTAGATCACATCATACAGCAAGCTCACATTGATTCAGATTCGCAGGTTTGGGATTTATATTGCGGGGCTGGGACAATTACATTTCCTGCTGCAAAAAAAGCTGCAAATGTTATTGGAATCGAATTATCTGAATCATCCATACTAAATGCAAAGCACAATCAAACACTGAATTCCATTGCAAATTGTGATTTTTATGCCCACGATTTACATGTTCCTGCTGCTATAGAATTGCTTACATCCTTTAAAAAACCAGATATCATCATCATAGACCCCCCTCGTGCCGGCGTACATGAGATTCTACTCAGACATATGCTTGAAATTTCACCCAAACGCATTGTCTATGTCAGCTGCAATCCTGCCACGCAAGCTCGTGACATTGCCATCTTGCATGAATCATACGAGATAACCTCTATTATACCTGTCGACATGTTTCCCCAAACGGCACATGTTGAGAGCATTGCCACTCTTGAATTACGAAACAACTAATTCATATTTTTTACTATTTTACCCACTGAAACAATCTTAGTGATGAAAATCATGATTATTCTCTTCGCTTTTCTTTGTCATTTTACGCTTTATTGTCAAGAACCAGACACAACCTATGGTGTAGTGGCCCCATATTCTATTGGCATTATGGCTGGTTCGAACATTATATACAATCAAAGTACATTGGAAGTATTTCCAGGTTCTCCGTATTGTGGGACCTATGAACAGGGCATATCTCATGGAATATCACTAGGTCTCTTTGGAGAATATACGGTTGTGCCTTCTTTTATGAGTGTTTCAGGAAGGTTCTATTTAGCTCAACATCCTGCTTCATTAACATCAGATGATTGCCGATTATATGTTTTGAATTCAACGGGAACCGGATATGACACACTAAAACTTCGGAATCAATATACAATAAGCCTTGATCGCATCATTGCCGATGTTGGTTTATCGATATATCCAATTCCGGATATTCCCTTTTTCACACGATTTGGCGCAACATTTGGTTTTGGATTAACCGAAAACACCTATGAACGTTCTCAACGCATTATATCTCCTGATCATCTTGGTTTTACTACACCAGCCGATAAATTTCGCATTATTGAAAAAGGCAATGTTCTTGCAAATAATCTTCTTGGTTTGAATGGATCATTAGGATGTTATTTTTCTCTGACGCCTGCACTTTCTCTGATGCCCGAGATTGGATATGTCCATTCTTTTTCGAGTTTGTTAAAGAATGAAGATTGGAAATCAAGTTCACTTGAATTTCGATTAGGTTTTGCATATAGACCTCTTGATGTAATCATCAAAACGCCTACTCCACCAATTGATATTCCGGAAGAAGTTCCGCCTCCACCGGCAATTGCCATCATCAACCCCATTCATTTTGATCAATTGGAAGCACCCGATTTGGAATTACAGCAGACAGTAATTACACAAACATTTCCTATTCTTCCATACATTTTCTTTGATTCGTGTTCCATAATACCAAGATCAATTAAGTCACAGATAAATCCTGATTTTGATGAAAAACAAGTATCATCAAACACTCTTGAAACATATAACAATATCTTAAGCATCATAGCCAGAAGGCTACAACAGATTCCCGATGCAACATTGGTTTTGATAGGTAGTACTGATGGAAAAGAAAAGTCAAATGTACAACTTAGAAAAAATCTTGCGCTAGATAGAGCAAAGTCGATAAAAGATCTACTTGTACAAAACTGGAATATTGATCCTAATGCAATTATGATAAAGGCACGCGATCTACCTGACAACCTATCCAACAAAGAGTATATTGAAGGAGATGCCGAAAATAGAAGAGTTGAAATTGAGTCATCTCACCCTAATATTCTTGATCCCGTGGTTTATTCGAAATTCAATGAATACATCCCTCTTCAACAATTGATGCAATTAGCAATTCAAACCGATACATCTGCGGCTGTTCAATCATGGAAAATCGACATCCAACATCATGGCATATTATTAAAGAGTGTTGAGGGAATTGGCGCCCCGCCGAAATATTTGGACATTCCACTAGATTCAGGTGTCATATCAGGTATTGGAAATCAGGTAATGAATCAAGATGACTCGGTTGACATCACACTGTATTCTCAAACTACAAAAGGGGAATCATTCAGCACAAGAACCACTAAACCTATCATTAAGACAAATAATACATTCGAGATAAGCAGACTCAGCTTAATTGTCTTTGAATATGACCAAAGTTCATTGTCCGAAAAAAACAAGAACATGATGAAGAATTTTCTTAATCAGGAAATTATGCCCGAATCTAAAGTGAGTATAACCGGATCAACAGACAAATTAGGCGAAGCAACATATAATCTTGAATTATCGGAATCCAGGGCTAAAACTGTTGAATCATTCATGCGGAATATTCAACCAAATATCAACATCATATCAACTAAAGGAATTGGTGCATCAAAGATGCTATTCGACAATTTCCTTCCTGAAGGTCGATATTATTGCCGAACAGTATCAATTGAAGTTAAAAATCCAATTCAACCATTACCAGGCAAGTAAACAGTCAACTTATTACCTGATTTGTCAAATTCATTTCTAAATACCGGCAAAGTACTGGCTGTTCCAAGCTTTGGTTGCACGAGTACTTCGCCTGTCAGTGGACTAAATTCCGCGAAATGACAAGGACAAAATAGCGTAGGTTTATCTGAAGAAGGAAGATTTACCGAACATCCCTGATGTGTACATATCGATGTAACTGTAAGAAAGCGGTCTTGTTCAAGTCTGATGATGATAATATCATTTCCATTATTCCCATCTGGATTATTAGCATACACTGCCCCACCTATCACAGCCAATGACGAATATTCAGGCTTGGAAAGATCAATGTCAAAAGGAAATGTAGTGATGTCAGGGTTGAGTGAATCTTCATTCATTTCGCAAGATTGCAACAGAGAAGCCAATGTTCCTGTACACATTACAAATCCTATGCCTTGCATGGATCGAATTAAAAAATCACGTCTTTCTTCAGTTTTCATATTGAAAGTGCAATTAATAGTATAAATGAAACTGTGCTCCCCATCTACCAATTATTCCGGGGCGATATGTATCAAACATGCGATACTCGGGTCGAAATTCAATATTCGGCAACAGAAATATCTGTGCACCTATGACAAATTGCTTTATGATAGTATGATCTATATTCTGATCATTTCGAAGTTCTCCGTATTCTGCTCGCACATATGGAAAAAGCCAACTTTCAACTTGATACATCAACTCTGTCGTATATGTAGTTGATGATCCTGGCAAGTTTTGAAGATTGTCAGTACTTATGCTACGAATATGATGTATGTCTGATTGAGTAGCTTCAACACTGAAAGACAGTTGATCAGTCAATCCAATTCCTAGCATATATTGAATGATTGAGACATCACCATTTTTTAACAAAGATGCTCCTACATATGTATTTACAGTATTCTCAAAGAAGCGAGGCCAGAACATGATTCGAGTTGAATATGCAAGATTTGCATCTAAATCATTAGTCACTGCATTGTCATTCAATGAAGAATTAGAAAATACACCTGCATGAACACTAAACCAATGCAAACCTTCATATCCTATTTCTATCCCAGGTGCTGCAAAATTTGGAGCTATCAGTGTCATTTGAGAATAAGGAGTCAATACTTCATCCGTTAGCCAATCAGCAGGTATTTGTCGATTCAACGTTGTATGATCATCATTTCTAATACCAATTGTCGGCTGCAACATTCCTATCCGCAATAGAGGCAATTCCAATCCAGGTTGAAAACGCAAAGAACCTGACCACGATGATTGCCCTTTATATCTGATTGGACCTATATTATAAGCTGCATCAACTCCGAGCCAAGGTGTGAATGAATGTTGTCCATATACCGAAAATTGCATTGGGAAAAACGAAGCGTCAGCACTTGGATTACGTGATCTGATATATTGAAAACGGATATCAAAACCAACATTTGACTTCGCTCCAATCATACTTCTGATTGAATCCTGAATGGCCCAAAAATCGGACATGATTCCTTCAGCCGGCTCAATAGCACCAACATCTCTATAACTGTACCATCCCAGGTCATTTCTTCCTCCTCCACCCTGTTGATTTATATGACAACTATTGCATCTATTGCCAGAAATCAAACTGAACTGGGGCAATGATTTGGCTATACTGAAGGACATTAGAGATAAAACAACTAAAGAGAGGTAGTTGATTTGCATGTTTCAATCACTCAAAAACAAATTAGTATAATCAATCCTTTCAACAAAAATGTGAAATACATTTGAATTCAGTACCCTAAAACCGTGATATATTCAAGTTTCTAGACAATTTTTTGCCTAAAATTCGTATATTCCCTCTCAGACCCAGATTATAATTTGTAGAAACCATAGATATGTATCAGTCTCGGATTTTCGCCCCTACATTAAAAGAAGCACCTGCTGAAGCACAAATACCATCTCATATTTTGATGATGAGGGCTGGACTTATCAGACAACTTGCAGCAGGTATTTTTTCGCAATTGCCTTTGGGATATCGTTCACTTAAAAAAGTTCAGTCGATCATTCGTGAAGAGATGGATGCTATAGGTGGTCAGGAATTTCACTTACCTGCTCTTAACCCGATAGATATTTGGGAGCAGACAGGAAGAGTTGAAGCCATGGGTGATGTCATGTTTCACATAAAGAATCGAGAAGGACTTGTACTGGCACCGACGCATGAGGAGATCATGACGTATCATGCTAAACAGCATATCAAGTCTTACAGGGACATGCCACAAATATGGTATCAGATTCAGACTAAATTTCGAAATGAGCCGCGACCTAAATCAGGAGTATTGCGAGGTCGTCAATTCACAATGAAAGATGCATATTCACTTGACAATTCCTCTGAAGGATTGGACAAAAGCTATCTTCTTCATGAACAAGCATATAGAAACATTTATACACGTTGCGGATTAAAATTCTTTGTTGTTGGTGCTTCATCAGGAGCCATGGGTGGAAGTGCATCTCAAGAATTCATGGTTGAATCACCTCATGGTGAGGATACCTGCGCTATTGATGAACATTCAGGATACGCAGCAAATATTGAAGTAGCAGTCAGTGCTGTCGAGCCGATCAAACGATTAGATGCAGCTTCCCCACTTGAAGAATTTGCCACACCCAAATCCAAAACAATTGATGAACTTGTGGAGCATTTTGGACTTGATGTGAACAGATGCGCAAAGTCTGTGGTTTATTTCGCAGATTCAACTCCCTATCTCATTTTGATGCGTGGTAATGATCAATTGAATGAAGCAAAATTTCAAGCGCATGTTGGCGCAATTCAATGCAGACCTGCAGAACCAGAGGAATTGTTTGCATTGACTGGTGCACATGCTGGGTCCATTGGTCCAATCGGAATGAAATCGGATATTACAATCATTGCAGACAATCTGTTAAAAGATGCGAATGGACTAGTTAGTGGTGCCAATAAAGATGGTTATCACTATAAGAACATTGATATTACCCGAGATTGCACTATTTCAGGGTATGCAGATTTTAGAACTGTTCTCGATGGCGAGCCATGTATTCATGGTGGACACCCTTTGCGTATTGTCAATGCAATAGAAGTTGGGCATATATTCAAACTTGGAACTAAATATTCCAAAGCATTAAATGCGGTATTTCTCGATGAACATGGTAAAGAACAACCTATAATTATGGGTTCTTATGGCATTGGGCTTGAAAGAATAATTGCCTGTGCCATAGAACAGCATCATGATGACAAAGGAATATGCTGGCCAATCGCAATTGCTCCATACACTGTACATTTGATAGGGTTGGGATTGCATAAGTCTCAGGATGTTGTAAATGCTTGCATATCTATACATGATGCCTTGGAACAATCCGGCATTGATGTATTGTTTGATGATCGGGATGTATCTCCCGGTATAAAATTCAATGATGCAGATTTAATAGGACTACCCATCCAATTGATTGTTGGCGAAAAAGGACTCCTGCAAGGTCAATTGGAAATGAAAAATCGTAAAACACAAGAACGTATTCATATTGCAATACAATCAGAACAATTAGTTCAACAAACCGTCGATGCGATTCTCGAACAATTACAAGCTATGAGTTCATAATGTCTTTTTCAGCTGACCTACATACACATACCACTTATTCCGATGGGATTTTATCCCCAGAGGATCTGTTGGATAAGGCAAAAAAGGTAGGTCTGCATGCACTAGCCATTACAGATCATGACACAATGCAGGGTTATATTCATGGATTGGAATATGCAAATAGTATTGGAATTGAATTAATTCCAGGTTTGGAACTTAGCTGTTATGAACAGAATAGAGATTATCATCTACTTGGATATTTTACTGACCCTGATAATCCTCAATTGAATCATTACCTCACCATGTTTAAACATGAGCGAGAGAAAAGAGCTGAACGAATCATCAAAAAATTAAACAATGTGAATATTCCCATTACGATGAATGATGTCTTGGCCAAAGCCGGAAAAGCACCTGTCGCAAGGCCTCATATTGCAGCAGTCATGATTGATCATTCATTCATTGGTGATTTGAAATCTGCATTTGACAAATATCTGAGCTTTGGGAAACCTGCTTATGAGCCTAAGTGGAACTTCCCCGTAGAACTTGGAATAAAAGTAATCAACGATGCCGGAGGCGTTGCAGTCTTGGCTCATCCAGGAAGATATCTTCCTCAACAAGTTTTATCACGTTTCATCAAACAAGGTCTTGATGGAATAGAAGTAGTTCATCCCTCTCATTCACCTGAAACACAGCAATATTATCGGTCAATCATTGATCAATATTGCCTTCTGTGGACTGGAGGATCAGATTTTCATGGTAGTCGTGAATATGATGAAACTAATTTTGGAACATTCACCATTGGCATGAATGCAATCGATGCCATACAATCATATTTGAAACATTGAGTTGAACATCATGAAAGCAACTGTCATTGAAGGTACATTCGAGAGTAATTCTGCTCGCATAGCAATTGTTGCTGCGCGCTGGAATGGATTCATTGTCAATAATCTTGTTCAAGGTGCATTTGATGCTTTAAAAAGGCATGGAATACAAGAAGAGTCAATCACACTGACTTATTGCCCCGGTTGCTATGAAATACCACTAATCACTCAAACTATGGCCAAATCCAAAAAATATGATGCAATCATAACTTTGGGCGCAGTCATCAGAGGAGCTACACCTCATTTTGATTATGTTGCATCAGAGGTTTCAAAAGGTGTTGCTCAAGTTGGATTGGATACCGGCATACCTTGCATCTTCGGAGTTCTTACTACAGACACAATCGAACAAGCCATAGAAAGAGCGGGTACAAAAGCAGGAAATAAAGGTGCGGAGGCCGGCATGGCAGCCATTGAAATGATTTCTTTAATGAAAAAATTACGCTAGTACTCAATAGCATTCTTTAAGCAGATCTCGGATCTGCTTTTTTTTTCTTTTCAATACCGTCTGCATAGAATTGACATGAACTCATTTTCTTCTCTACTGCAAGAACACAGATTATTTCAACCTCCAAAGCAATTCTCCGATAATGCTGAAATATCCTCAATGGATCAATATTCTTCATTATTAAAAGAAGCACAATTCGATATTCTTGAACATTGGAGTAAACAAGCAAAACGCATTCATTGGTTTTCTTCATGGAATACCATCCTCGATTGGAAACACCCTAAAGCACAATGGTTCAAAGAAGGAACTATAAATGCATCATTTAATTGCTTGGATATTCATCTCGGTACTGAATACAAGAATAAAAAAGCCATTATATGGGAAAGAGAAGACGGACATAAAATTGAGTTAACCTATGCCGAGCTGCACAATAAGGTAGGAAGATTTGCATCATCACTGAAGTCGCTAGGAATCAGGAAAGGCGAATCAGTTACCATATACATGGGCATGAACCCTGAAGCAATCATTGCAATGCTTGCATGTGCTCGAATTGGTATCGTTCATAATGTGGTTTTCGGAGGATTCTCTGCTGAAGCTTTGCGAGACCGTATTAATGATTCATCATCTGTATGCGTGATCACTCAAGCCATAACTAAGCGAAGAGGTAGCGATATTCCTTTATATGATGCAGTTTTTTCCGCTCTTCAATCATGCCCCAGTATTCGCGAGGTGATTTCAAAAGACTTGCCCAAAAGTGACAAGCAAGAAACGCCTCGATTTCATGACTGGGATTCACTGCTCACTTCACATGAAGTTGTTTGCGATCCTCTTCATATTGAAAGCGAACACTCATTATTCTATCTTTATACAAGTGGCTCAACAGGAAAGCCTAAAGGATTGGTCCATACAACTGGTGGATATTTAACACATGTTCATTATTCTTTTGGTCTTGTTTTCGATCCAAAACCAGACGATGTATATTTTTGTACAGCAGACATTGGTTGGATAACAGGGCATAGTTATGTTGTATATGGACCATTGATGCATGGGATGACAATCCTTATTTATGAAGGAGCACTCAATCATCCTCATCCCGGAAAAATATGGGAATTGATTCAATATCATAAAGCAACTATTCTTTATACAGCTCCTACAGCAATCCGTGCATTCATGAGTGCCGGAAATCAAATCCCCAATGCTTTTGATTTATCCTCTTTACGCTTATTGGGAACCGTTGGCGAACCAATAAATCCGGAAGCATGGATGTGGTATCATTCAATCATTGGCAATGAACGATGTCCAATTGTTGATACATGGTGGCAGACCGAAACAGGAGGCATCATGATTGCTCCAATACCCGGAGCAGTTCCCACGAAACCTGGAACAGCAACAATGCCTTTACCCGGTATACTAGCAGACATTGTCGATAAATCCGGCAACCCCACGCCTTCAAATGTAGGAGGTTATTTAGTAATCAAACATCCGTGGCCTGGAATGGCAAGAACCATTTTTGGTGATGATGCTCGATATGAAGCAGTGTATTGGTCAGAATTTCCTCCGAATGATCATCATGAAGGAATGTACTTCACCGGAGATGGTGCAAGAAAGGATGATGACGGATATTTTTGGATCATGGGCCGAGTTGATGATGTTGTCAATGTTTCAGGACATCGATTGGGCACCGCGGAAATAGAAAGCGCACTAGTTTCACATCCAAGCGTGGCTGAAGCAGCAGTCGTAGCGAAACCAGATGAAATCAAAGGCAATGCACTTATAGCATTTGTAACGGTCATGAAAGACCGTCCTGTAGATATACAGGCGTTAAAGCAAGAACTGAAAGACCATGTTGCAAAAGAGATAGGCGCTATAGCTAAACCGGAAGACATTCGCTTCACAGAGGGATTACCAAAAACCAGAAGCGGAAAGATCATGCGTAGATTACTCAGAGAAATTGTCTCTCAGGGAACAATTTCTGGAGATACCACAACTCTTGAAGACTTTTCTTCTCTTGAAAAATTACGTTCATCCGATGAAGAGTAGCTTTACAATTGTTCAAATGAAGTAAAGGCAAATAATTCGGGTGTTCTTCTTACCCTTGGAGTAGTTTCACGTGTTTTAAACGGTTCCTCCAATGCATCAGCTTCACCTGGATATCCAAGAGCCATAATTGAAACAATGTCATAATCATCTGAATTTCCAAATACAAGTTTGGCTTTTTCGCGATCAAATCCACCCATTTGATGACCATAGATCCCAAGAGAAACCCCTTGCAATAACAATGACATGCATGCCGCACCAACATCATGCCATGCATGAAGATTGGTAGTTCCATCAGAAAAGTACTTCTTTGCAAATACTGCAATCAATAGCGGGGCATTGCAAGCCCACAATGCATTGCCAGGCATGAGCACAGAAAGAATGTCGTCATAATGCCCCTTTCCTCTCTCTGCATATACAAATCTCCATGGTTGTTCATTCATGCTGCTGGAAGACCATGCAGCCGCTTGAAACAATTTTTCAATGTCTTGAAAGGACAGATTTCTTTGATCAAATGAACGAATGCTCCATCTCTTTTGTAAAAGCTCATGCAATCCAATGTCTGAAGGTGCTTGCTTTATCATGGTTAACCAGTATAATTATGGTGAAATATGCAATAATAATTCATAAATATATCAGAAAGTTCCTATTTCCACGGTTTCTTTGATGGCACTTTGAAATATTTTTCAATTCCTTACTTGTATTTTCTTCAATTCCCCCGAAAAAGGCACAGTTTTTGAGTAGTAATAAATGCCATAAGAATGGCATGTTTGCAGCATTTTCAACATAACAGCATATTGAAAGGAAGGTTCACATGGCTTTGCCTCCTGACTCGATTGTCATAAACAGAAAGCGAAATTCAATCATAGACTCATTGTTTGATTCCGATGAAGAAGATATGATTGTATCAAAACCAAGAAAATCCAAGAAACAAGAGAACATGGAACCGGAACCGGAGCAAGAGTCTCATCGTGCAATGGCTATGCACATCCTTGGAATCTTTATGGCATTAAGCAGCCTCCTACTGCTATTGTCGCTCATATCTTACACCCCAAAAGATGAAGCTAATGCAGACATGACTATCTATGACATTATTTCTGTATTAAAGGGGGATCCTGCAATTCAAGCAAAGTCCGACACGACGCAAAATTGGCTAGGATTATTTGGGGCCGTGTTTTCACATGTAATGTTCAATGGAACAGTTGGTTACTTTGCTATCATTGTTCCCTTTTTGGGTTTTCTATGGGCAAAAGATGTGTTCTTTTCGGAACGCATAACTTCAAAGACCTTCAAATTTACCGGCCTCATTACCTTAATTGCTATTTTGTTTTCTGGCTTATTCGGCACTATGCAATTGATCATTCCAAAGATTCCATATGAATGGAGTGGATTGATTGGACAATTCGAATCGCATGTCTTGGCTTCTTTTTTAGGGAAAATTGGCGCACTTCTCACATTCATGGTTGTATTGTTTTTGACGATCACATTAGGATTTGGCATTTCCATAAAAACTTCTGTGAATGCAGTGATCACAGCTTTCATGAATATCTCCATGATTGTGGATAGAGCAATAGACTTTGCTCAAAGAAAAAAGCAAACTCAGACGCTTAATGAAGAAACAGTCGAAGAAGTTACTTCAGAAGTACAATCTTCTTTTGCAATGTTATCTCCTGATACTGATGAAGAACCTGCACGTATCATCCGTAAAAGAACGCAAGGGTTAAGTAAAAACGAAACCATAATTCATTCACAAAGCGATCAAGTCCCTGTAATTATCAGAGGGAATGAACTATTGGAAGATGAAGAACCCATGTTTGTTAACTTTACCCGCAAACAAAGACCTCTCCCAAAGAAAACAGAGGCACTTCCAACAGTTGAAGTGCCTGTCAAAAAGGAAGTAGTGCAACCCAAGCATAATTTAACAGAGGATGAACCCTTACTGACTTTGAACGTTCAAGATCCGATAGTAAATACCGAAGATATGAGCGAAAAAGAAATAGCAAAAGTACAGTCCATGATTCATGATGAAGAAATTGATTATGATGCACCTACATTAGACCTCCTTACTCAGCAACATGAGCATGTGATTAAAGTTGATGATGAAGAACTAAAAGAAAATGCTCGTTTGCTACAAGAAAAGCTTCGTACATTTAAAATTGAAATAAATGATTTGCAAGTGACGCCCGGTCCTGTAGTCACTCAATATGAATTTGTACCTGCAGCAGGAATAAAGATCTCGCAAATAGAAAATCTCTCTGATGATATTGCCTTAGCATTGAAAGCACGTGGCATAAGAATCATTGCTCCTGTTCCCGGGCGTGGAACTGTTGCAATTGAAATTCCAAATCATAATCCATCAATGGTATTATTTAGTAGCATCATAAAATCTTCTAAATTTCATGATGTGGAACAACGCTTGCCGCTTGCCCTTGGAAAAACAATATCTGGCGAAGTGTATTGTGCCGATTTGTCAAAAATGCCCCATTTATTGATTGCTGGCTCAACAGGTGCAGGTAAAAGTGTTGGTATCAATACCGTGATTTGTTCGCTTCTCTACAAAATGCATCCCAAAGACCTGAAATTTGTCATCATTGATCCTAAAAGAGTTGAAATGACCTATTATGGTCTATTGAGAAATCACTTCCTTGCTCTTTCACCTGATGTAGATGAGCATATAATCACTATGCCTCAAAATGCAGTGGCAGTTTTAAAGTCACTTTGCAATGAAATGATGAATCGATATGATATTCTTGCAAAAGTAGGGCAAAGAAATATTGTAGATTATAATACTAAATTGAAAGAAGGTAAATTCAAGGACAGTGAACTTGAACTAAAGAAATTACCTTATATCGTATGCGTAATAGACGAATTGGCTGATCTCATGCTGACAGCTGGAAAAGAAGTTGAAGAACCCATTATCCGCTTGGCACAATTGGCCAGGGCTGTTGGTATACATTTGATCATAGCCACACAAAGACCTTCCGTTGATGTCATTACAGGTTTGATTAAAGCTAACTTCCCTGCTAGAATATCATATCAGGTCGCATCGAAGATTGACTCAAGAACAATTATTGATGGACCCGGAGCAGATCAATTACTTGGTAATGGAGATATGCTGTATTTACCCGGTGGCGCTCCAAAGCCAGTACGTATTCAAAATAGCTTTTTGTCCACCGATGAAGTTGAGAATATTTGTATGCATATTGCAAATCAACAAGGGTATACAACCCCCTATATGTTGCCAACTGCAATAGATAAATCATCTAACGGGGGTGGAGGTGGAAGTGATTCAAGGGATGAATTATTTGTGGATGCCGCAAGAATAGTTATCCGTCATCAACAAGGTTCAACATCGCTATTGCAGAGATATCTCAAGGTCGGATATGCACGAGCAGCTCGAATAATGGATGAACTTGAATCTGCGGGTATCGTTGGCTCACCCAATGGCTCAAAAGGAAGAGAAGTTTATCTTGAAAGTGAAATGGAATTGGAAACATACTTATGAGTTCTTTACAAAAGCCATTCACGCTTATAGCAGGACCTTGTGTTGTTGAATCACCTGAACTGTTATACCAAGTATGCGAGACAATTGCACCGATTGCTAAAGACTGTCAATTTGACTTTGTCTTTAAAGCTTCATATAGAAAAGCAAATAGAACCAGCATAAATGGATTCACAGGAATTGGTGATGAACAAGCACTAGAGCATATACAAGCTGTTGCAAATGCTCATGGCGTAAGATCAATTACAGATATACATGAATCTCCTGAAGCAAAGATTGCCGCCGAATATGTAGATATATTGCAAATACCTGCTTTCTTATGCAGACAAACAGAGCTTTTACAAGCTGCAGGCTCAACAGGTAAAATCGTGAACATCAAAAAAGGACAATTTCTTGCTCCTGATGATATAGGAAAGCAAGCTGAAAAAGCTTCAAAAGCAGGAGCAAGCTCAGTTTGGCTTACTGAAAGAGGGACAACATTTGGATATCATGATTTGGTGGTTGATTTCCGTTCTTTGCTCATCATGAAAGAAACCGGGCATCCAATTATGTATGATGCAACTCATTCACTGCAATTACCTGGTGGTGGTGATCAGTCAGGAGGCTTGCGTGCATACATAAAACCACTTGCCCGTGCAGCTATGGCAGTTGGAATTGATGGTATATTCATAGAGACACATCCACAACCTGAGAAGGCATTGTCTGATTCAGCCACTCAATTCCCTCTCATACACATGAAAAGTTTCTTGCATGAATTAGCTCAATTACGACATGTCATCAACTCTTTTGAATAATATATCCTTCTGCTTGGCAAGTCTTCTCTTCTTGTCTTCATGCTTTGATACACCAAGGCAACCCGAAGCAGTCATTAAAGACACATTAGATCCTGTGATGATACCAACCCATGAGATATGGGAATTCTCAATGGCTTTTTCTGACTCTACAAGAGTAAGAGCCCTGTTAAAGGCAGGCAAAGCAAGAGTATTTGAATCCAGAAATGAAACATTGCTTGATTCAAATGTATTTGTTCAGTTCATGAATGCTCGCTCGAAACCAGCAGGCTTTCTCACTGCTAAAAGTGCTACAATCAATGAAGAAACAAGAGATATGTTTGCAAAAGGTAATGTTTTTGTACGCTCGGATAGTACAAACACAACTCTCACAACGCCTTCATTGATGTGGAAAGAAGAAGAACGACAATTCTATACGAAAGATCGCATCCATATTCAAACCCCAACAGAG
>SXZI01000065.1 GCA_005788035.1 Bacteroidota bacterium
TCCAAGTGATTATATGGGAGCAATAACGGTTGATACGGTAGAACGTTTTCAAGGAAGCGAGCGTGAGCTGATTATTATTTCATTGGCAATTCACAATGAATTTCACATGAAGGGTATAGAATCACTTACTGAAATCGAAGGAGAAGTAATTGATAGAAAATTGAATGTTGCTTTGACCCGTGCAAAGAAGCAATGCATCATTTTGGGTTGCCCCACTGCCTTGAGAAATGATTCTCCCTATGCACGATTAAGGGAAATACTAACCAATCAAGCTCATTGATTTCTTTCACCGAAAATCGCAGTCCCGATGCGAACATGCGTGGCTCCTTCCCTTATTGCCAGATTAAAATCATCACTCATACCCATTGACAAAATATTCCAATCATTCGGATGTTCACAGGTTTGTTTCAAGCGCTCATGAATGGTGCGCAATACTGTGAATTCTTTTGTCAGTTGCATATCATCATCGGTTGCAGTAGGTATCGTCATGAGCCCACGAGGTTTGATATTGTCATACCCTTGAAGCTGTTCCATGAATGTATCTATCCTATCCGGTTCTATTCCCGACTTGGATGTTTCACCGGATGTATTCACTTGAACAAGCACAGGCGTAATCATATCAAGTTTTTTTGACAAACGTTGAATTTCATCCGCTACAGAAACTGAAAAACAAGAATGGATGAGTGCTGCATGAGGAATAACATATTTCACTTTGTTTGATTGCAGTGCCCCTATGAAATGCCATTCGGGTATGAAATGAATTGATTGAGATTCCTGAATTTTATCCCTGAATTCTTGTGCATAATTTTCCCCGAAAACTCGAGCGCCCGCATCATAGGCCTGTTGAACATACTCGAGTGAATGCATTTTAGAAACAGCCACTATCGTGATGTCATGAGGATTTCTTCCACAAGATAAAGCTGCATCCTGTACTTCATGTTCTATGCGCTTCCATCGTTCTGCGATGGACTGCATCTTCTGCATGATTACAACCCTTCCGTGATTTTTCGAGCCAATGTCAACACTGCATTCACATAATCATTGCTATTGTTATAGTGATACACTGCTTTTTCACGATCCTTTTGAGTAGGACCCCAGCCATTTGTCTTTAAATAATTTGCAATGCTATGAATGGCATCCTGATGAGAAAACAAATCTCTGTCTCCATCATTGTCACCATCAACCGACCAGCGGATATAACTTGATGGAAGAAATTGGCTCCACCCAAATGCTCCTGCTGTGGATCCATAGAGTGAGGTATACTCTTTGTGATATACTCTTCTCAATGTATCGAGTGCAAGTATTTCACCAAATGCCCACTTGGCCTTTTTATTTGCTCTTGCTATGATACGCTTATCCAAGGAATCCAATTCGGATGGATCAGGAGGAGGATTTTCCGAACGTAATGCCTTCTTGTTACGCTCTATATTCTCCGGCTCTGAAGCCAATGCAATCGTAAAAAAGACGCTTGGAACATAATACTTGCCGGTATATGTACCAAATTTAGTCTCTATCCACAGAATGGATGTTATCACTTCTGCAGGTACTCCATATAATGCTTCAGCAGACTTTAATACAGATTCATGCTGACGATAGAATGCAATCGATGAAGTAATTGCTTTCGGCGCATAATTGTGCGAATAATCAACTTTTTTTCTATATCCCGTCACATTGATTTTCACCAAAGATTCTTCAAATCGAAGTTTGGGATCACTAAGAAATGTCATGAGAACGGAAGTATCCATCCCCGCATCGAGTAAAGGATCAATCAATGGTGCAAATGGTGAAGTCATGAGCGAGGGATGATTCCGCAAGAATTCTGATCGCTCCGCCAATTTCTTCGCAGAAACCGACAATTCCCCAGGTTCTGCCATTGGTTCGGATGATCTGCATCCGGCACAAAGCAATGCAGGCATCATGCATAATAAGCACAAAACCTTCGAAATACGTTCTATTATGGTATTTCCCATCACAACAAGCTGCATGTTGTTCACTCCAATTCTTCAATATTTACAAGCAATAGAAGTGCCAATGAAAGGCATATTCAAAAAAAAAGGCATCGAAATCGATGCCTTGAAGTGATCCCAACGGGATTCGAACCCGTACTGCCACCTTGAAAGGGTGGTGACCTAACCATTAGTCGATGGGACCGCTGTTTGAGAACAGAATACAAAGATAGAGACTTTTGGGGTTTTGCCCAAAAGGATTTTCACGCTTTTGAGCCGAAAATTGGATGATTGCCAAGACTAATGTTGTCATTCTCATGAAGAAAAGCAGTAGTTTTCGGCATGAATCGTTCCAAAAACACACGAATTCCACTCGAAGAATTTCTTCGTTCATCCAAGGAGTATCCCATTCTGGATGTACGTACTCCCTCTGAGTTTGCTCATGCACATATTCCTGGAGCGATTAATCTTCCAATCTTCACAGATCAAGAGCGCGCTGAAGTTGGAACATTGTATAAACAGGTGTCTAGAGAAAAAGCCATTGAAAAGGGGTTCGACTTTTTTGGACCCAAATTGAATACATATCTTGAATCACTCAATGCTCAGGGAATCTCGAAAGGATCGATGCTTTTCGTGCATTGTTGGCGTGGCGGAATGCGAAGCGAGGCAATGGCCTGGTTGCTTAACTTTTACGGATATCAAGCCATTACTTTGGAAGGTGGGTATAAAGCGTTCAGAAATCATGTATTACATGTTCTTGAGAGAAAACTCCCGGCATATATTATTGGCGGCTTTACCGGTTCCGGAAAAACAGAAATCCTCAATGCATTGCAAAGAATGCAAGAACCCATTTTGGATTTGGAGAATATCGCACATCATCGGGGTTCTTCATTTGGCTCCATAGGTTGTCCGGAACAAACATCACAAGAATATTTCGAAAATAGACTTGCTATGACATATCCCGATTCAACCATGCCGCATATTTGGATTGAAGATGAAAGCAGAAAGATCGGAAGGAATGTACTCCCTTTATCACTTCATGAAACAATAAGAGATAGTCCTGTCATCTTCATTGATATTCCTCGAGAAGCACGTTTAAAATGGCTAGTTGAGCAATATATCTCACAGAGTCCTCTTTTGATTGCAGAAGCAATTGAACGTTTGCATAAACGATTGGGTGGTTTGCAAACGCAGCATGCACTTGATGCTTTGCATGCAGGAGACTTACATTCTTGTTTTGACATTGTCCTTCGTTATTATGATGATGCATATCTTTTTGGAGTTTCTAAACGAGAGAAAACAATGGTTCATCGCATCTCACTTTCTACTGTAGATCATGAAGCCAATGCTCAAGCAGTATTGGCATTCAAACACTCCATAAACAACAAAGGAATGCATTGTTGATGCATTCCTTTGTCAGAGTATTCACTCAATAAGTACCTGTTGATCAGGTTCCTTCCAAGTAATTGTTTGCATAGTCAATTTGTTCTTGAGTCAGGATATCCATTGAAAGACCCATGGTATTCAATTTGAGTTCTGCAATATATTCATCTTGAGCAACGGGAATATCGATAACCTCTACAGGCAATTTGTTGCCGGCTCTGTGGGCCTCAACAAGCTTTACATGACAGAGGAATTGATTGGCAAATGACATATCCATGACTTCTGATGGATGCCCTTCTGCTGCAGCAAGATTGACAAGACGTCCTTCAGCCAATACGAAAATTCTGCGACCATCTTTCATTGTAAACTCTTCACAATTCTGTCGAATCGTACGCTTACTAACTGAAATCTCTTCCAACTCACTGATATTGATTTCGCAGTCATAATGACCGGTATTGCAAACAATTGCACCATCTTTCATGACTTCAAAATGACGCTTGCGGATGATGTCTTTCATACCTGTAGCAGTACAGAAAATATCACCGATTTTTGCGGCATCATCCATAGTCTTCACTTCAAAGCCTTCAAGAACTGCTTTAATTGCTGCAGTTGCCTTCACTTCAGTGATGATCACATTGGATCCCATGCCTGCTGCTCTCTTTGCAACACCTGAACCACAATGGCCATGGCCTGCAACAACAAAATTCTTGCCTGCAAGCATCACGCTTGTTGAACGAATGATACCATCAAGCGTTGATTGACCAGTTCCATACACATTATCAAAATCCCATTTGGTTTCTGCATCATTCACAGCAAAAACAGGATAATATAATTTTCCATCTGCTGAACGAGCTCTCAAACGATGAACGCCGGTAGTGGTTTCTTCGGTACCACCGATCACATCATTTTTTGCATAGTCAATCATCTTTTCATGCACTGTATTGATCAAATCGCATCCATCATCCAATGTGAGATGAGGTCTATTGTCCAATGTGCGATCAATGCACCAATAAAAATCAGTATGATTTCCATGCCAAGCATAAATGGAAATACCTGCTGCTGCCAGAGCAGCTGCAACTGCATCATGTGTTGACAATGGATTACATCCTGACCAATATACTTCAGCGCCCGCTGCTTTGAATGTTTCAATCAATACTGCGGTTTCTTTTGTTACATGCAAACACCCTGCAAGACGATAACCTGCGAAAGGTTTTGTTTTGCTGAATTCCTTACGAAGATGCATGAGCACCGGCATATTTGCCTCTGCCCAATCAATCAATTTTCTTCCCTCTTCAGCAAGAGAGATATCGCGGACACAATAAGAACCGGGTACTTCACTGAATGAACCCTGTTCATGCTTTTCCGGTAATGTTAATGTTTCTACAGACATTGTTTCCATCTATGATGTGTGAAAAAATTATGCGGAAAGAGTCGAGAACAATGGAACGAGATCCAACTGTTCCCAAGGAAAATCATTTCTTCCGAAATGACCATAAGCTGCCGTTGCTCTATAGATTGGTCTCTTTAATTGCAAACGATCTATGATGCCTTTTGGAGAAAGATCTATATTCTTCATGATGAAGGAGCTTAATGTTTCGGATGCTATGGTTCCCGTGCCATGAGTATCCACCAAGAGTGAAACAGGTTCTTTTACACCGATGGCATAAGAGACCTGAATCGTGCATTGCTCGGCAAGGCCTGCGGCAACAATATTCTTTGCCAGATGTCTTGCAGCATAAGCAGCCGAACGATCCACTTTGGTAGGATCTTTCCCACTGAATGCTCCTCCACCATGGGGAGCTTTCCCACCATATGTATCCACAATGATTTTTCTTCCGGTGAGACCGGTATCTCCATGAGGACCACCAATTTCGAATTTTCCGGTAGGATTGATATGAAACACTGTTTCGGGACCGATCAATGCTGGTGGGATCACAGCCGGTATTACATGTTTTTTAATGTCGGCGGAGATTGTTTCTTGAGACACATCTGCATCATGCTGCGTTGAAATGACGATAGTCGTAATACCTGTAACAGCA
>SXZI01000066.1 GCA_005788035.1 Bacteroidota bacterium
GCATCCAATGTTGTGAATGCACCTGTGCTTGGTGTTGTAGCACCTATTGCTGTATTATTAATTGTACCACCATTAATGGTAGCTGTTGCAGCAGTCAATGTTGTGAATGCACCTGTGCTTGGTGTTGTAGCACCTATTGTTGTATTATTAATTGCACCACCATTAATGGTAGCTGTTGTGAATGTACCTGTTGTGGCAACTACGCTTGCACCTTGTACCATGTCACCTGCTATAATATCATCACCTGCTGTCACATCATCTGCGGCTGTAACATCTGCACCAACACCAATTGCGCTAATATTACCGGCATTTGCTGTTACACCACCTGCTGTTGCGATCAAGCCTGTACCTGCAGTAATAGTTTGTGATGCACTCATTGAACCGCTTGCACCACCTGCATTGATTTGACCATTTGTTGTTGTTATGTTACCAGCTTGAGCAGTAACACCACCGGTAGTTGCAATCAAACCTGCACCACCTGTAACTGTACCTGCTGTTGCAGAAATATTACCCAATGTAGCTGTAATATTACCTTGTTGAGCTACTAAACTTCCAGTAGTTGAGGTAATGTTTCCGGCTGCTTGGATGAAAGTACCAGCAATCATTGAAGTACCTGCTGTGACTTGATCTGAAGCATTGACATCATCACCTGCAGTGACATCACCTACGGTTGCTGCAACATTACCTGTTGTGGCTGTTACGCTAGCACCTTGAACCAAGTCTGTTGCAATAATATCATCAGCGGCTGTAACATCATTACCTGCTATTACAGATCCTACTGTTGCTGTGATATTACCTGTTGTGGCTATTACACGTACACCTTGAACCAAGTCACCAGCTACAATATCATCACCTGCTGTCACATCATCTGTTGCTGTAACATCATTACCTGCTGATACTGATCCTGTTGTTGCAAAAATATCATTGCTTGCAGTAATGTTATTTGTTGCAGTAACATTCAAACCTGTGATAGTTCCATTTGTAGCTAGAACATTTCCATTTGTTGCAACAACATTACCTGCTGTTGCTTGAATATTACCGGTTGTTGCAGTGATACCAGTACCTGCTGTCATTGTTGTACCTGCATTTACTTGACCGGCAGTTGCTACGATATTACCTGTTGTTGAAGTAATACCTGTACCTGCTGTCATTGTTGTACCTGCATTTACTTGACCGGCAGTTGCTACGATATTACCTGTTGTTGAAGTAATACCTGTACCTGCTGTCACTGTTGTACCTGCTGATACTGAACCAGCTGTTGCAGAAATATTACCTGCACTTGCAACTATTGAATTATTTGTTTGGATTGCATTACCTGTACCTGCCTTTTCTACAGATAGACCAGGAGCATCATTGTTTGCACCTGTTACTCTAACTAAGAGTGCAGGATTACCCAAATGATCTGCAACATTGCGATCTTTAGTGATTGTAACACCAGCGCCTCTGCTGCTTTGTGTAATTGAAGCTGCAGAATTGTTAACTGTTGAAGTATTAGTTGGATTAGCAACAACTGTAAGACCTGTGCCTAATGTTGTTGAATTCACAGCAATACCTCTTGCTGTTGAATTTGCGCCAGTATTGGTTACACCAACAGAAACTGCTGTACCAGCAAAACCTGGGTGATTCACTTGAAGTGTTGTCTGATCAAGTGCTGAACCACCACCCAATGGAGGTGGAGGAGGAATATTACCACCGGTAATAGAAGCTGTAACAGGGCTGTTTAGGCCGGTTGTTGCAGAAAATGCAAGACCTGTACCTACAATATTTTGAGCAAGAAGCGCTGTTCCAGTGCTTGTATTGTTGAATTCGCCTGTAGTTCCAGCACCTGTATTGGTAAGTCTGAACATTGTGGTAGCAAGATTAACGGTCTCATCAATTGGGAAGTCGAGAGCGTTATTTGGTGACCACTGAAGTGAATTTGTTGCCAAATTGTAACGAAGTACATTACGATTTGAAGTTGGAGCATTCAACCAACCTTGTGTTCCACCTGCACCATTGTCAGTGGAAGTACCCATAAGAAGTTGATTTAAACCAACACCGGCTGTTGTGTTTGCAGCTGCGCTTGTTTCCGTTGCAAATGTTGCAGGTGTGAGTTTTCTCCAGCTTACTGATGTACCGTCCCAGTGCAATGACTGATGTGCTGCAGTTGGTCCATCTACCCACACTTGTGAGTTTGCACCTGTTGCCATGAGCAATTCATTTGCACCTGCTGTGGTTGTTCCGGTATTAAGATCGATAGGAGCAATTGTACCATCAGCGATTTTGCCTGTTGTCACTGCACCATCTGCAATGTCAACAGTTGCAATTCCACCATCAAGAATTGTTCTTGATGAAACTGCGCCTGTGGCCAATTTGGTTTCAATTACTTGTAGATCGCCGATGTGAACAGTCTTTACTGCACCAACTGCAATCTTAGGATTTGGATAGAATGCTGTCAAATCTCCACCGGCAGGGCCTGCAGGAGGAAAAGCCAAGTTAGCTGCGAAGTGACGTTGTTCAATTGAACCATCTGCAATTTCAGCTGCACCTACCGCACCTGCTTTGATTTCAGGATTTGGATATGTACCAGTGAGATCGCCACCTGCAGGGCCGGAAGGGGCCGCTGTACCAGCAGTTGCTGCAAACGTTGCATTTGCTGCATTTGCTGCATTTGCTGCATTATATGCATAATCTGCTGCAAAAGCATAACCGGTTGTTGTCATTTTCATGCGTGGCATTTCAGGATTGTTACCAACCTGAACTGCTGCCCAATAACCTGCTTTGAAGTCAACAGATGCAGGAAGTGGATTACCTGATCCGAGAACGATAGAGAATGCACCACCGGATGTAACCGCTGTAGCATTTTCAGTGTAGAGCGCCGCTCCACCTGCTGCTGTTTCATAAATATGAACACGAATTTCGTAAGATTCATCTGCTACAGGCTTATTACTTGCATCAAGCAAAACACCTTGGAACGTGATGAAACGTGGGACTTGCGCCTCAACATTGCTTATGGGCAAAGCCAATGCACTAGTTGCTGCCAAGCCAACAAGAAAACCTTTTCTCATGCTGATAACTCCGAAATAAAAATAAAATTATAATACATTTAACTTTCAAAAATTACTTTACAAGCATCATTGGTACGCGAGCTTTTAACACTTGACCATTAATTGTGAGTGACATTTCGCATACATAATTGCCCGCACCTACATCTGCACCTGAATCATCTTTGGCATCCCATTGAATGGAGTGATTACCTGATTCAGCATATTCATTATTGACTAACATTCTTACTTCGCGACCAACCATATCGACTACACGCATCGTCAGTACTGAACTTTGAGGAACTGTGTAATTGATGGTTGTCATCATCGAAAATGGATTTGGGTAATTCGATATTGTGCTCATTCCAGATACGGAAGGCGTATTGTCATCTATATCTGTGGCACTTTGGGTTGTCGGACCCCAAAAACCTACATATAGTTTATTTCCGCCCTGAGCGAATTGTCCGGCTGCATATTGGCCGATTGTACTATGCATTTTCATGCCATTGCCTACGTCTGATGACATCGCTCCACCACCTGCAATTACCCAGCTTCTTAAGTTGTAAGTCTGAGCATTGAGGCTTTGGGAAGTAAAGCCTAATCCTGCAAGGATCAAAAACACAAGCATTATGCCTAAACGTGTTTTCATGTGAACTCCAAATGAAATGATCTTAAAACTATGTATTTCAATAACTTATCTATGTAAAACTGCAATGCCGAATACAAAGCGTTCAGACGGCATGCATGAATGTCAGGCAAAAACCGTTCCAAAGTGTTGAACTTCCGAATTGTTTTTTCTGAACACATGAACAATCATTGTGATTTGTGCTATAGACTGAACCAAATCATGAATGACTGCTACTCTAAAAAGAGTAAATCGATAGCAATACATGACAACCCAAAAAGGTTATCAACATATTGCAACCTATTAAAATAGAAGGAGTTACATAATTTTCGGGCACATTTTACTAGGAAAACAGGCCACTATGCACACTCTTACCATCGTGCTAAAATACAAATTTCATGTCAAGACACAAAAGAAAGTTATGATAAAATTTCATCATACCAAATCTATTTGAAACGAGTGCTCTGGATAAATACACACATCATACAATGCATTGTCAGATAATCAACAATGTGTGTAAGCTTTTCCACAGTCTTGTCATGTTGCTATGTTTTGTGCTTAGGCAAGGAGTAAGTACTCACATTTCGTGCCAAAACTCACTTTTTCAACCCTTTTTTGCGTAAAATTGGCTGTATATAGCCACTTTTCATACATATTTCCCTGATTGCCGGGTCTTGTATACTCTTATATACCATAGAAATCATCTCTTTTGCACGTTCTGATCGCGATGCTTCATTAATTGTTGATTCTATCATCTCTATTTGCCTCTGCCCTGATGCTTTAGCTATGATTCCTACCAGTTCTTTGGCTTTGATTGTTGAATCCGCAACGTGAAGCAAACCTGTTAGCTGATTTTTCACTTTTTCTGGTTCATTACCCTCAACAATGTTTAAGAGAAGCTGCAATGTGACTTTTTTCGATGCTTCCATTCCTTTTATGGCATTATTTCTAATAATCTGCAATTCTTCAAAGAAAGCGCTTCGAAGTAATTGGAGTACATTGCTAGGCATGAGCTTGCCAATTGCAAAAGCGGCTGAACCACGAACCATGTATTGTTCATCTTGTAGTCTTTGGGAGAGGACCTTTAATGCACTATCGGGAAGTGTTTCCATTTCTCCCAATTGTCTTGCAGCTATGGATCGCAGGCGCCAATTCACATGTTCTAATTGTTGGAGCATTGGTCCTATAGCTTCTCGGATATGGAGTTTTCCGCACAGAGTGAGTGCTAAGGCCGAAACTTCTGCACTATCATCTTCGCATGCTTTGATCAATTCCTGCCGCACTTCATTGGGATAGATATTGTATAGAGCAGGAATCAGGTATTCCAAGGCAAGTCTTTCACGCGGCAACACAGTTCCGAAATGCTCCACGCAATACGATAATGCCTCAAGGCCGAACTCAATCATGGCTTTTCTTGCCGGCTCCACATCCGACTGAAAACGCAAAGGAGCGGCTGAAGCTCGAATGAAGAGAGAATCCATGGATGACCAACTTTTCCCAAAATCTCGATCAATGATAGGGCTATCCTGTTTCATGGGTTCAGAAATGAACTTTCTAGGAAGATTCAGATCTCCATCAAGGAATACTCCATAGGTGGATTGTTTGGTGCTGATATTGTTTCTTTGATTACTACTATAAATATCCAAGCCACCTGCATCGGCAAACACTCCTATCATCCCATAATTTCTTCTGAAATCGGAATACCCCATCGTATTTGATTGATTCATGGCTATATATGCATCATTACCTCGAAGATCATTGAAGAGTGAAATGGCATTGGCATTTCCTGCGCCAAGTGATAAACTCTCGACTGTATAGGTATCATTTCCGAATTCGTCAAGAAGATATCCAACGGCGATGTCATGCCCACAACCTTGGGAAACTCCATGCGACACATAATTATCATCACCGTCGCCATCCCAAAGCAATCCTTGTGCGAGATGAACTCCGGAACCTTGAGCATATTGATATGCTTTGTACAAATCGGATCCTTGTAGATCCACTAATGCACCAAAACCAAACCAATAGCCCGTTCCTTGTCCATAGATATCCGAGAGGTATGCATCATTTCCGGCATGATCCATCAGTAATGCAAAACCACCTGAGGCTATTGGGCGATATCCAAGCGCCGCCCCTTGTGCGAATGATTCGAAATGATCATCATATCGCAGTATATCTTTGAATGGCCCGGAACAGACATACGCATCATTCCCTTGATGATCGGATAATATGCCAACTCCACGTGTGCTTGCAAATGCTTGTCCATGAGCATGGATGGTATAGGTATCATTACCTTCTTCTTCATGCAAGATTCCGATGCCAAAAAAACCTGCACCTTGCGTTTGAATCGTTGAAGAGTAGATGTCATTACCAGATTTATCATGCATATACCCAATGCCAAATATACCTGCACCAAGTGATACATCGCCCGCGGTATATATATCATTCCCGGCAAGATCATGTACAATACCAATGCCGAAATATCCGGAGCCCAATGCAAAATCACCACCTCGATATTGATCATCACCTGAAAAATCGATTATGCATTGAACAGGGTGCTTGAGCGCATCTTTTTTATCACCTTTGATTGCATATACATCATTTCCACCGGGGTCAAGAATCAGCAAAAAGTTGCCTTCATAGATATCCGTACCGCTTGAACCAATTGCAATCATACCATAGGGAGTATTCAATCGCAATGGTTGTAACTCATTTGTATATTCATCACGAAGTTGTTCGGCTATGGAAAACAATTTTGGATATGATGCAATGAGTGATAATCCATATTCAATGATCTCTTTGGGTGAATCAGCTTTGGAAAAAAAGCGTTTTGCCAATTCCATGCCTTCGATTTCGGATTGCTTCATTGCATAAACAGAAAGTGATTCTGATTCCTGAGAAAGCATCAGCAATGAATCAGCTTGATGTATCAGTAATGTGTCTTTCAGCAATCGCAGTCGTGATTTTTCTGTTTGCCGAATCACCTGCAACATAGGACCAAGATATTGTCTGAGTATGACGGCAGTGGTGATATTCGTTTTTAGATCAAGCTGATGACCAATCATGGCATCTATTTCACCGGCTGACAGTTCATCATGCAAATAGCGGGGTGTATATGTACCTAGTTGACCATCCTTCATCAATTGCTTGAACCATGCATCACTACTATCATTCATCATAGAGTTTACGCCCTCCACATGTGACATAGCCACATCACCCATTAGCAATGGATTATCAAACAAAGCAATCTGTAATTTGGGTCGATGTTTATCCGGCTTAATGATGTCATGCGGCATTGCAAGATCCACTTTGCTCATGCCGAGCATGTACAATGTTGAATCCAATACGCGTATTGCGGCCGGAGGAAAGCCTTGTCCATTTGCAGGCAATGTGATGAACAAACATGCCAGCATTGTGATGATAAGGATAGAGTGCATGATATTATTCTTTGGACTCAAGATCGGATAATTGTTGTGCTGTCAATGCATGAGTTTCACATAATGCTCTCAATCCCTGCCAGGTATAAATTCCGGTTGTATGTCCATCAGCCCAAGTTGCTTGCAGGCCATAATTCCCAACAGGAGTGAGCGCGGTGATTTCATTCATTCCGGGCTTAAACATTTTTATCCCAAAGGATATTTTTTGTCCCATAATTTCTTCTCCTTGGCATGCCGCGCATGGACATTGATCTCGCATTGTTTCAAGCAACAGTGATGAAGCATAGCCATCACTCCATTCGATATGGAGAAGATATGGTTTAGGACGATCTATCGAAGTGGGAAGCAACATAAACATTACTTGTAAACGTGAAACAATATCATGGATATTTCCAAAGCCCAAATAATTATAAGAGCAAACGGGATAACTTTTCCATGACCGATAAGATTCCCTCTTTGCTCATAACCGACGAATGATGCAATCAACAGGAACGGAATCATTGGTTCATGGTAACGCGGACTTCCAAAGAACACGATACATGGAAATATCATGCAGAGAAATAACACAAGGATAAAAGTAGCATGTCGGTTTTCAATAAACACATTGATATTGGACATCCCAATAAGCAAGACCATATACCCTGGAATGATCAGCAGATATGTCCATGAAGGTAACTGCAATAATCTATCTCGATAGGATATATCAGTAGTGTGTATCAATTGCAATGGCAAATATGCATCGGAGGAAAATAGATAAGCGATTTTTTTGGGAATCAACATGATTGTCTGGATCGGATGTTCAATCACATGATTCATTGCTTTGGACATTGCCATGGCATTTGATTGCATCTCTGGAAGAGAATCAAGCATGGACATCTCCGGGATGGTTTTATATGAACCATTGGCATGAGGGTTATTTCCGATATACAAATTGATTCCGGTATTTGAGGCAATGACGGGAGAACCCATCACATTGGCATTCCGTATCATCCATGGCATTAATGTGAGAATCATGCAAGTCAAGAATGTAAAGGCATGTGGCATTGAACGATTACTTTTCATCACATCATACAAGAATAATCCGATGCCACAGAATAGCATGATTGGTCTTGCCAAGATTGCCAATCCCCAAAGCATACCTTCCAATCCACTCGCAGCAAGATGTCGATGATGTATTCGAAGAAATATGCCAATCATCATCGTGCTTATTGCCAATGGTTCAGACATCAATGTCATTGATTGAATCCATGACATGGGAAGAAGCATGTACAAGCAAGATGCAAGTAATGCTGATCGCTGAGAAACACCCAAATCAAGGAGTATCAATCCGATACAAAAAGAGGTAATCGAAATCAACAGTGATTGCAAGATGAATCCGGCATTCACACTTGGAGAGACCATATATGCAATCGACAATATTGCGGGGAATCCGATTGGCCGATAAGCAGTTGGCAGATCATTTACAGTATATTCATGGTTTACTGCAATCCTTAAAGCATGATTGTGATAATCAAGTGCATCGGATTGCGGTACGATGGAACATGCTACGGCGACCAAGGCATGCATGATGAATCCTGCTACGGATAGCATGAGTAGATACCGAATGAAAGCATGATGATATGTGATCGAATTGCGCATGAATGACATGAATAAGAAACAGGGAAATGCCTCGCGGTATTTCCCTGTGCAGAAAAAACGTTTGATCTTCAGTTTAGAAAATATTTCCGATCAATGAGAATCGCATTGTATTTCCGAGCGGGTGATTTTCTTCAACAGGAATAACAAAACTGAAATCCAAATTGAAGACATCATAACGGATGCCTGTTCCAACGGTGAAGAATCTTCTATTACCAATCGAAGCCGGCTCAGAGAAATATCCTCCGCGTAATGCAACCACTTGTTCATACCAATATTCCACACCGAAAGAAGTTTCGATTCCACCTCTTTCCCAAGCGGTGATGAATGATTTCGGGATCGGGTCATTTACGATGCTGTCGCGACGTACAAGCAATTTTGCCATGTCGAAAGCAAATGTGAGTTTATTGAATTCATCCTCGAGCACAGTGATTCCTGTTCCTATGCGCAACGTTGTTGGCAAGGGATCGGATACATTGATATAGGTTACTTTCGGACCAATATTCGCAAGATTGAAACCGATACCTAATTTGTCTCCCAAGTCCAAGCCAAAGAGATCGAATGTTTCAGGACGCCAGAGCATGCCCAAGTCAAATGCAACGCTTCGTCCGATTCCATCTCCCGTTCCAGTTCCTTGAACATTCACGGGAGCACCAAGATTTGATTCAATATATTTCAATTGAAATCCTGCACCAATGTCATCGGCAATCAATGTACCATATCCAATGCCAAATGAATATTCAAACGAACGAAAAGTATTCAGCACTTTACCGCTGAAATCCGTTCTCTTGAATTCACCCAAATTCATGAGCATGAAATTTGCATTGACAGTACCTTCAAGTGAAGGCACATATTGACTATATGCGGCATGTGCATAAAAGAGGTCTGCATTGAATTGCGGCAACCACTTTGCATAAGCCAGCGCAACTTTTTTATCATTGGATTTCGTGGTGGCAGGAACTTGAAAACCAAGTCCTCCAACATTCCAATGTGTAGCATAAATATTATCTGCCAAACCAGTCCCCACTTCCCCCATACCATTAGCCCTGGAATCGGGCGAGATTGTGATGAAAGGTACAGCGGCTTGACCAAACATCTGTACCGCCCCGCTCATCATGACCAATGCAATCAACATGCATTTGGTTATTACATTGTTTTTCATAGTGTATTCCATTCTATCAGTGATACTGCGTATTTCTAATTATGTGTAGATTATTTGCTAATGATAAATTTTCCATGAAGTACTGTACCCGGACCATTAGACTGTTGCACATTCATGATGCAATGATATGTGCCGACAGGAACGGAGGCATCATATTCATCTTTGCAATTCCAACGATAAGTCCAAGTATGTAGTTCTTGTTTTTCGATATTCTCTTGTTTTACCAATCGACCATTCATGTCAAAAATACGAATTTCAGCACGGGTTGGCAGGGATTGATTATGGATGAACCCAATATTTGCTTCTGTATTGGTTGGATTTGGATATACGAAGAGTCCTTCGCTGATCAATACTGAGTCATTGTCAGCCAAACGAAAATATGTTTCTGCTTCCGAATAATTATTCCACACATCCCAAGCACGAACACGTACGGTATTTGTTCCCGTTTTAAGATTGAACATGCGCTTTTGAGCGGTTCCTTTTCTTGCATCCGTGAGATCCGCTTGATATTCTTCGGTGAGATCCACAGGAATTCTATCAGTGTTAAACCAAGCTTCGATATTGTGACCGATGCCTGCGCCGGTTGCATTGATCGCTGTATTGTCAAATAAATCAACGATCAAAAGAGGATTTCTTCTGACCATATTCCCCGGAATGAATGTTCTATTATCTAGATAAACGGCGATAGTTGGACCGATGGTATCTGGTTCTGAAACGGTCTCGATTCCACCAACGGTGAATGTTGTAGTGCTTCCTTTTGCTGTTATGTCATCAGTGCTATAGGCAAATCCGATCATGCGTCCACGCTTATTGGTGAACCCAATGTCTTTCGGCACAACGAATGAACCATTGAACTTTCCATTCTTCACTTGAAATGTGCTGCGAGCAAGAATGCTTCCTTGTTCCTTAATGGAATGCGTCACATCGTCAATTGGATCTTTCACTTTTAGATCGATGTCGCTATCCTTCACTGTGACAAGTACGGTTCCATTAAATGTGTCATCCAGTGATTGTGCACTGCCTGTTCGTATCGTTCCTGAAACAGAGACAGTTTGCAATGCTTTGATGCGTGGCAATATGCTATCCGGAACATTTGAATTTGTAATCACCGGCATTGTATTGAGGCTATCAAATTGCACGATGTCATTCGGTAATTGCAAATGCAATGAAGGATCACCCAGAATCAAATATTTTTCATCATTTGGTCCAGCGAGTGATTGTTTTGTTTTGAACAATGCTTCACCGACTGACTGATACATACCATTGATATCTCGAGAAAAGATTTGTTTATACAGTCTATCACAGATCACTGCATTATCGCTTGAAAAGACGAGTCTTGTGGCGGCAAATACTCCGATTGCACCACCTCTTTCGCTACGAACCAAATCCTCCGCACCCGATTCACGTTCAGCATCATCAAAGCGAGCAAAATCACATGTGGCAGCAGTGAGGAAAAAGAGTTTGTCGTGATTCAACATTTGTGGAATGGTTGTTTCTTTTTCGAATATACGTTCATGTGCCCATAGGCGTGGGCTTCCGTGACCGATCCAATTGAGAAGCACTATACCATTACCATTGATTTCAGAAATGAGATCTTGAGTGACCAATGGTTTTCTGCGTCCATTCGAGACAATCTCCGCCGGATATTCGGCGAGATATATTTTCTTCAAGAGCATGTCATCGGGAATTACATCTCTTGCCAATCCTTCTGATTGAGATGTATGTATTGTACCATCTCCAAATCCGCTTCCTGAGCTACTCGTGGGGCCATCATCAGCAACCAGACAAATGGTTTGTTGCCAGGTGCCTTTTACCAATTGTTGTTCATAGTCCTTGATTTTTTGCATGAGCCACATTCCATTTTGATTGGAAGTAACAGGCATGCGAGCCATGATGATGTCTATCAACTTGTCATTGCCATTCAATCGAGCAAAATAATCATCGATGCAGGCAGAGACAGTTTCAACATAATATTGTGGGTCATCATCTGTTTGATAGGTTGGGACAAAATTTGTCGCCGACACCTGTATATTTCTATTGTCATAATGACCATCACCCCAGAACATCAAGTATCGCGGTTTTTTTGTCCACGCATTCAATGCATAAGCAGCATAATTTCGAATGGCCGTGATATCTACTATGCCACATGCAAATTCTGCATAAATCTCTTTTGTAGTCACAACCTTCACCGTTATACCGGTGGATTCTCTATACGTTTTATATGCATTTGCGGATTCCAATAGTTCTTGATGCGTGATCAAGATCATATCCGCACCTTCTTGGTCAGTACGCAAGCCTGAAAGCGTGATTGGTCTGATCGAAGGCGTAAGGAATGTACCGGAAACAAAATATCTGCGTGGCTGACTTGTAATTTCATCATTGCGAAACACATAGATTCCACCTGTGGTGGAAACATTTTCCAGCAATGCAGGATATCGTGGATTTGTGATATCGAATCCAATGATGTTTTGTCCGGAAAATCCTGAAAGATTATACTCTGTTCCACCAACTTTTTTTACATCAGAATATATTTCAAGTTCATTGTTGAATGCATTGAATGCTCGAGGATAGTGTATTTCAAACCAATCCATGATTGCACTTGATGCCGGGCCACCCATCGGACTTTCATATGAAAAGCGCAAGATGGATCTATTGTCTTGAGCGATGGAAGAAGAAGCAAATCGTACTTCACGCAATGGTGTTCCAATGGCTTCAGTATAGTTATAGGCATTATCAAATGGATTGGTGCCATTGATGCTGACCATGTCAATTTCTTTGCCTTGTTCAGTAACGGTCAATGTTCCATCTTTTTTGTTTTTGCTGACAACTCTATAGCGATATGTTATGGAATCTGTTCTGACCAGATCCTGTAGAATAGTCGTATATATTCTTGGAGTAAGTGATTCTATAGTTTTACCGAACCACGTTCTTCCTGATGGAGCAGAAAATGCATTCATCAACTCTTCTTCATTGAACATGCGAGACATGAATGTTGTGGGGCGATGCAGTACAGAATCGGAAGGAATTGAAGGCATTGCTTTTGCTCGTAATCCCGGTGCACCTCCGATTGTTATTAGGTATGATGATTCCTTTGCATAAGGATGTGTGAAATGTCTGAAATCAAGGTTTTTTCCTGCATCATCGGTGTCGAGCCGGAAACCGCTTACTGATTCACCATAAAAGTATAGAGCATCAAGCTCGCCATCAGCTGTTGTGCGAACGATGATTGGTTGCTCTATCATGGCATTTGCTATTGCTGAGTCCACTCTTTCGGACAATAAGGTTCCACCAAGTCCAAATACTTTGATTGTAGATAGCAAGTCTTTGCTAGCAATTATTCCGGCCGATGCAAGCATGGCTTTATCAATTTTATATATGCCTTGCTTATTGAATGTGATATGCGCCCATGGCTCTGTTGATTTAAGAATGCCCGGAGTGATTTTTGCATAGGAATGTCCTGCTTTTATCATCCAAGATTGACTTTCCTTGTGATTCGCCGTGAATGCAATGTCATCAAACCTATCAGCAAACTTGAAAGTAGGGTCGGATTGTGTAGATGTGAAATGAACTGTGCATTCAATACTCTTGGGAATTTCAATAATGCCCGAAAGTGGATCCACACGCAATGCTTTGATTCTCAAATGTGCGATATGCCGATTACGTGCTATTCCAGAATAAGAAATGGATGCCCATGATGAGTGATCAGTTTCGGCATAAGCGGATGCATTGATGATATGCACAAATCCTGAAATTGAATCTGCTTCCTTTCGAAGTGTGGGGACGGGCGCAATCATTCCATTCACTCTGCGAATCATTCCGGTTCTACAAGACTGCAAAGCAAAACCATGTTCATTTGGAACGGTAAGTGGAATTGTATAGACAATCGAAGAAGGTGAACCAGGTTCACCGGTACGAATCGCATCTTGAATTCTTGGGAAAATCACTGTAGTGCCATCAACAGTATTGATGGTGTCAAAACCAAGTATATGAATATCAAAGCGTATGGTGAATGATGTGGAATTCGAAATGATGGATGAACCTTTTGGAACCCCTTCTTGCGCATTGCTCCCCACCACATTCCACATGGCACATAAGAGTAGTATGATCCCCTTGATCATATATCCGTTATTGCGTGCAAACATTGCCATTAAAACTCCTTACAATAAAATCGCATGATTAAGTGCATGACCGCCATGATGAATTGCCATTTATCTGTATCCCTAGGCTTTGGCGTTCATGAATAAACCATGATATGTAGTGAACATGTATCGTAAGAGAAATAGGCAGTCGCATCAAATTGGTAAATGAATCGGATGCAAATTACCATGCATCATCAACTCTCACAAACGAAAATTTGTGCCAAAGTCTGAATATTGGGATAAAATCAGGATACATGCATGGACCATAACGCATTCGTCTTGACATTTGGTTGCAGTTCTTCGTAAAAGTGTGGAATTACATACGCATATAGCCTGACACTTTTGGCAGGGTATGCCCAATTGCGTAAATTTATCAGCGGAAAAGGGCTACAAGAATTCCTTTTCAATGTTGCACTTTCGAGGCATAATGCCTTTGCCCATGCTTGTTTCCTTACTCATTGGCATAGCAGTCGGCTTTGTTTTAGCCATCCCTCCCGGACCGATTGGTGTGTCCGTGATCAAGATAGCATTGAACAATGACAAGAAGGGCGGTATCCTGATAGGCATTGGTGCATCCCTCATGGATGTATTTTACTGTTTGATTGCCATGCTGTTCACAACGGCAGTTTTTGGCTCTTTACAGTACTTTTTCGACACATATCCCTTCGCAATGCTCCTTTTTCAGGGCTTTTGTGTAGCGGCCATGTTCATTTTCGGACTCTTACAGTTCAAAACTCCAAAATATTCTTCAGAAAGCTCTGATATGGCAAATAATGCAGCCATATCGCCATTAAAGCGTATAATGGATCGCTTAAAACAAGGGGGTCCTTTTTTCCTTGGTATAGCAATTGCTCTCGCTAATATTGCCAATCCGACATTTTTGCCCTCTTTGGCCTATACCTGCATGTTTGTGCAGCATAGCAATATGATTGCAATATCTTCGTTGGACAGTATCCTGTTTTCACTGGGATTCGGGATTGGGAATTTTGCATGGATGTATTTGCTACTTCGTTTACTCCTGCATTTCAAGGCCAGGTTCTCCGCTGAATTTACATTGAGAATTCAGCGCTTTGCCGGTCTTACCATGATTGGCGTAGGGACATATCTTGGCTATCGCGTGATTTTATTCACGAAATGGCCGGAGATTCTTCGATTTATATTCTGAATAGAGATGTAGTTCTACTATAGATGATTGTTGGTTCATTCGCGGACCGACTTGTAACGGTGTCTTTACGTTGTTTTAATAGATAGAGGTTTATCATGAATCGCAGACTTACTTCATTGTTGTTTGCATTGTTGTATTTCTCATGTTCGGTACTGTTGGCTCAGGAACCGGGATGGGATCTTGCTAAAAATGGCGGGAACATACAATCGGACAAAGGATTAACGATCCATAGATATTCTCCGAGCATCACATATGCAGGAGGATATTTTTCAAGTTCAATTTCTTTTGGACTCATCACTATTCCGGGAAGCGGAGGCGAAGACGGATTATTGATTCGATTCACCGCTGATGGACAGGCGGTATGGGTGAATCGCATAGCGGGCCCAGGTAATGAACGCGTTCTTGCTATCACTAGTGATGGAAGTGGTAATGTTTTTGCAACGGGATATTTTGAATCTACTTCCGGCTTTAGTGGAACATTCTTAGACAGCAAAGGCGGAAAGGACATGTATCTCGCAAAGTATTCCCAAGCAGGACTTCTTCTTTGGGTGCGATCACTTGGAAGTGTAGGCGATGATATGGGAACAGGTTTGAGTTGTGATGCTCAAGGCAATGTGTTTGTGACTGCAACATATGCAGATTCCATTCGCTTCATTGCAAATACAAATGATACCATTCGTTATGCGAGTGCAGGTGGTAAAGACATCGTGATATTGAAATATGATGAGAATGGTAAAATCACAGGACATACACGTGGTGGTGGTACGAGTGATGATATTTCTTCTGACATCGTTGTGCATCCTACCGGTTTGGCATTTACGGCAACCTTCTCAGGAAAAACCGGATTTGCCATTGATTCAATCGTTTCCAACGGTGCAAGTGATATTCTGATGGGTAATCTCTCACTGAATACATTCCAACCATTGTGGTTGATGGGTATTGGAGGAACACAAACTGAATCAGCCGATGACATTGATGTTGATCCTCAGGGTAATCTATATGTGGCAGGTACAACAAATGGAAATATCACATTAGGTCAACAAACATTGAATGCAATCGGTGGCACCGATGGAGTTCTCGTAAAAGTCACTCCTGCAAAAGTAATTGAGTGGGCGCAATTGATTGGTGGTTCCGGAAATGACAATTGCACCGGCATTAGCATTGACAATACCGGCAATGTTATGACAACCGGTATATTCTCAGAAACTGTTTCTTTTGGCAACAATGCTCTCACTTCACGTGGCGGCACAGATGTATATGTTGCAAAAATGAATGCAAATGGAAATGCACAGTGGGTGAAACAAGCAGGATCAACTTCGGATGACAATGTAGAGTCAATCTCTCATAATGGAGCAGGTGGTGCAGTGATCACAGGATCACATGGCTTTGAAACAATACTCACTCCATTCACGCTCACAGGAAAAGGTTCTGATGATTTTTACATGGCACGTGTGTTGGATATAGCGCAGAATGATCTTGCAGTAATGTCCATCAATACACCGGCTGCGCCATTTGCACCTGGAAGAAGAGCAATCTCAGCTACCATCAAAAACACAGGTTCAAATACAGTTTCCACTGGAAGCATCGAATTGTATGAAGGCATTATCAAACGCTCAACAAAAACATTGCCCAATTCTTTGGCTCCCGGCGAAAGTGTTGAGATATTACTAGATTCGATTTCTTTCAATCCTGCATCTCAGGTTTCTTTGATGGCAGTTGCAATGCTTCCAAATGGACAGCAGGATGGAAATCAAGGAAACAATGCGGTCACCAGATTTGTGGCACCAGGATTATTGAAAGGTATTTACACCATTGGAGGTACCAATCCTTCATTTTCGAATGTTGCAATAGCAGCCGACTATATCACGAATTGGGGGATATTGGATTCCGTCACATTCCACATTCGTCCGGCAGTCTATGATGCACAAGTGGTGATTGGACAAATACCTGGATCTACTCCAGCAAAACCCGTGATATTCAAAGCAGATCCTGCAACGAATCAAGCGCCGACAATTTCCTTCACATCTAGATATGCGGAAAGAAATTATGTGATGGTACTGGATGGAACAGACAATGCTCAATTCAACAATATCATTGTTTCAGCTAACTCAAGCGTCTATGGAAATGCTATCATACTCAGAAACAATACATCTTCATTGACTTTCGACAAAATGGAAGTGAATATCCCATTGACTGCAAACGGCAATGGTATATCAATCGAGTCAACGAATAATGCAGAAAACCTCATCATACAACACTCAATGTTCAATGGTGGTGATTATGGTGTGCATAGTAGTTATGACACAACATTGGCTGCAGTGAATTTCACTTTGAAGAATAGTCAATTCCAACGAACAAAAGTTGGTGGATTGCATATACGTAATGTAAACTCGGCGATTATTTCCGGAAATACTGTGAAGCCTACTTCTACAGCAGCTCAAGGTTTGTCTGTCGTGAAGGCTCTAGGTAATGTGAAGATCACAAACAATGTCATTATCGGTTTGAAACAAGGCAATGCCATTGCAGTGCATGAAGCACCCGGTAGCATGATGTCCGGAACATTGATTGCAAACAATATGGCAACCGTTGGTGAAAATGGAAGCAATGGAAATGGGATAACATTGCACAATACAGGCTTCGCGGGAGTATATCATAATACTGTTCGTGGTTTCAACACCTCCTTGAATGCATCATTATTCAGCATTACCGGTGGAAGCAATATCACCGCTTTGAATAATATCCTATCCAATGCGGATCGCTGTATTGGTATTGCCATCTCTCATGGACAAACACAATCGATGCCGCTAACAATTTCCGATTATAATGTGATTCATACCGATTCCGGTCGTGTTGGACAAATCAATGATGGAACGGCAACATCACAATATACAACGCTCACGCAGTGGAGATTGGCAACGACAAAAGATGCAAATTCAATTTCAAAGCGCATTACATTTTCAACAGACGGTGTTCACTTGAACGGCGTCGATGAACAGCTCTATGGCGATCAATCGGTGAAACTTATCATTGATAAAGACATTGACGGTGATGAGCGACGCAATAGTTATATGGGTGCTGATGAGATCATACCTGTCATAACAGTATTGCAACAACCTGTAAGAACCATCACATGTGATACCACAAACACATTCTTGTTTGTGAATGCGACAGCTACATTCAATGGTCAACTAACATATCAATGGACCAAGAATGGAGTTTTATTGGCAAATACTAATAATGATACATTATTTATCAATAGAGCAAGCTATCAAAATGAAGGTTTTTACCGTTGTATAATCAAGTCCAATTCCGGTGCAGATAGTGTTTTGACAAATCAAGCTCAATTGCTTGTTTCAACAAAAACAACAATTCTCAATGATATTCAAAATCAATACACCACATCCGGTGGAATTGCAATGTTTGATATCGGTGCAGAAGTTGCAAGTGTTCCACCAACACATCTCGTGAAATATCGCTGGTTCAAAGATACAGTTGAATATACTGCAAACAGCAATACTGTGACTGGTGTTAATACACCGCGACTAACTTTGAAAAATGTTACCATTGCTGATACAGGCGCTCGTTATCGCGTTATCGTTGAAGGTGCTTGCGGTTCAGATACAAGTTCC
>SXZI01000011.1 GCA_005788035.1 Bacteroidota bacterium
ACATAATGGACATATCATATCGGTGCCAATGAATATCATACATTAATCAAGGGACAATATATGATCAGATTTTATAGCCATAAGGGCTTTGTATTTGTTTGCCTATGTGCATTCTTCTGTTTCATGAATCAAGATATCTTAGCTCACAAAGAACCAACACATCACTATATCATTAGAGAAGCATATTCTTTGTTGAAAAAACATATTGGTACATCAATTCCTGAATATGATACTTATATCCTGGGATTTGATGGTCTTGGACGGGAAGGAGAATTTGATGACGGACATGCAAATCCATGGTCATATACAACGGTGTGTGGTGGAGCATGGAGTGAAGATCATCATGATCCTGTGCGAAATATGCATGAGATTGAAATGCTTTTCAAAAAAGGCATGTTTACAAGCATAAATCATTTTTGGGATCCTGATCATCATGCAAATGGATTCAATACTCAATTTGCATTGCACCTTCCATGGAATCCATGGCCAACGGGCGTCTGGGAATGGAATGCATGTTCACTTGCCAGAACATATCTCTCTGATTTTGAACATGATTTGATGGCATATAAAAAGGCAATGATCTATCTTTCAAGTAAAGACTATTCACCTAAATTGCATGAAACCTATACAATACATCATGATGGAAAGGAATATCCTTCTCCCGGTGCATATAACTACTCACTCTTTGATTGGTATCATGGTGACTTCTCCTATTATGACGATGGTATTGAATCAAGGAAAAAAGAATATATCTATTCAATCATTGGAAGGATTGCACATTTGCTTGGAGACATGAGCATTCCTGCTCATGTTAAATGTGATGAACATGGTCTATGGCATGATCCATATGAAGATGCAATGAACTATGTTGAATGGGAAGGAAACAAAGAATCTCCTTGCATAGACATGGATAGGAATATCCCGGGTTCACCACAAAGAGTTGAATTTTGGAATCATGAAAAAGTCTTTTCTGAGAAAGGTTCCATTGTACTTCCTTCATGTACGATGTTTACAGAGAATCCTTATTGGACATACTTTTACAGCATGGCACAAATTTCAGATCACTTTGCAAGCAATCGCTTTCACGGAGATGATGAATATCTACCCATTGGAGAAATCTCATCAATCATTAATTCTTCAGAGGATGGTCCGACAATCACACATTTTGTTGATGGGCGGCCGGAACTTAGCGGATATGCTAAAGATGAGTCGCAACTCAATGCCATTCGAGACATGACATTCCCTTATGTAATAAGGGCAACAGCAGGATTGCTATACTATATTGCATTGGAATGTGCATTGATAAATCCAAAAGGTTCCAGATGTCCTACAATGCTTGCAATCAATAATGGAATATTGAATGCACCTAGATATCAATTTGAAGCTTCGGATAGCATCATTGTTGGAGACAAAAGTCGACCGCTATTCATCTCATCAGCTGCGGGACCAGTACAATTCAGAGCAGGAAATACCATTCGATTCGTTTCAGGAATGCATGCACATTCTCAATCAACTGTCCATGCATCAATTGCGGAATGTTCCAATTGTTATGACGATCCTCCTGAGCAATTCATAAAACAAAAGATTGAACATGCGATTGAACAGAGTCCAGAATTTGATGTATTGTTCACATGGAATAATGAAAGTATAAACAATTGCTGCATGTCCGATCCTATCATTTCATTGACATGCATGAATGAAAAGGGACAAACAATCTATGCTTCATCAAATGATGATGTAATTTCCGAGCAAGATATCAATGAGTGGATTTATACACAACAGTGCGGACTTTACAAGATTCACCTTGAAAGTAAAAGGGGAAATAAAGAAATAAGAATCATTGCTAGATTATAGGACCGATTCTGCCAATGCTATTGCAATTCGATCAGCAGGAATCAAATGGACTCCATCGAATGAACGAGAGAGTTTTACAACATTCCCTTTTGGCAATAATACACGAGTGAAACCGAGTTTTTGAATTTCAGACAATCGTTGTTCTATTAAAGAAATGGATCGAACTTCCCCGGTTAATCCAATCTCTCCCATAATGACCATATCTTTTTCCAATGGATTATCTCTTAATGAACTTACAAGTGCGGCTGCCATTGCCAGATCTACCGCAGGATCATTGAGTGTCATGCCACCTGCAATATTGACAAAAACATCAACTTCACGGAAGCTAATGCCAAGTCTCTTTTCCAAAACTGCTATGATCATCTGCAATCGACGATTATCAAAACCAGTGGCAGTCCTTTGAGGATTACTATACCCTGTGGAGGTTACCAATGCCTGTACTTCAATCAATAGAGGCCTTGTTCCTTCGATGGTTGCAACAATTGCAGTACCGGATTGATTGTCTGTTCTTTGGGATAGGAATATCTCCGAAGGATTCGGTACCTCACGCAAACCTTGTTCATCCATATCGAAAATGCCTATCTCATTTGTCGAGCCGAATCGATTCTTGACAGCCCGCAGAATGCGATATGAATATGTCTTTTCACCTTCAAATTGCAGAACAGTATCAACTGTGTGCTCAAGAACTTTGGGGCCTGCAAGAGCTCCTTCTTTCGTAACATGACCTACAATAAAAATTGCAGTACCAGTTTTTTTTGCGATTTGCATCAGTAGCGATGTACATTCGCGTACTTGAGTTATGCTGCCTGCAGTTGCATCAATATTCTCACTTCTAGATGTCTGTATAGAGTCTATGATTGCAACGCTTGGTTTTAATGTCTTGATTGCAGCTGCAATTGTATCAATGTCCGTTTCCGCCATCACTTGTAGCGTGTCCGGAATATTCTGCAAACGCGTTGCTCGTAATCTGATTTGTTGCAATGATTCTTCACCGGTCACATACAATGTTTCATCGGGGATAAGATGTCTGCACATCTGCAACATCAATGTAGACTTTCCAACACCGGGATCCCCGCCCACCAAAATCAATGATCCTGGAATGATGCCACCACCAAGCACTCTGTCAAATTCAAGAATACCCGTGGTGATACGCTTGTCTGACAATATCTCTACTGAACCCAATTGTTTTGCAATAATACCGGATGAACCGGACTTCTTTAAAGAAATGGACTTTTGATCGGAAACCGTTTCTTCGATGAAGCTATTCCATTCACCGCAATTATGACATTTCCCCTGCCAGCGTGAGCTGACGGCTGAACATTGTTGACAAACAAATCGCGTACGTATCTTCACAACAAAACGCTCCATTATTTTTGGAAATTAGTCAATTCCGAGGATTACTCCGTGCTGCAAATCCACCACGGTCTCAACTAGAAAGAACTTCCGTATCTTTGTTTCATAACTCTGACTCGGGTAAATGATGTTTCAAGGATTTGACAATAAGGCCTTTCTATTTCTCAAAAATCTCAAGAACAACAATTCAAGAGAATGGTTTGCTGAGAATAAATCCATGTACGAAAATGCCCTTCGTGAGCCTTCAAAGCTATTGCTGAACGAAATTGATCAGCTGTTCATAAAGCATCGATTACCATATGAAGCAAATCCTAAGAAATCTTTGTTTCGTATTAATAGAGATACAAGATTCAGTAAAGACAAAACGCCGTATAAAACAAATGTTGGTATCACATTTCCTGTTCATCGCAAGCAGGATCATCTAGTACATGCAACAAAAACCGAAAAACCAGGCATGTATCTGCACATTGAGCCTGGAGCATGTTTTATTGCAGGCGGATTGTATATGCCCGATGGTCAACAATTGAAATCAATTCGAGAGAGAATTGAATCAGATTGGACCATTTTACATGAGATTCAACAACAAAGTGCTTTCAAAAAAGAATTTCCGAAGGGACTTCTTGGAGAAAAACTGAAGACGATGCCAAGAGGGTTTGATCCCGAACATCCAGGTAAAGAGTATTTGCGAATGAAACAATTCATCGTAATGGAGAGCATTTCGGATTCTGCTGTGAAAAGTAATTTACTGATCAAAGCATTACTTGCAAAAGCAACCGCTATGTCTTCATTGATTATGTTTCTTGATGAAGCGATTACAGATTAAGCATCCCCAGCATCATCTTCCAACATGGAAAGGGCACCTTCGACTGTCGGTGCATGCTCAAAAAGCCAATCCAATTGAGAGATGCGGAGCAAACTCATGATTCTATCGCTAGCTCCAACAAGTATCACTGGAGCCTCATGTTCATTCATCTGTCTGTGTGCAAGAAGCAATGCACCCAAACCGGCACTGTCACTTTGCTTGACATTTGAAAGATCAATGATCAATGCCTCAACATCCGGCTGACAAAGAATGAGAAATTCAGCTTTGATTTCAGGAGCATTCTGCGCATCGAGTACTTCTTCTTTTAAAGTGAAGATTGTGATGGCATCCTGATGTTCTATAGAAAAGCGCATGTTTGTTCCGATAAATAATATACATGCAAAATTCAACAAAATGCATGATTTGACAAAACCATGGAAATCTTATTCAGGCAATCATGAAGAGCCCGCAATCTATATGCATCATCCGGCTCACATCTCTGGGTGATATCCTCTTGCTAAGTCCGCTCATTCGAGTACTCAGGACCACTTGGCCTGATGCCCGTATAGACATGATCATAGCCGAACATTGTGCTGAAATCATGAAATATAATCCCGGCATTGACAATCTCCACGTGATCAATACCAAATCAAGCACATTACAAGTTCTTAAACAATGGTTGAACATCAAAAAGACAATGCCTAAATATGATCTTGCAATCGATGTTCATGATTCTATTCGAAGCAGATTCATGAGGATAGGTCTTGCGAAGAAGGTATGCATCTATGATTCTGCGAGATCATATAAGCGCGATTTAGTCAAGAATAAAACACGTATTTCACGTGAATCAGTACTACCTGTCCCTATCCGGTATTTTACTGCATTGAAAGACTTCCCCGAGATTCAACCGGATGAAAGAGGATTGGAATTTTGGTTAAAAGAAGACAGAGCAAACATCTCATACCCTATACAGAGAACAAAAGCACCCAAGCACATTCTTATTGCTCCCGGCGCAAGGCATGCCACAAAGCGTTGGCCGATTGAACATTTCACTGAACTCATTCAATTACTCAGTAAATGTCATCAAGCCCCAATTGCATTGATTGGTGGGCCTGATGATGTGGCCCTTTGCATTGAAATTCAACAAGCATCGAATGTTCAAGTAGAACAGTATGCCGGAAAGATGAGTCTTCATGAAATTGCTTCATTCATGGATTCGGCTTATTGTATCATTGGAAATGATTCAGGATTGATGCATGTTGCAGCTGCAAGACATATTCCCGTCATCACCCTTTTTGGGAGCACAGTTCCCGAATTTGGATTCATGCCTTATCATACTCCCCATAAAATCATTTCACTTGACCTTCCATGTAAACCTTGTACCCATATAGGCAAAGAGAAATGCCCGCTTGGACATTTCTCTTGCATGAAAGACATCACACCTGAAATGGTATTGAATCATGTATTAAAGTTGATCAGAGATTAAAGTCCGATCATATACTGAACGCCCAATGAAATTGAAAGCATTGTTCCATTCAAACTTTGAAGATTAGAAGTGGGATAGTATTCATCTTTGAATACATTGCTTAACATCAATCCAACATGACCATTAACATTCAATTGTGAACCTCCTGAATTCATGACAGGATATGAATATCCCAGTCTTGGTTCAATGATCATATTCATGCCATTCTTACCATCACCAACAGTGACAGTCGGTGTCTGGCTTGATCCTTGAAAATATGACCATGTCTCTTCCTCTTCAATATCCTTTGTATTATTGTGTCGATGATAACCCATCGGTAATCCAATAGCCACGCTCAATGTTGCATTTTCAAAATTAACTCCGGGGGTGATCATCAAATAATTGAATGTTCTGGTATAATCATTTGCACCTGAAGTATAGGTATTCTTATAATTGGCAAGCGAGATATCTGCAGTTAGACCAACATGGCCTTTCTTGCTGATCGGATGATACACGCTTAAGCCAAGATCAGGTATCCCGGAGAAGGTCATTCCATGTTCTTCATTTCTGGTATCATTTGAAAATGAAGACATGCGCGACCATGCATGAACACCAATCTTGAAGTGTTTTTTTGCAGGTGGTTCTTGAGCAATTGCGAAGTCAAAAAGACAACATGCAGTTAGGATGGTAAAGAGGAATCTCATATCATGAACCTTTGGAAACATTGAAAATTGACGTATTTTAGCTTTATGACAAAAATACACTCAAAATGACAATTCACAATTAGATTTTGCTGTATTTTTGCTATTGATTCAATGTATTGTCCTACTATAAAGATGTTGATACGGGGAAATCGCACATGAAAATTCAAAGAGTAGTAATCTTATTATTGATCTTGACAATGCAATCTTCATTAGTTAAGGCTCAAGGATTTGATTGGGTGTACTCATGGAATTCTCCTTTCAAATCTCCTACCCTTTTCATAGGTGGTTATATTGGTACAGGGACTTCAATTGAAACCATTGGAAAAAACTCATTTTCCGATGTGGTTTCTTGTTGTGCTTTTAATGATGGTACAGGAACGGCATTTCGAGTGGGATTCAATGCTGAATATTGGGTCCTTGGGGATTATTCATTACAAGCACAGGTGGGTTATGCATTCGAATCAATGGAATCGAGAAGTCAAAGCAAGCCCAGCACCATTCTTGTCCTAGAAAATAACAGGCATGTCCCAAAAACAATGAATCGGACTTATATATTGTCGAACTCAGGGTCCAATTTCGACATCGGATTCATTGGTAAAAGAAAATTGTTTTCTTCTCATTTTTCTATTGCGACAGGTTTTTCCCTTTCAATGATAATGCCGGAATCGAATGAAACAAAGGTCATGACTGAGTACTCAATAGAGTCTTCGGACATTGAATCAAAGACATATCCCACAATTGTCCCTAATGATAACATCATCCGATCTTCCGTTCTTATCAGGCCTTTGATTCGATGCGAATATGATCTTTCATTGGCTAGAGGAATCTATGCCAAACCATTTATCCAAACAGACTATACGATCAACCCCCGTGTGACAAATACAGATCCTTGGCGGTCCTTGACGATACTGGGCGGGATTGCCTTCATGTTTGGATCATGAGGCATACAATCAACTGTTTGTTGATACGTTATAGCCGCGGATTCAATATTTACTATTCTCATGAAATTCATCATCACGCTTTGCATCTTTTCCCTTCTCAGCTTCTCGGTGGCAATGGCTCAACCGAAACTAGAAGTCATTGGTGGTAGCACCTATGACTGGGGCAAAGTCCCTTTTTCAAAAGGACCTCTGAAGGGTTCAATCAAATTGAAAAATACCGGCAATCAACCATTGAAAATCAGTGAAGTAAAGCCAGGATGTGGTTGTACGACTGCACCCTTGGACAAGAAATATCTTAAACCCGGTGAAATTGCAACCATGAATGTCACGCTTAATCCAGGATCTAGTTCAGGTGAATTAGTAAAAGGTTTGACCATTTCAAGTAATGACCCTAAAGTCCCTATTAAAGCTGTAACGCTCAAAGCATACATCATCAAACCTATTCAAGTATTGCCTCATCCCTATATTGCCATCCCGCAATGCAAAGTAGGTACAAGCTCTGATGCAACCATAACATTGAAGAATACGACCGACATTGCCATAAAAATTACTCAATTCATTGCATCCAAAGGAATTACGGTGCTTGCAAAGTCCAAAAACATTCCGCCCGGAGCCCAAATTACTGTTCCAATTCGTGTGGTGCCCACAGCAAAAGGGTATTGGAATGGCTCAATCACGTGCAAAACGAGCCATCCGGATCTAGCTGAAATGGATGTGATTGTCTACGGCAATGCTTTGTAATTCTGGATTTTCCGTATTTTTGAATAATTAATTTTTCCGGTTTTTCACCGCTTAAAGACAGGTGTACACATGAAACGATTTACCGCTCTATGCATGGCTCTGCTGGTTTGCGCAGGGACAATGGCTATTGCACAACCCAAAATCACCATCATTGGTGGAGATACACAAGATTGGGGAAAAGTAAAACCTAAAGATGATCCTTTGAAAGCTACAATCAAGATCAAAAATGAAGGCAATGAAATGCTGAAAATTACTGATGTTCGTCCTGGATGTGGATGCACAACAGCTCCTCTTGACACAAATGCACTCAATCCGGGCGCGGTGGCATCGATGGCTGTCACGCTGAAGCTTGGAGCAACTTCCGGCATGATAACAAAGAGCATCACAATTAGCAGTAATGATCCTCAAAATGCTACGAAGGTTTTATACCTGAAAGCTGATGTTGTTCGTCCGATTCAGATTCTTCCAACACAATATTTCTCATTTGGTGAAATGACTGCTGGTACAAAGTCCGAAGCTAAACTCATCATTCGCAATACTTCAACTCAGGATATAGTATTGTCCGACTTCGAGACTGTTGCTGGGATTAGCTTGAATCTTACAAAACCAACCACCATTCCCGGTGGTGGAGAGGTTGAACTCATCGCAAAAGTCACACCGAATGAAAAGGGATACTTCAATGGCGTGGTTAAAATGAAAACAAATCACCCTGACTATTCTTCTTTGGACATCATTGCTTATGGCAATGTAAAACCATCAGTTGTAGATCCAAAGTGATGTGAAACGTATACAACTATAAAGGCGACCATTGGTCGCCTTTTTTTTTAGAGTATGCGAATATGCCCAATGAAAGGTAGAACGCTCATCTTTCCCTGAAGAACATTAATGATTCCGATTATTGAGAAGATGATGGCCGAGAAATAGGCTATTCCGCTGATTAGTCCATCAAAGGGCAGAAATGGAATATAACTGACCACTCCCGAAATCAGGTACAGTAAGAATACATTCAATCCTTGTTTTGCATGAAACTTTGCAAAAGCAGAGTCTCCTCCAAGCAAAAGTGGGATAAGAATCAATATTCCAAGATATGAGCATATAGCTTTCCATTTGTTTGCGGCTATATCCGCAGGGTCTGCATAAGAAAGTGATTCATTGTCAAAAGCAGTCATAATGTAATTACTCCAAAATTGAGTGGCAAGATACATGAAACATCGAGGATTAGCAAACCACTCTTGTTGTATTGTTGATTTTTCGCGAAGTTTGTCATTATCACTTAATCATAGCGGTCTTTCCATGGAACGGTTTCAATCTTTTGGTCAACTTCTTTTACGATTGGTTATAGGCTCTTCTTTTGCCTTTGCAGGAATCGTTAAAATCGGTACTGCAAATCCCAAACCTCCATCATTTGCTTTGACTGCAAATTTCCCAATTGCTTTATTTGGTATTGCACTTCCATGGATTGAATTGATTTGCGGGCTTGCATTACTCATTGGCATGCAATTATCCGATCCTAGATTACGCACTCTTGCAAAAATATTGATTGGATCAATTTTCATTGCTGCGGCAATTGATAAAATTGCCAATCCGGACGCATTCGCAAAAAGCATCAACAATTTTCATCTTCTTCCCTATGCTGCACTGAATATTCCGGCTTTGATTTTGCCATGGGTGGAATTGATTACGGGTGGCATGTTGATCTTTTCATACAAAGAAAAAGCAGCATCATTTCTCATATCTGGTATGTTGATAGTTTTCATCATCGCAATTCTAACAGCAATTGCGCGCGGATATAATATTGATTGCGGATGTTTTGGTGAAAGCTCACCTGCAGCAGCGGCTGAAGTAACAAAAGTCGGCTGGGCAAAAGTACTTGAAGATACACGTTGGCTCATTGCTTCATTGTTCATATTCCTCACATCAACAGCTCCAGGAAGTTCAGAAGAATAAATGTCACATTGGCTCATAGTTGGTCTGGGAAATCCGGGAGAACGCTATCATTCCACAAGGCACAATATTGGACGGATGATTGCGGAAGCATTTGTAGAAACAAAACGATTGCAATTCAAAAAAGGTCGAGGCAATTGGTTGGAGGCAGAGTGTGTTGTCAAGGGAGAGAAAGTGTCGATCATGCTTCCTGAAACCTACATGAACAATTCCGGACAAGCCGTTGGCGAATTCATTCGTTATTACAAGATTCCTTCAGAGCATGTGATCATGCTTGTGGATGAGTATAACTTTCCGGTCGGGAAAATGCAATTGAAACAAGGCGGATCCGATGGTGGTCATAATGGAACAACATCGATGATTGCTCATATAGGGCCGGCATTTTGGCGATTCAGATTCGGCATAGATAAACAATTTGGTCCGGGTGAAATGGCAGATTATGTTCTCGCAACATTTCGGCAAGATGAAATCGATCTAAGGAACAAGATGATTGAACGCGGGGTAAAAGCTCTGAATCTTTTTTTAGCCGGAAATCCATCCAGAGCACTTCAACAAATCAATGCGGAGAAAGATTTATAACACTTCAAGCAGGAATGAGATTTGCACCATGCCTTCCATGGTGTTCGGATACTTGATTCCTTGAGCCGCTTTTAATAAACATGCATCTACTTCAGGAATATTCAATTCCGAATCTGCAAGTGATATCTCAGTGATTGCCCCTTCCTCCCCGTAAATTACAAGTATTTGGACCGTACCCTGCAAATGAAAATACTTGGGAAGCGCTTCTGCATAACATCCAAGCATAGTTGATAATTGCTGTTCAACCGAAAGTTTATATGCTTCAAGTATGGCATTATCGGTAACTTTTTCAGTCATTACAGATCCAACACTGATCAAGCCCTCTTCATCATGCGCGCCAGCATCTTGATAATTACATGCAGCTTCTACCTCAACTTCATTTGTTCTAGCAAGTTGCATACCTGCAGAACTTGTCACCATTGTTCCACCAATGGACAAATTCAATGGTTGATACATGATAGCTGGATTCAGTTTCTTCCCAATCACACTACCTACGATACCAAATGCAGTATATGGTGTTTGAACACCATAACGTTTTCCAAGTTTTGTAATTTCCGTAATGCGTTGATTGGTTCTTTCATAAATATTGTAATCAATCAATAAAGCAATACGCTGTTTGGCCCAAAGATATGGCAGAGCAGAATGCGCACTTGACTGTTTAACTGAAGAAACATCAATTGTTTTTGCAAAGGGAATATCACCCATCATACCGGTAATAACTATGCGACCTTTGGGTTTTCCCTTGAATTTTCCAAAAATCATGACAGGTCTTTCGGAATATAAATCCGGATAGCTTGCCGGTTCCAATTCAATTGCATTGAATCCATCAAATCCTACTTTTAGTTTTGTCAATGCAGGATGTTGTAAAACCTTTACAATCTGTTCTGCCTGAGCATCCATCGCAGAATGAGATCCTCCGATGGTCAAGGGCTCAGACATAGTCAAACGAGATATCGCATCAAAAAAACGTTCATTGTATTCTTTGCCTGTCGCAATTGCAAAGATGTTTGCATCTTGTAATTGTTTTGAAACCTGTTCAAAAATATCTGTGCTTGCATCCACAAAACCATTCGAAAGAATAATGATTGTTCGTGCTGACATATTTTCTGAATGCGGCTGAGATAGGATATTGGACAATCTGTCTATCAGAGCTATTGGTTCAAAACCTTCAGTTTCTTGAACACGATTGACATAAGCAGTGGCTCTGGATAATACAATATCCGTGCAATGAACAGAGGTGTCACTCAATTGTATATTCTCATTTCCATAATGCTGAATATTGATGCGGTCACTTGCGTATAGTCCTTTGGAAAATGCCTTCCAGAATGATGCTGCTGCGCCCGTTTCCAACGATGAAGAATCACAGAGTATGATATACTCATGAGCATGCATTGTATCACGCATTTTTTTCGTCGTGGGCGGATGAAGAGTAAGCAAAAAGAACTTATCATTATTATCTTCATACAGCATCAAGTTCTCTCGTGGTTCAGTATTCGCAAACTGATAAGATACCGATAGTTGCTCTCCTGAATATGCTTTAGTCAATGTGCATGTATATTCGCTTTCAGTATCTTTCACATCAAATCCCTTGGCCGTGCATGCATGCATCACTCCACCCTTGCTGACTCTTACGATTGAAGTGAATCTTCCTGCGGGATAATCTGTCAATTCTGCAAAACTTGTATCACTGAATGTATCACGATAGAGGGGAACCACATCAAGAATTTTTAAATAATAGGGCTTGAGTGGTTTGGGCAAAGTAAGTGTATATATCCCTTCAACCGGCTTCATGATCTGCGTATAGCGTATCTCATAGGATACCCTCATGCCGGGTTGAATTCCGGAGACATGCATTTGAAAAGCATTCGCCTCATTCCAATTCAAAAAGAATGGGTCAACTTTTTTCTTGGCTTGATCATATAACTCTCGGACTTTTTCTTTATCCTGCATTTCAGCTTTATATGATTGATTCCCCACTTTCACCAAGCCGCCATGTATCATGATGGAAGGATGAGAAGGCATAAGCAATGAAGCCTCGAGCATTGTTGTCCCTTTATACACGAAACTTTGCTTGATCACACATTCCGTTATCACTCCATTCACATGAGCTTGTATATGTGTAGAGTCAGGAATGAGTGAATCAATGTCAGAAGCATCGCTATTGACAATGAAACGAGGGAAAGGAATGTCTTGAGCCGATATTCGATTGGGCATCGAACACATGCACATGAACAGAAGCAGTATGTACAATCGAATCATAAAAATGCAAAAATGGGTTGAATTGCTGGACAAATATACCCATTCCACATGGGAAGCCATTGGTTTTGCCTGTTCTTCACATTCAAATTTTTATCTCCCAGTGAATATCTTGCGTTTTTGCGTCAACTTCCATGCGTATGATTATTGATTCTTCCACTCTGCCATAGGCCCGTGAATAGACGGCAGGAAGGATTTCCCAGGCAAATCCTGAAAGTGAATTGAGCGTGATTGTATTACCAAGAGGGCTTGTCAATTGAACCGTGCCGGCTCTTTCCTGGCTTGCCTCTATGCCCGGAACACAATGGAATTGAACGATTTTTCGCATCTCCACCGCGCATGTATCATGCCCTTTGATTCCAAGAGGCGAACAAATCATGCTGCGCATATGAGGTTCACCATAAGCATGATGAATACCTCTCCAAACAGTTTCATTGAACATGCCATCTGCCTTTGCCTGATCGGGCTTCATCCAAAACAGCACATCTCCATGGCCTTCAATCCAAGTGTTTTGTTCCTTACCGGGTATGATCAATGTTGAGTGCATCGTAACAGATCTTCCTATATTTCTCATTAATGGGGATGCTGTATACCAGAAGGTACCCGGATCACCAAGAAATTCTTCTCCTCGCACGCTGAGTACAAATGACAATTGATCATTATGTGCATGACCCCCCTTCCCTTTTTGTCCTGTTGAACCGGCTCGCATGATTGCTGTGTATCGTTCTTGTTTGATACACGAAATACCAAAACCGGAATATGTATATATCCGCGGATATGATTCAGAAAATGGAATCGGTAATAGCGATGAATTCAATGGAGTATGTTCTGATTGTATTATTGAAGACATTATCTGATATTCAATCGCTCCATTTCGTAACAGAAGTTCAGGCAATTGCATTTGCAATGCTCCACACATCAATCCCAAAGAAGTTCGATAATCCAATGAATCGATTATCCATTCATAGGGCTCATCTGCTTTTTGGGGTGGATACATGGAATCCACATCCGGTAATTCATATCGTGGATTGAGATTGATATATGTTTTTGGAGCTTCTGTTGCATCTACCCATGATCCATGTGGTGTTATGCGTAAACAATAGCCACTATCATTGTCTCCGATATTTGGTAGATGAATATCATCAATCAAAACCTGCATCATTCCTTCATAGGCCTTATGCACATGGTGCTTAATATCATGCAGAACTTTTTTGAATTCAGATGGAGTGGCCGGTTGAATTGATGCCGACAATGATGAATAATGTATGGGGCTTGTGCAGATTCTCTGTCTTTCATCAACAGTGAATGAAGTGGATACAGCCAGAATGATGGAAATCATTTCCGATGAAAACCCATGATATGGAAGCGATGCCTCGAAATTCAACCCATCAGGAAGAAATTGCTGCTGTACTTCTGCAGCAGCTTCCGCTATTGCAAATCGAATCATTGCACAATGTTCATCACTAAGAGGAAGTCCACGAAGTGCAATCAGCATGCCGGCCAGATTTGCCAAATAATGATTTCCACGGTTTGTGGGTGACCATTCAAGATGCTGCATGATATGCAGTGCATGCTCATGGAGAGATCTTCTGAAGATAAAAGTGAATTCTTCATCCCAAACAATTCCGATGCTTCGAAATAAGTCGAATGCAATCAGCATATTCATGATGCGCAATCCACAGTCCATCGAGCTTTTCCATTGAACGCCGAATCTCGGTGGATTGAATGCAATGAAATCCAATACTTGGGTGCGAAAGACATGAGCATAAAATTCTTTGCTTCTCATCGGAGATTCCTCTTGCTCCGATAATACAGCCGCACATGCCAAACCAGGTGCATGAGTAAATCTTCCCAATTCCCAAGGCACCTTTATGTCTGATCCGCGTTTTGTCCCATATCCGATTTCACTATAATGGCTCATGGCATCCCAATGATAACCGGACTTGCAATCATATTGCCAATCAATTGGATGATATTGCATGCGATCCGAACCTTGCTTCATTGCATAGGGTGAAGAAAGCAATACATCCAAAATTCTGGCCGATTCAGGATAATTTGATGAA
>SXZI01000067.1 GCA_005788035.1 Bacteroidota bacterium
AGGCTCTAGCTCAACGAAGAGACCAAAGTTTGTCAAATTGCGAACAATACCTTTATGAACTGAATCAACAGGATATTTCGCAAGTAAATCTGCCCAAGGATCTGGCTCGAGTTGCTTCATGCCAAGAGCAAGTTTCTTATCGTTTTTATCGATGTTCAATACAATCGCATCGATGACCTGCCCCATGGAAACCATCTGTGATGGATGCTTCACATGTTGCGTCCAACTCATCTCGCTGATATGAATCAAACCTTCAATTCCTTTTTCGATTTCAATAAATGCACCATAGTCGGTCAAGGAAACAACTTTACCTTGAACCTTGGTGCCGGGCTCATATTTCTCGCCAATTGTATCCCATGGATGTGAAGTCAATTGCTTCATACCGAGAGAAATACGACGCTTTTCACCATCAAAATCAAGTACAACTACTTTAACCACTTGGTCAAGTGTGACTATCTCTGAAGGATGCGTCACGCGGCCCCATGAAAGATCCGTGATGTGCACAAGACCATCAACTCCACCGAGATCGACGAATACACCGAAATCGGATATTGCTTTAACAGCACCTTCAAGAACCAAGCCTTTCTCAAGCGTTCCAAGAATCTTTGTACGCTGATCTGCCAATTGTTCTTCAAGCAACACTTTATGTGATACAACAACATTTTCACTTGGATGATTTACCTTCACAACACGAACATCGATCATCTTTCCAACCCATGCATCGAAATCACGCACGGGACGAACATCGATTTGAGAACCAGGCAAAAATGCTTCAATGCCAAGTAAATCGACAACCATTCCACCTTTGATGCGACGAAGTATGCGTACCTGAACAATTTGTTGGGTTTCATTTAGCTTGAGAATTTCTTCCCATGTTTTCATGAAGTCAGCACGGCGGCGAGATAAGAGCATACGGCCATTGACGTCCTCTATCTTTTCGATGAACACATCAATTTCATCACCGGCTTTGAAGATGTCGGCTGTACCAAATTCAGCTCTTGGGATAACACCAAGTGACTTAAATCCTATGTCAACATAAATGTTGTCCTTAGTCACTTGAATAACATTACCCTTCACCATTTGGTCTTCTTGCACTGCAGAAAAACTCTTCTGGAATAAGGTGTCAAATGTGCTATCATCCATCATGGGCACATTGAAATCGCCATTGAGCAAATCTGCGAGTGAGGGTCGCTTTCCTTCGTTGTTTGAGGTCAAATCAGACATAAATTCCTTTCATACTATGATGCGGAACAAAAAATTGATCGGCCGTTCACGATATTTGCATGTGATCAATTTGAAGCCATCCACATAGCGGGGATGTCATAAGTACATAAGAAGTGAACGATGCACGTGTTTTGAGCTTGGCAAATTAGGGTATTTTGTGCTAAATACCAAGTAATTCAGGCATCTGCATTGAGCAGTTGGAGAGATTTATGCGCCATTTCTGTAATGTCACCCTGTAAGAGTATCATCCCGTCAACCCTTTTAGACCATGTAATTTGCCTTTTTGCATAATGTCTTGTTGCCTGCTTCATCTCTTCTATGGCAATTTCTCTATCTATTTCCCCATTAAGAAATGATATTGCTTGTGCATACCCTACCGTGTCGAAAGATTGGGCCGATTGTGAAAGGCCTTTTTGAATCAGGGTTCTTGTTTCATTGACCATCCCATCCCACATTTCTTCACAACGTTGATTGATCCGAGCATAGAGTTTCGATCGTTCATGATCGATCATAACATAGATGGTATTAAACGTGGGATGCTTCATCATTGCTGATTTTTCTTCAGAAAAGCGCTTCCCTGTTGCTTTATGAAATTCCAAAGCCCGCATCACTCGCCGAGGATTTTTATCGGGATAATCGTTACATGATTGAGGATCCACTCTTCTCAATTCTTCAAACAAGGCATCTTTTCCTATATGTTGATATGCTTCTTGCACATCTACTCTGGCATCCATGAATGCCTGCTCCATTTCAGTGGGCATATCAAAGAAACCTTCGCATAAGGCCTGTACATACAGTCCGGAACCACCCACTATAATTGGCAGAATATTTCTTTGGAGTAAAGAAGCAATGATGTCTTGAGCATCCTTAGCAAATTTCCCTGCATTATAGGATTCATCCGGCTCGCAAATGTCTATAAAATGATGCGGAATTTTTGCCAATTCCATAGGTGTTGGCTTTGCAGTTCCAATATCCAGACCCTTATAAATTTGGCGCGAATCTGCACTGATGATTTCTGCTCTCATTCCAGGTATTGAAGCGATTGCCAGTGAAAGAGCTGTTTTACCCGAAGCGGTCGGACCAGTAATTGCTAAGACAGTATTGGGCTTCAATCGCATGATCAAGACTTGAAAGAATCCACTGTATAAGAGAGCCCTTCAATCAAATCCATGCGAGGTGTCCAACCAAAAGCTGCGCGAATGCGCTCATGTGACAATACGCTTCTCAGCTGTTCACCTTGTTTTGCAGGTGCATGTTGTTCTTCGCATTGCGAACCGGTAAGATCACGCAAGTGTCTGAACAATGTATTCACATCGGTTTCAATTGCAGTGCCGATATTATAAGCACCAATCATTTGAGGTTGAAGCGCAAGTACATTTGCTTGCACAACATCTCCAACATAGACATAATCTCTTGTCTGCAATCCATCACCATTGATGATTGGTTGCTCACCACGCAGTAATTTTTGCGTAAAAATGGCGATCACTCCTGCTTCGCCATGAGGATTTTGTCTGGGTCCATAGACATTCGCATAACGAAATGCAACAAATGGCAAGCCATGTATATGTGCATAATAGTAAAGGTATTGCTCATTGGAAAGTTTGGCAATTCCATAAGGGGATATTGGTTTGGTTGGATGGAGTTCATCTGCAGGGAAATATTCTTGATCACCATACACGGTTCCACCGCTTGAGGCAAAAATGATCTTTTTCACACCACTTTTATACGCGGACTCATACACATTAAGCCCGCCGAGAATATTGATTCGTGCATCATAAGATGGGTCTTGAACAGACACACGAACATCCATCTGAGCAGCATGATGATTTACTATGTCAAATTTTTCATCCATGAATAACACAGACAATGCTGGGTCATTCACATCCATCTCGACAAATCTGGCTTGAGAAGGTATATTTCCAAGTTTCCCGGTGGATAGATTGTCTATTATGAAAACCTCATGTCCAAGAGACAAATAAGCATCCGCAATATGGGAGGCAATGAAACCCGCCCCACCTGTTATGGCTATCTTCATTGATGACCTTCTGATTAGTTATGACAAATATACCGAAGTTCATAGTTGATGCAGAGTCATGAATTGTGTAAATGTGGAAATACTCTCCACTTTGATACGTCTAGGATGCCCTAAAAATCAAGAAAATAGGCTAATTTTGGCCTTCGACGAATGTAACGTTACATTCAGGATCATTCATAGTATCGGGACTCTCAGCCCATGATTTCAGTTCTTAAGAAAATATTCGGTGGAACCAAGCACGAAAAGGATGTTCAATCCCTCAAACCGCTGGTATTGCAAATCAATGAAGAATATGCTCGCCTTTCAAGTCTTACCGATGAACAGCTCCGTTCAAAGACACATGAATTCAAAGCTCTCATTCAATCTCGTACTGCACCTTTGCAAGAAGAGTTGAGCGGATTACGCGAACAATTAACAAGTCAAGATTTGGATCACGAAGAAAGCTTGGCAATTCATGATAGAATAAAAGAAATCGGCTCCGAGGAATTCACAATCATCCAAGATACATTGGATGAAATTCTTCCTGAGGCCTTCGCCGTTGTAAAAGAAACATGTAGAAGACTCACTGATAGAAAACACTCTTATGATGTAGTCGGTCAGCATCATGTTTGGGCAATGATCCCATATGATGTTCAGCTTATCGGCGGAATCGTGATTCATCAAGGGAAAATTTCCGAAATGGCAACCGGTGAAGGAAAAACGTTGGTGGCCGTTTCCCCGATGTATCTTAATGCACTGTCCGGAAAAGGCGTGCATCTCGTCACCGTGAATGATTATCTCGCAAAACGAGACAGCGAATGGATGAAACCGGTATTTGATTTCCTTGATATCAACATCGGCTGTATTCAATCGAATATGCAACCACATCAACGTCATGCGGAATATTCAGCCGATATCACGTATGGAACTAACAATGAGTTTGGCTTTGATTATCTTCGAGACAATATGGTGAGCGAAGCCGAAGATATGGTGCAAAGGCCACACTTCTTCGCAATCGTGGATGAGGTAGACTCCGTGCTCATCGATGAAGCAAGAACTCCACTCATTATTTCCGGACCTGTAAGCCACTCAAATGATCAACAATATGACCAACTCAATCCACGCGTGCGCAGACTCGTGGATGCCCAAAACAGATTGGTCAACACAATTGTGAATGATGCTGAAAAACTTCTTCAATCACAAGACAAAGAAAACAAAACCCAAGCCGGCATAAATCTTCTGCGTGCATATCGTGGCATGCCAAAACAGAAAAAGTTGTCAAAGCTTTTACAAGAGCCTGAATATCAAAAACTCATGCGCGATACGGAACTTGAATATCTCCGTGAACAAGGTACTAAAATGTCCGTGATAGATGAAGAGATATTCTATACAATCGATGAAAAGAATCATCAAATCGACATAACTGAAAAAGGCCGAGAACTTCTCACAAAAGTTGGAGAAGATCCTGAAATGTTCGTGATTCCAGATATCACCGGCGAGCTAAGCATGGTGGAAGGAACCACAGGTTTGACTGCCGATGAGAAGCAAGCGCAAAAAGATGAATTGATCAGACGCTATTCGATGAGAAGCGATATCATTCACACTGTCCATCAATTATTGAGAGCATATTCTCTATATGATCGCGATGTGGAATACGTTGTAGATGGCGGCAAAATTAAAATCGTTGATGAGTTCACGGGACGTATTCTTGATGGACGTCGCTATTCTGATGGACTTCATCAAGCTATTGAAGCAAAAGAAGGAGTTACCGTTGAAGCCGATACGCAAACTTATGCGACAATCACTCTTCAAAATTATTTCCGTTTATACAGAAAACTTGCTGGGATGACAGGTACTGCTGAGACTGAAGCCGGTGAATTTGACAAGATTTACAATCTCGACGTTGTCGTAATTCCTACAAATAGAGAAGTCGTTAGAAAAGATCTTGATGATTTGATTTTCAGAACCAAGAAAGAAAAGTTCAATGCTGTCATTGATGAAATACAAAAACTTGTGAAAGATGGCAGAGCGGTTCTTGTTGGTACAACGAGCGTTGAAGTTTCAGAATTGCTCTCGAAAATGCTGAAGAGGCTCAATGTAGATCATCGCGTATTAAATGCAAAGCAACATCAACACGAAGCAGAAATTGTAGCTGAAGCCGGTAAAAAAGGTAAAGTAACTATTGCCACCAATATGGCAGGACGTGGTACGGACATCAAACTAGATGCGGATGTCAAAGCAAATGGTGGCTTGGCCATCATCGGTACTGAACGTCATGATGCACGCCGAATCGACAGACAGTTAAGAGGTCGTGCCGGACGTCAAGGTGATCCGGGTTCATCGCAATTTTTCCTTTCACTTGAAGACAATCTCATGCGCCTCTTTGGTGGTGAACGCATTGCTTCAGTCATGCAGACATTTAAAGTTCCAGAAGGTGAACCGATTCAAGCAGGGATGGTCACAAAATCCGTTGAGAAAGCACAGAAAAAAGTTGAAGAAAATAATTTTGCGATTCGTAAGCGCTTGATTGAATATGACAATGTGATGAATCAACAAAGAGAAGCCATTTATTCAATGCGTCGCGTTGTGATTCAAGGCGAAAGAATGAAAGGTGAAGTTACCGAGTTCATGGAACAATTAGCCGGATATTGGTATGATCAATACCATGAAGAGCAACATATCGAAGGATTGAAAGACCAAGTTCGAACACACATGCTTTGTGAAGTTGAAATCACCGAGCAAGAATTCCGAACCATGAAGGCCGATGATTGCATTGACCGTATCGTTACTGTTGCCAAAGAATTTCTTGATAGAAAAGAACAACAATTCGGTACTGAATTCATGGCAGGACTTGAACGATTTGCTTTCCTCAGAGCAATCGATGATAAATGGCGCGAACATCTTGGTGTAATGGATGAATTGAAGGAAGGGATTCACCTCCGTGCTTATGGACAAAAAGATCCTCTATTGGAATATAAAGGTGAAGCATTGAATGCTTTCCAGAATCTTTTTGTTGAAATTCAAAAAGAAACAATAACAGCTGTTTTCAGATTTTACCCTCAACAGGTGCATGCCCCCAATGCTCAGCCAATTCGTCCACAAGAAGGCGCATTGAATCATAAGAATGTGAATGTCATGAATTCACCATCCTTGAGCTTCATGGGTCAATCAAACAAAAGAACTTCCACCACTGCAGGAATGAGGGCAATCAAACCTGAAATCGAAGAATATGGTCATGAATCTCAAGATCGTGAATCATCCACTCCCGGACATACAGTTAGAAATAGCGATCCGAAAGTAGGCCGTAACGATCCTTGTCCTTGTGGAAGCGGTAAGAAATACAAACAATGTCACGGGCAACATGCCTAAAGTACAGCCCCGAATCTTCGGGGCTTTTTTATAAATAAACCGTACATTCATCGAACCTCATTGTAGCATTTCATGTCGACTACCAACCTCAATAAAAAACATCGATTATTCGCACTTGATTTGGCGCGCTTGATGGCAATGCTCATGATGATGCAAGGCCATACAATCGATGCTTTGGTTCAACCACAATTGATGCATCTCGAGGAATTTCCCTGGAATGTTTGGCAATTCATGCGCGGACTTACAGCACCAATTTTTTTAATTGTATCAGGCACAGTGCATGTATTTGCTATGAAGAGAAATGAATTCGGGGCAATGTCAGAAGAAACTCGAAAAAGGCGAATGAATTGGGCATGGATCATTTTGCTCTGCGGCTACATGCTAGTTTTCCCTGCTAATAGATTGATCGACTTGCCATTTGTGCAACCAGATGCATTGGCAATGTTCTTTCAGGTGAATATTTTACAATTGACCGCCTGTACTTTGATGGCAATAGTATGGCTTTCAACTCATACCTATTCTGTTCGTTCTCTGGGCATACGTTCTGGTATCATTGCTTTATCGATTTTTGCTCTCGCACCAATTGTCCATTCAATTCATTGGTTTGATTTTCTTCCGGAATTTATTGCAAGCTTTCTCAGCGCCGAACGCGGATCCCTTTTCCCCCTCTTTCCAACAAGTGGATTCATGTTTCTTGGTGTTGCATTCGGTTCATTTTTGTACTTGCTTACTGAAGAGCAAAGATCAATATTCATGAGGAAGTATATTATTCTTCTTGGATTTATACTCTTCATTGTAGGAGTGGGAATCTATCAATCAACATATACCATTGCATTAATCATGGAATATTTGAATCCCGGCTCAATGATCCTACGAACGGGTATCATCATCATGTTTATTGGTTTATGTTTTTATTTAGGGAAGTTTCTTCGACCTTTTGAAGATCGCTTGGTATTTTTCAGTAGCAAGTCTCTTCATATTTACATTTTGCATTTATTGCTTCTATATGGGACTCCCTGGTTTCCAAGCATTGGAAGAATCTTCAACCATGAAGCTTCTCTTGAAGTTGGTGCTCTCACAGCATTATTAATCGTTATAATTACACCTGGTTTGCTACTCTTGGATCAATATTTGAGATCTACATTGTTTTATGCTCATGCAACAATCAAGTATACATTATTGGCTATGCTTGCCTATGCATTGATTGTATAAAAAAAGCCCGATGAACAAACATCAGGCTTTGCATCTCAATAGACATATATTATCTGTTGATGATTAATGTACTTGTGATGGATTTCTCATTTAACTGTACTCTCACGACATATATTCCATTTGCCAATTCATGAGCAGGGATAGGTAAAGAATGCCCTCCGCCTTCAATTGATCCTTTAAATAATGTTGTAAGCACTCTTCCATCCAAGGAGTTGATAGTTATATCAGCCATAACTGCATGTGGTGCAAAAAATTGAATATACCCTGAATTGGACATTGGATTTGGCGCACACATGATTCGCATTTCATTGGCTTCACTTTCATCAATCGCTACTGTCAAGCGATTCGATAATCCACCGGTGCTTGCTTCATAAAAAGAACCACTCTTTGTTTCACGAAGCACAACTGAACGAACTTGATATGCGATATTTGATCCAACTCTTGTTGTCATGTCTACATATGTTGTTTGTGTCACGGGAATTGTTGTCAATAATTCAAATATATCTCCCCCACCATCACTGCTTCGATATACCATATATCCAGATACTCCAGGAACAGGATCCCAGGTAACTTGAACATCTTTTGTACCTGATACTGACACAACATTGCTTGGTGCAGTAATTGGAAGATGTGATGTCATTCTTAATGTTGGATCTCCCATCAATGCAATATGAGTACCTCTACCTCCTACATGATAGAGCACACCATTGGGATATTTTTTTGTATAGTAAACAGGTGGTATATATTGTTGAGTATTGTTTTGTGCACCAAGCAGAACATCTCCGATTGGTCTGCCTAAACCCATCGGATGGAAAAACCAACTTGGTCTGGCGGCCCAGCCAGTTGTCAATACTGTGCCACGTGATGCAAGAACACTACGCATTACATTGTCTTTACTATCCCAGTCCCCAAAATAACTTCCAAAAATAGAAGTGAAAACCGATGTAATTGGCCTTTTTGAAAACTCAGCTATTCCGCCGACTCCGCTACATGAAGTATATGAACCGGCACCGCAAGCATAAGAGAACATGATGGTTGTCGTTGAGTCCAAAAATTCTCTGGTTGCATTAATATTGGACTTTCCTATGAGTGAACCAAAACCTCTATATGCACTCCCGGAAAATCCTTCGCCATATGCACCAAAATTATCATCAACTGATGCTTCATAGACCGGTTTGATTGCACCAGAACGAAATGCATGATTTTTATCAAGATATCGCTTGAGAAGCATTGTTTCATTTTCAGCAAATGACGTGAGATTATAGCAATCCACTCTACCAACAGGAATACGTATATCAATGTCAAATTGTGATTTATCAAATTTGCCATCACCGGGAACATTTTTATTCTCTTCTCTTGAAGCACCGGCATTATTGATTGAAACATCATCCCAATTCCCGTCAAAGTCAGCATAATATCCATCCGCAGGCCAAGCACCAACATGATCAGGTGCATGTCCGTCCGGTGCCATCAAACCTGAATAAGGAACAGGTATTCTTCCAATAAGCAAAATGGAATACTGTTCATTGACATTATTTTCTACAATAGTTCTAATGATGTTTTTCGTCTCTTCTATTGCTTCTGGATTAAATGTTGTAGCTCTTGGCGTAGTTCTCTTTATGACTTTCCATAACTCTCCTGTCAGATCTTGTTCCAAGCGTTGAATTTCTGCAGCCAATGGTTCAACCATTGTTGTATCAATCAATACAATCACAGTGCCACGATATGTCAATGGTGGTACATCAATTCCTGCAAGAACATAACCTGATCCCAAATATGATGTGACAGAATCATTGCCCCCGGCTAAACTGATAAATTTCGGTGTTGCCGGCGTACAGTTCTTCAATACTTGATATTCATATGCCTTACCAATTTCAATGTCTTCATCTGTAAATGAAAGTGCATCTTTCCCCAATGATGCAATTGCTGAGCCCCATTCAGATTGATCTTGCCAAGTGTTGATCTGAGGATCTTTTCTAAAAATATTATAGGATTGAGCTCTGTCATCCTTTTCCCATGTGAGCACAATCGCAGGTTTTGGAGATTTTTTATATGAAGCTTCAATGACAACCGAGAAACCTTTCCCATCTTGAGCAGTAAGGCTATTGACATACAAAAGCATACAGAAAAAGAGAATTACAAAGCGCATGATATACCTCTTTAAATTGGAATCAATCATCTTCAGATTTATTTTTCTTTCTAAACAGAAATGAAACCGGCACACCTTCCAAATCGATGTGCTTACGTAATGTTCTTTCAAGAAATCTTTTATATGAATCCGGCAATTCTTGTGGATGATTACAAAAGAATGCAAAAGTCGGTGGCGCGACCTTGGTTTGTGTGATATAATTGATACGCAAATCATGCCCGCGATATGCAGGTGGCGGTGTTTTTGCAATTTCCTCATGAAGAATGTCATTCAACTTTGAAGTGGAAATGCGCGAAGACCTTTTGGCTTGGATCTCTTTTGCCATGTCTATCAATTTGGTCAGTCTTTGCTTGGTCAATGCCGAAACAAAAACCACAGGCACATAATCGAAAGTCTTTAATTCTTCATGAACTTTCTTTTCGAATTCAACCGCTGTATTTGTTTCTTTCTCTACGGCATCCCATTTATTGACTGCAATGATTACGCCTCTTCTAGCATCCACTGCATCATTGATGATACGCTTGTCTTGTGCTTCAAGTCCGCGTTCTGCATCAAGCACGACAATGGCCACATCGCAGCGCTCAATCGCGCGAGCGGTACGCATAATGGAATACATTTCTACATTTTCTTTGATATGACTTCTTTTTCTCAAGCCTGCCGTATCAATCAAAACAATTTCTTCGCCATAATATTTCAATATACTGTCGATTGCATCACGTGTTGTACCGGGAATATCCGATACGATTGCACGATCAACACCGAGCAATGCATTTGTGATACTGGATTTACCAACATTGGGTCTGCCTATCAATGCAATTTTCAATCGAGAGTCCTCTTCCAGGCCCTCGGATGCATTCAAGGGTTCAACAACATGATCGAGTAGATCTCCAGTGCTTCTTCCATTCAGTGCGGAAATGCCGAATGGCTCACCAAGGCCAAGTTGAAAGAATTCGAATAATTGAGCATCTTGCAGAGAATTATCGCATTTGTTGATTGCCAAAGTGACATGCTTTCCGCTTTGTCTTAATGTCAATGCAATTTCTTTATCAACCGGAGTAAGCCCATCCCTTCCATCACATACGAAAATGATGGATTGCGCTTCTTCGATTGCCAAATGTGCTTGCTCACGAATGGCTCTATCAAATAGTTCATCGCTTTGGGGCACGATCCCGCCGGTGTCAATCAAGATGAAGCCGATGCCATTCCATTCTCCTCGACCATAATGTCTATCGCGGGTGACGCCTGCGGTGGCATCAACAATTGCATCGCGTTCCTCAAGAATGCGATTAAACAATGTTGATTTCCCAACATTTGGTCTTCCTACAATGGCTACCAGATTCTGCATATGATTCTCTTTATGTACAAAGCAAAGATAGTAAATACACGCTATTGAATGACAAACCCGAACAAGGTGTTCGGGTTTTATAATCATCCTAGAGCATCTTGAAGAAAACGCCGCACGGCATCAATTGAAATGCGCTCTTGTTGCATGGTATCTCGATTGCGAATAGTCACCGCTTGATCCGTGAGTGAGTCATTATCAACCGTTATGCAATATGGTGTTCCAATTTCATCCTGTCTGCGATATCGCTTGCCAATGGATCCGGAAACATCCCATTGAACTTTATATTCTTTCTGCAATTGTTTATACAATGGCTCGGCCAATTCCGGCAATCCATCTTTGCTGGTCAATGGGAATATTGCCGCCTTTACAGGGGCAAGTTTCGGATGAAATTCCAATACAGTTCTGGTTTCTTCTTTTCCATCTTCTCCTGCAATCTTTTCTTCTTTGAATGCATTGCACAAAAAAGCCATGAATGATCGCGAGGCACCCACCGATGTTTCAATCACATATGGTACATAACGATCTTTTGTGACAGTATCGACATATTCTTGTTTCTTGCCTGAAAATTCCTGATGATTTTTCAAATCGAAATCAGTTCTGGAATGAATACCCTCAATCTCACCCCAGCCAAATGGAAATTGAAATTCAATATCAGTTGCGGCATTGGCATAATGTGCCAATTTTTCATGTGGTTTTGCGCGCAATGAAGATGGACTCATCCCATGTTCAATAAACCATTGATAGCGTTGTTCGAACCAATATTCAAACCATTCTTTTTCCGTTCCGGGCTTAATGAAAAACTGCATTTCCATTTGCTCGAATTCACGGGTACGAAACAGAAAATTTTTGGTATTGATTTCATTTCTAAATGCCTTACCGATTTGCGCAATTCCGAATGGCGGCTTTTGCCTTGTTGAATCCAATACATTTTTGAAATTCACAAATATGCCTTGGGCTGTTTCAGGCCTAAGATATACTGTGTTCGAAACATCTTCTACCGGTCCGACAAATGTCTTGAACATCAAGTTGAAATAGCGAACTTCTGTCCAATCAGTGGTACCACTCACGGGATCCGGAATCTGCTCATCCATGATGATGGCATGAAAATGTGCCGGCTCAGTTGCTTGATTGAGTCTGGCTTCAACGGCATTTGCTTGATCTGTCTTTCCTTTCTTCCTAAGTTTTTCGATATACTCTTCAATGAGCGTATCGGCACGATGTCTGGCTTTGCTTACTTTATTGTCAATCATGGGATCAGTGAATTGCCCAACATGGCCACTTGCCTCCCATGTCCGAGGATGCATGAGAATTGCTGCATCCAACCCTTCTATGTCATCGCGCAAAGTCATGGCCTTCCACCATGCCTCTTTTACATTTCTGAGCAGCTCAACACCAAGCGGACCATAATCCCAACAGCCATTGAGTCCTCCATATATTTCGGAGGATTGAAATACGAAACCGCGTCTTTTACTAAGCGATAATAATGCGTCCAATGGTGAAGCCATGATTCAGGATGTGATTGATGAGCGAATGGGTAAAAATACGAATTTGACGGAGCTTTTTTATCGAGGATTATCCTTCGGTTCCTCTCTTTGCCAACTTATCGACATATTCATTCCAATGATCCCCGGAGTGAGCTTGGATTTTGTTCCAGGTAACGACAATTCCGGATAATGCCACGAACTGTGCATAACGCTGTGTCAGTGGTTGCTTTGCTTTCCAATTGCCTACTGCCCATTCTTTGATTCCTGCATAGTCATAATGAATGGTGATAGAGGTATGACCATGTTGCTTGCACCATTGAATAACCTTTCCAACGGCCATCAATTCACCTGAAACTTGTCTTGCTTCAAGATATTCGGGATTATTCACCGAGCCAACATCTTCAAAAATCTTAGTATTATCTTGCAAGATTACAAGTCCGAAACCTACCCTTCCCGAAATGTATGAGCCATCCACATATGCGTGAAGCCCGGTATGATTTCGTTTCGATGAATTCGATAAATGCTTCACATCTAGTAGTGCACATAATTGTTCATCTTGTATGGAACGACAATCAAATCGAAATGTCTTTTTTGTAGGTGCATAATACAATCTCAATTTCCCAATGGATGCACCATCTTTAAAGCATTGTGCCGTGACAGCATATTCCTGCCAAGCATCTTCAAGTATACTGAACGCATACCCTTTTGAAGCTAGAGAAGCATCAGTCTCTTCAAGCTTGCTTCTCAACATTGATGCAAAAGGTGAGCTCATGATAGCGCCGACAATTGAATGATGTGCTCAAAGATCATTTCCGCACATGCTTGTTTGGACATCGTGGGGTATTCCTTCACTTGCATGGATTGATCTATGATGGAGATGGTATTCATATCTCCTCCAAATCCACTATGCGGCACATTTGCCTTATTTACGATGATCATATCACATCCTTTCTCTGCCAATTTCTTCTTGCCATATTCAATGTGATGCGATGATTCGAGTGCAAATCCGATGAGCAATTGATCTAGTTGTTTGATTTTCCCAAGTTCAGCTAATATGTCGGTAGTTTTGACAAGATCCACGAGCATGGATTCAGCTTCACTTTTTTTGATTTTTCCTTCGTGACGAATTCTAGGAGTGAAATCGGCAACTGCGGCACTCATGATGATGATGTCTTGCACCGCCATTTCTTTCATCACCGCATCATACATATCTCCTGCCGATTCTATGTCCAACCTTCTAATGGTTCCAATTGGGGTTTTCAAAGAAACAGGACCGGTGATCAATGTGACCAATGCCCCCAATTGCGATGCTTGTTGAGCCAAAGCAAATCCCATTTTGCCTGAAGAGAAATTACCGATGAAGCGTACATCATCAATTCGCTCATAAGTTGGGCCTGCAGTAATCAATACATGTTTGCCATACAATGGTTTTGATAGCAAGGGTTCTTCATGTGATTCAATGTGTTGCCCAGTATCAATTCTCAAATCAGAAATAGGCATACCCAAAGCAAGGCAACATTGCTGTATCAATTCTTGTAAATCTGGTAGACGTCCTTGGCCGATAATCCCACTGGCTAATTCTCCATAAGCAGGATCTATGATGATGGCACCATCTTGTTTCAAGATTTCAATATTTCTCAGAACAGCAGGATGCTCCCACATGTCGGAATCCATGGCGGGTGCTATCAATAATGGTATTTCTTTTGGTAAGGCACATGCTATGATTGACAAAGCTGTATCATAAAACCCAGTTGCAAGTCTGGCCAAACTTGTTGCAGAGCATGGAGCGATAAGCATCACATCACACCAATGTGCCAAATGAATATGCCATGAACCACCTTCTTGCACTTCATCTTCAAACATATCAACAGCAACAGGATGTTTTGAAAGATTCATGAGCACAGTTCGAGAAACAAATTGCTCAGAAGATGGGGTCATTACAACACGTACCTCTGCCCCGAGCTTTATCAATTCTCGGAGAATCATAGGAGCTTTATAGGCAGCAATGCTACCACTCACTCCAAGTATGATTTTCTTTCCTTGCAGATTCATGTTGATCCTGAATAAAAAAGCCATCGATCTACATGTGTAGGCGATGGCTCAATATAGCTACTTGACTTCTGTTATTTTTCATCATTCATGCGGACATTCAACTGATCGTCCATGACTTCCTTCATTGCGATGAAAATCGGCTTCGGAAGTACGTCAAATTCTCTACTGATTGCCAATTTGTCATAATTTGGTCCTTCTGATTCATCGGCGTCAGTCTCTACATTCTCCATGCGAGCAGTCAATTGTATTTTGATTTGATCATTGATCTGACGGGCACGAATTCCCATTGCCACGATTGACTGATAAATACTGCCCTTGGCAGATTCTTTCATGCGAACTTCGACGGGATTGACGATATATGTGCTCATGTCAACTCACAATAATAACGATGAATAGGACCGCAAATATACGGCATGGCATTGAATTGACCAAACTTAGCTCTTTTTGGGGATTTCAAGGAAAATAAGTCTTGAACCATCTTTGCTTTTCACTTGCAATTTCAATACTTCGCCTTGGCGATCTTTGATGATCTTGTTGATTTGCCCAGTCTTTGAGATTGACTGCTTTTCAGCTTTAACAATCACGAAACCGGGAAAAAGACCTCTTTCGCTTGCATGCGAATAGGGCTCAACCTTTGTAATCAAAACACCGTCTTCAATATTCAGTTCAGTTTTCACTTTTTCTGTCAAAGGCGCTACTGTAAAACCAAGGTCTTTGAATGAAACAGTTCCATTTGTGGACTCATCTTCCTTGGAAGCGGAACCTGTTACACCATCTTCATTTGAAGCAACTGTGGCATCATCTCTTTTTTTCAATACCACTGATTTTGATAATGACTTACCATCTCTCCAAATTTTTAGATTTACTTTATCACCAGCTCTCCTTTGAGCAACTAAACTTTGTAAATCATTTGAAGAATTGACCGGTTTTCCATCCAATTCAAGAATCACATCCCCTGCTTCTATACCTGCTTTTTCTGCTGGACTATCTTTGATGATGTCGTCAACCAATGCACCTGCAACCTTATCAAGTTTGAGCGACTTTGCCGAAACTTCATCAACTGGTCGAAGCGATATTCCAATATACCCTCTGTCTACTTTTCCATCCTCTATGATATCTAGGGCAACTGCTTTCATAAGATTTGCTGGAATCGCAAATCCATACCCCATATATCCACCGGTGCGAGTTGCAATCGCAGAATTGATTCCTATCAAACTGCCACGCAAATTGAAGAGGCCACCACCACTATTTCCTGGATTGATTGCCGCATCAGTTTGAATGAAATTTTCAACGGCATATCGATCGCGATTCAAACCCAATGCGCCTCTTCCGATTGCACTGACTATTCCTGAAGTGACCGTGGAATTTAGACCAAGTGGATTACCGACAGCGATGACCATTTCTCCGATTACGACTTCATCGCTATTACCAATATGTGCAACAGGTAAATTACTTGCTTCTACTTTTATGACTGCCAAATCCGTAAGAGGATCACGTCCGATGAGTTTTGCTTTATACTCTTTTCTATCTGAGAGAATAACAGTGATGCCATCATCCTTGGCTTGTTCAACCACATGATTATTTGTGATGATATATCCATCTGAAGAAATGATGACTCCTGATCCTGCACCTTCCGATTTCTGCATATCGCCATCTTCTCCACCACCGGGCATATCTTCAGGGCTGCCAAAAAACTTAAAAAAGTCTCGAAGTTGTTTATTGTCAACTTTTGATTCCGTAACCACTTTGATATTTACAACAGTCGCATTGACGGATTTGCTCGCGGAAGTCATTGCATCGTTCAATGCTTGAACTTGAGGGCTTAATGTTACCGGAGCTTGTTTTGCCCCTATTTCTTTATCTGCTGCAAAAGCCGAAGCAATTCCTCCGGTATTGAAAGTTGATACCAATGCCACCCCGAAAATGATTCCAATGCCGATAAGAAGTACAGCCGAAACGATTGGTTTTTTTCTCATAATTGTTCTCTATCCATGGTACATAGAAAAAGGTAGGGTAAAAACGAATAATGGTTGATATTGTTGCATAAAATCCTAAAAAAAGCGAGCGATCAGCCATGATAGCCAATCGCCCGCTTGAATGACGCTTCTATGCCCCAAAGGGCCTATCGCTTACTTGCTGATCGTGATCTGCTGCTCTGTCGCATATGGACCGGCAACCATCTTGATCACATAACTACCCGATGGCAAATTGCCAAATGGGACTTCCGATGCATAGACTCCCTTCTGATATGAGCCATTGGCCAATGTGGCTACGCGCTCTCCCTTCATGGAGTACAAGGCTATCTCCGTATTCACTGTAAATCCTACCGAAAACTCCACTGTCGCCTTATCTCCCATAATCGGGTTCGGGCTCAATGGCTTCAAGCTGAATGCCTGATTCGATGGATCTACGCCACGATAATTAAAGGCACAGGTCGGGTCAATCTTCATCGGACCTTTACCCGGATTTACTGTCAAACAACCAATCGAGGCGCCTTTGGCTTCAATCTCAAAGTCTGTCTTGCCATAATTCGGCAGATACACATTCATCGGAATAGTCAGAATATCACCGGCTTTGTCTATAAATCCGGTCGATGCTTCAACTGTCACGAGTATCTCGCCATCTTTTACCAATTGTCTGTCCTTGATCGTATAACCGGTTGTATAAGAACCTGCCAAAACAATCTCAGAGAGAACCGGTGAGAATACCTTCGGATCATAGGTAATCGTCAATGGCATGCTCTTCACTGCTGCAATTGGGCTCGGAGCACTCTTCAAACGAATGCCAACACTTGTCTTCGAACCAATCTGAACATCGCTTCTTCCGGCTACTTCCAAGTCCGTAATATAAGATACGCCCTCTCCATTGATATCGCCAACAGCATATACTGTGTCATCTACCGTTGGACCAACGATTCCCAATTTGACGGTGCGTACGCCCGGAGCGCCAACAGGACTGAACTTAATCTTCACATCACGTGTCTCATTCAAATCCAAATTGCTCGCAAGCAAGGCGCTCAAGGAGGCACCATCGATTGTAAATTCAGGATTCGCAGGACTGATAAAGGCATTCAATACAGGAAACTTCACATTACCAACATTCTTCACTGTGGCTGTAATATCTCCACTTGAGCCAATACAGATATTATTCACGCTACCGCCCTTCGGCTCTATCTTCGGATCCGGACGGAATGGATCTACACCCCAGCCGGTCCATGTTGATATCACTGAATTCGATGCATCGCTCTCGGTCTGAAGCTCTGCCTTCGCTGCGCCCGGACGCTGTGCCTGAAACTCTGCTTGGAATTCCAAAAACTCGCCCTTCTTCAAGATGCGTGGCAAATTCAATGCGGCTTTATCATATTTAAAGCCCTGACTTCCATAGGCGGCATTCGTCTCACCTATCGAGCCGGCTGATACCATCATCAATTCTCTCAGCTCAACATCATCCGAGAAGTCTGCGCCATTGGCATCTGTTGTACCAATATTCGTGATGCGAACCATCTTACGATTCGCAGGCTTCACTATACCTTGGACGATCGTTGAATCAAAATTATAATCCTGTGTTGCAAGCTGACCAATGATACCTGCACCACGAAGCGGCGGATCTGTTGGTACCGATGTGCCCATATCTGTCTCGAAGGTCACAATCAATTTATCATTGCCAATCACAGTCGGGCTAAATGCTGCTTCAAATTCCTTCACCTCACCAGGCTGCAATGTCACGCCATTGAACACATTCTTGTCAAAGGCAAACTCTGCACTCGGTGCTGAAGATTGAATCACACGAATCGGACCATTACCAATATTCTCAAGCGTAATGCCCTTCGCTTCCATATACGGACCATTACCGGTGCGCTTTCTGCCCCAGTCTGCTCCGCGTGCAAGCAAGCCGCCTTCTATACCTTTACCTTTGAGTTCGCCTATGCTGTCACGACTGCGAGCATCACTTGAGAACACAATCGCATCTGTATAGCTTACTGCATCAACTGCTGTGAACTCAATATCAAGCTGACGGCTCTCTGTAGGCTGAAGGACAAGAGGGCTCTGAGCACTGATTGAAGGCCAATTCACCAATCTGAAGACTGCCGGATCTTTCGGAAGTGTATATCCGGTGATTGTCAATTCTGCATCACCTTCATTACGCACGATCAATGGAAGAATCACTTTCGTGCCTTTCTTGATCGTTCCAAAGTCTCTCTCATTCACATAAATGATCGGCTCACCTACTACTGCTTTCACTGTCCCTTTCTCTGCTATCACGCAACCATCATCCATCAAGAATGCATCGCGGAATTCTCCCTTCGCATCACTCTTGAAGCTCACCTGCAAGGTTAC
>SXZI01000068.1 GCA_005788035.1 Bacteroidota bacterium
ATTAACTTTGTCCTAAAAGGAAAGGAAGTGCGTCTAATCCGCTACTGCACATACACGCAAACCGTTACCAGCAACCCTATAAGACGACACCGCAAACAAAAACATACAATAGAACGACAGACAAAATGCCAACCCTTCGCAAAATTAAAAGAGCTGTAAGCCAGAAACCTAATCATTTAATATCCGGAAGTAGATAATATCTTAGATGCCCTGCTCGTCAACTTTTGGGGGACTGAGTCCTGACTTCAAGAAAGTATATAACAAACGATTGGGTCAAGCCATCGGGGAATCCACACAAACATCCTGATCCATAAAAGCTTCATCCTTGTGCCACAAGATACTTTACATCTTGTCTATCTATATAATCCTGTACGGACAGATAAACAAATTCATCTTTATGATTGTTTGAATTTCCACGATATTGCATATAGCAAATCATATCAACATTGACCAATGTATTGGATATACCATGAAACATATTCTTACCCTTTCCAAGAAAACACTTGAAATTACAACAGTCTTGTCGATCATAAGTACCCTCCTTGCTTGTACTACATATACCACAAAATCTCAAATTGTGGAAGTGGCTCAGGATAAGATATTGATCAGTACTATGGCTGCACCTTGGGGTTTCACATTCATCAATAGCGATGAAGTGTTGTTTACCGAAAAGCAAGGGAAGATGTATCGATTTACGATTTCAACAAATACGCTGAATGAAATAACCGGTTTACCTGCAATCGTGCAGAAAGATCAAGGTGGTCTTCTGGATATAGCAATTCATCCAAACTTTGAGCAGAACAAATATGTGTATATCACGTATGCCGTTTCAGCAACGGGTGGACAAACAACGGCTTTGGGACGCGGTGTTCTGGTGGGCAATCAACTTCAGAATTTCACGGAATTGTTCAGAGCATTGCCGATACGCAATTCAGGAAGTCATTTTGGAAGTCGTATCGTTTTTGACAAAAATAAAATGATCTATATGTCGGTTGGTGATCGCGGTACACAAAATGAAGCGCAAAACAAGAATACTCATTTGGGTAAAGTACTGCGATTCAATGATGATGGAACGGTACCTGCAAGTAATCCGCTGGTTGGAGTACCCAATACCAAACCCGAAATATTCTGTTGGGGAAATCGCAATATTCAAGGTATGGCCATGCATCCAGAAACTGGCGAGATCTATGCGCATGAACATGGTCCCAGAGGTGGAGATGAACTCAATCTCATCAAAGCAAATACCAATTATGGTTGGCCGGCAGTGACATTCGGCATCAATTATGATGGCAGCCAAATCACTCCTGACACGACGCTTCCCGGAATGGAACTTCCGCTCACATATTGGGTGCCATCCATTGCACCAAGCGGAATGACATTTATTAGAAATGGTCAACCCAATAATGAAGCCGATATCTTGATTGGCGCATTGGCGGGAACACATATCCATTGGCTGAAGATGAAAGACAATAAAAAAATATCTTCATCAAGAAGCATGAATGGTTATGCCCGCTTTCGTGATATTCGACAAGCACCCGATGGAAAAATCTATGCAATGACAGAATCACCAAATCGATTTGTGCAATTGCGTATTAGTGGTCTTGCTTCTAGTTCTGTGTATGATGTCAATACGGGAAATGAACAAGAAAGCATAGTATACCCAAACCCAAGTTCGGAAGAAAGTACGCTTTCTTTTGAAGTGTCGAGCGATCAATTGGTATCGGTAAAGATCTACAATATACATGGTGCTGTAGTTCAAGAAATGCCGGCAAGATATGTTTCAAAAGGGAGACATTCACTTGCAATTCATTCATTTGACATAGCAAAAGGAATATACTATGTCGAAATCAATAAGGGTGGTGTACAGTCGGTAGTGAAATTTGTGAAGATGTAACTGATTGATACAAATTTTTTCTTCTCATATGTCAGATATTTGAATTAGTTTTCGCAAATTGATAATGAAATTCTACAAATACACCTCCTCTATAACTGCTAAGGATAAAAAGAAATGCAAAAGATCTACTCGTTCTTGATTGTAATGATTCTATCATCTGTTTCATTTGAGGCATTTGCACAAGGTAAAAAATGTGCAACAATGAATATCCTTGAAAAGAGAATGCAGCAAGATCCATCTCTTCGACAGAGAATGGAAGAATCCGAGATTCAAACTCAGAAATTGGTCACAATAGCTCAGGATTTCAAACGCACGGCACAGGTTATAACAATACCTGTTGTTTTTCATGTCATTTGGAATGATCCAATTCAGAATGTATCAGATGAACAAATACAATCACAATTAGATGTGCTAAATAAAGATTTCAGATTCTTGAATGCAGACACATTAAGTAGCTCACATCCATTTCGTGATCGAGCAGCCGATGCACAAATAGAGTTTTGCTTGGCGACAAGAGATCCAAAAGGAGAACCTACTACCGGAATTACAAGAACACAGACTACTGTAGTTGGATGGGATCCGAATGATGCTGACAATATAAAATCTTCAGCAAATGGTGGTAAAGATAATTGGGATCCAACGCAGTATCTTAATATCTATGTCGTAAAACTCGATTCGCTTACACTAGGATTTGCAACATTTCCTGAAGAACTCACCACAAGCCCAAATCTAGATGGTGTAGTAATCAGATATGAAGTATTTGGAACCAAAGGAACAGCCGGCTCCGGGAGTTTTGAAAACAATACCGGTGGTAGAACCGGAACACATGAAGTTGGTCACTGGTTAAACTTGAGACATATTTGGGGTGATGATAAATGTGGAGATGACTTTGTATCCGATACAGAGAAAGCTGAAAAAGCAAATTACGATTGCCCAACCTTTCCTCACAATGCATCAAATGCTTGTGGAACAGGCAGCAATGGAGAAATGTTCATGAATTACATGGATTATGTTGATGATAAATGCATGAACATGTTTACAGTAGGTCAAAGTCAAAGAATGACTGCCGCGCTAACTGGTCCACGAGCAGGTTTGCTGACATCAAAAGGTTGTCAAACACCGCTTTCAGTAGAACACAATGATGCAGGACGCGATATCAATGTATATCCAAATCCGAATAATGGATTGTTCACCATTCATATGTCAGAAGCATCATCGAAAGATGTCACTATCAAAGTTCAAAATGTATTCGGGAATGTAGTAAAAGAAATTA
>SXZI01000001.1 GCA_005788035.1 Bacteroidota bacterium
ACTCGTTCTAAAGAAGCCAGAGATCAAAGCATGACCACCCGGTTTAACACATCGTTCAATTGCAGACATCCCTTCCTGTAATGTGAAATAATTATTGGATTCGCTCATGAGCAGCACATCGTATTGCATAGTTGGATTAAATGATTCTATGCCCGAATGAATAAATGTACTTTTCGGATGAATATTTCTAAAATAGTTCTTGTGTTGTAATTCAGGAGAAAGTCCATGAACCACATAGCCGGCCTGTTCCAATGCCAAGTCAACATCTCCAATTCCACAACCTACATCTAACACTGTGATTGAATCATTCGGCATCCATTCCACAATAGTATTGGTATATCGAGCTTGCGCTAATCTCAATGCTGACAATGAATCAATGACTTCATCTTCGGAGTGAGAATAACCAAGATGGAAAGACTCCAATTTGAGTACTTCCAAACAGAATCGAAGTTCAAAATCGACAGCATTTGCCAGTAGTGGATGTATTGCCATGGAGTTGATAGGGAATTAAATGGTGCCATTAACTTGTTCTATGGCAAAATTACAGGAAATTCATGCCAAAACGAGAGTTTCATGATATTTTTCCAAGGAGTTTTTCAAGGCATACTGAATTTGTAATTTTGTATTCGATTTTTATCACTAATCCGGTTGTATTTATCCATGGCAATTCGCATAGCAATCAATGGTTTTGGACGCATTGGGCGTCTTGTGTTCAGAGTGGCTGCTGCAAGACCCGATCTCATCGAGATTGTAGGCATCAATGATCTTACAGATGCCAAAACATTGGCCCATCTTCTCAAATTTGATTCAGTACATGGTCGTTTTTCAGGTGAAGTCACAGCTCATGACTCTTCAATTGTGGTCAATGGCAAAACAATTGCCATCAGCGCTGAAAAGTCCATTGAATCGATTCCTTGGTCTAACTTGGATTGTGTGATTGAATCCACCGGAGTATTCAGCTCTAAAGAACAATTATCAAAACATTTGAAGCATGCTAAGAAAGTGATCTTGACTTCACCAGCCAAAGATGCTCTCGATCGAACAGTCGTTTTAGGCGTAAATGATTCAGAGTTAACCGGAAATGAGACAGTCTTGTCTAATGCATCCTGTACCACAAATTGCCTTGCACCAATGGTAAAAGTACTGAATGATGCTTTTGGAATCGAAAAAGGATATATGACAACAGTGCATGCCTATACAAATGATCAGCGCATTTTGGATCTTCCTCATAAAGATCTTCGAAGAGCACGTTCAGCAGCTGTTAGCATCATACCGACCACAACTGGGGCCGCAAAAGCTGTGGGCGAAGTACTTCCAGAACTCAAAGGGAAATTGGATGGATTCTCATTCCGTGTACCAACCCCCGATGGTTCAGTGACTGATTTCACGGCAATTATGAAAAAAGATGTAACAAAAGATGAAATCAATACCGCAATGAAATCAGCTGCTGATTCATATTTAAAGGGCATTTTGGAATATTCTGAAGATCCTCTTGTATCTGTTGACATCATTGGCAATCCACATTCATGTATTTTTGATGCTGATTCAACTATGGCAATGGGAAATCTTGTGAAAGTGGTTGGTTGGTATGACAATGAATGGGGCTATTCCAACAGAGTGATTGATTTACTCGTGAAAATTTCTTCATAAGTAAAAATGGCCTCCCAAAAGAGGCCATTTTTTATGATTGCTGATCAATCAATCGTACTACATTCAAAGCTGCTTCGGTGACATTTGTTCCCGGACCGAAAATCGCCTTCACACCAGCTGCATAGAGTTCTTCATAATCTTTCGGTGGAATTACCCCGCCTGCTATCACAATGATATCTCCTGCACCTTGATGCTTAAGCGAATCAATCAATAGCGGGATGAGTGTCTTATGTCCCGCGGCTTGACTTGACACCCCGATTACGTGCACATCACTTTCAATGGCTTGTCTTGCGGCTTCTTCCGGTGTCTGAAAAAGTGGCCCTAGATCTACGTCGAATCCTGCATCAGCAAAACCTGTTGCAATTACGTGAGCACCGCGATCATGGCCATCTTGACCAAGTTTTGCTACCATTATGCGTGGTCTTCTTCCGTATTTCTTTTCAAAATCAATGATTTCATGTTGTACCATGGCAAATCCTTTATTGTCTTGATTATGCGAAGCATAGACTCCGCTGATCAATGATACTCGGGGCTCATATCTTCCAAACACTGTAGCCATCGCTTCTGATATCTCTCCGAGTGTAGCCCTATTACGTGCTGCAGCAACTGCGGCCTCAAGCAAATTCCCGGAAGAAGTTTCTGCAATATGTGTAATGGTTAAAAGTGATTGTTTTACAGCTTCGCTATCTCTTTGTTGTTTGAGCAGATTTAATTGTTTTACTTGTGCCTCCAAAACAGCCGTATTGTCGATGTCTAATACATCAACTTCTGTTTCTTGTTCAGGAACATATTTATTGACTCCAACAATTGTTTCTTTCTTCTGATCTATCAATGCTTGCCTTCTTGCTGCTGATTCCTCGATTCTACGCTTTGGTATACCTTGCTGAATTGCCATTGTCATGCCACCAAGTTGTTCGATTTCAGCCATGATCTTCTTTGCTTCTTGATATAATGATTCAGTAAGGGACTCAATATAATATGAACCACCAAGCGGATCGGCTACCTCCGTAATATGTGTTTCCTCCGCCAATATCAATTGCGTATTTCTGGCAATTCTTGCAGAAAAGTCCGTGGGTAGTCCAAGCGCTTCATCAAATGAATTGGTATGAAGAGATTGCGTACCTCCAAGAATGGCAGACATTGCCTCGATTGTTGTACGAATAACATTATTGTAAGGATCTTGGGCAGCAAGTGACCAACCAGAAGTCTGACAATGTGTTCGAAGCAATAAAGAACTGTTTTTTTGGGGATTGTACTTCTTTATTTCTTCCGCCCATAGTTTGCGTGCAGCACGCATCTTTGCTATTTCCATGAAGAAATTCATGCCGATACCCCAAAAGAATGAAAGTCTAGGGGCAAATTCATCTATATCCAATCCTCGATCCAATGCGCTCTTCACATATTCCAATCCATCTGCTATGGTGTAAGCTATTTCTTGCACCGCGCTTGCACCGGCTTCATGCATATGATAACCGCTAATGCTGATGCTATTGAATTTAGGCATATTCTTGCTTGTAAATTCTATGATGTCGGCGACTATTCGCATTGAGGAGTCAGGTGGATAGATAAATGTATTCCTCACCATGAATTCTTTGAGTATGTCATTTTGAATTGTACCCGACAATTCATTCATAGGAACACCTTGTTCTTCACCCGCAACGATAAACATTGCTAGAACAGGGATCACAGCACCATTCATCGTCATTGATACTGACATTGTTTGAAGTGGAATGTCTTCAAACAAGATTTTCATATCTTCTACGGAATCGATTGCAACTCCGGCCTTGCCAACATCTCCAACAACACGAGGATGATCTGAATCATATCCCCGATGTGTTGCCAGATCGAATGCAACAGAAAGACCTTTTTGGCCTGCAGCTAGGTTTCTTTTATAGAATGCATTTGATTCAGCGGCAGTTGAGAATCCAGCATATTGGCGAATAGTCCATGGTCTATTTGCATACATTGTTGCATATGGACCTCGCATATAAGGAAATAAACCGGGCATTTCTGCACCGGTCAAGTGCTCGGGAATATCTTGCGAAGAATAAATAGGCTTTATGACAATCTGTTCTGCAGAAAGCTTGTTAAGTGAGTCGGAGGATGCACCTTTCAATTCTTTTTCGGCTAATTGCTGCCATTGCTCAAATGATGATAAATCACTCACGAGATGTCTCCGGATCAAAAAGAGAAAGGATTATTGATATAACGTTTTGCTTCTTCATGAGATTGCTGTCTATCATCCCACTTCAAAACTTTCTTGTATTGTTCAATGGCCATGGATCGTTTACCTTGAGCATCATAGATATTGCCAATTTTCATATTCACTTTTATTGTGAATCCTGACACATCTTCATCAAGAAAACGTCCTGCCTCATCGCATTTGTAAAAATAGGTAAGAGCCGAATCTAATTGCTTTCTATTCATAAGGGCTAATCCAACATAATACAATCCTTCTCTTGCTGTTTGCTGATCATATCCAACATGTTTATTGATGCATCGATTGACAATGCTTCTCCATGTTTGTTCCAATTCGGTCCATTGCCCGAGCATTACTTGGCACCTACCAACATACCGATGGAAATATGGATTTTTAGGATAACGTGTATACAAATCCATTGCTACCGGCAAGGCCTCTAAAGGATTTTTCTCGAATTGATACCACACTTGAAGAAGTGACACTTTTGCTTCTGTGGCAGCATATCGTGCACCACGACCAGCAGCTTGCAATTGCATGATTCCAAGATTCTTATCACCTTTGGGAAGGAACATCATCACTGCCTTTAGAGCGGGATATTGTTCAGGAAGAGCTGAAGCATAGTAATTATACAGACCTGTACCAAGCATGATATCATGATTACCTGGAGCTAATTGCTGACATTGCTGTAAAATCTTAAATGCCACATGACCATCATCTGCTGCCTTTATCCAAGACTCTCGTCCTGCATAAAATCGTCCTCGAAACCCGAGAGCCCCACCTTTGAAAAATAATGCTGACAAATCTTTTGGATTTTCAATAAGCAATTCATCACAATGAACGATGACTTTAGCACATTTATTGAGAAATATTTCATCATTATTTTTCTTTCTTCTATCTGCTTGAATTCGCCACCATTCTACCATAGCATCTAAAAAATATCCTGCAGGATGCTTGGGATACATGTCGATTACTTTTCCGAACAAAGCTGATGCAGCATCGAACTCCATATTATAGATCATTGTGGCTCCCATCTGCACAAGGGAATCTGCATCAGAACGCATCATGATCCATTGTGATTTCATAGGAATACATTGTACAAAAAGCGCAAATACCACCATCGGCAGATAACGGTGGACCATCTTACTACACTTATTGTATATTATCATATGGTGAATCATACTGTTAAAATCATTATGAAGAGATAGTATATTCCATCCTAAAGATCCTTGCCTGTCTTTGTGGAGGGACGTCTATTGTTGATATGAAAATTCCCATTGCGATTAACGCCAATGTGCAGTAAGCCGTTCCCTCAATGCCATATGAACTCATTAACCATGGGGAAGGTATATCGTGAGAAAGATAAATTTTCATGAATGATTCAGATATTTCGAGTCCTGAGAGGGTCATACCGGTCATGAATAATGTACAATTCCAAGAAATATGCAAAACAATAGGTAACCAAAGTGAACGCATATGATATCGAGCAAAAGAAAAAAGCAAGCCGGCAAGGAATGTATTGATCATGGATAGAACATCAAAAGAAGGATTAGAAATATGCGCTGTTGCAAATATCGTAGAAAAGAGCAAAGCAGTTGGGGCAAAAGAGAAGCGATCTATACATGCCTGAAATATCATTCCACGAAATATCAGTTCTTCAATTATGGCATACATGATGATTGGTACTAATCCACTAAGAGGGAATGTTGAACAATACGATATGTGCGCCAAATCAAAGAAGGATAATACTATAATCAGGCCGACAATAGGCATCATGCCAAGAACAACAGCCAACATCATTTCCTGCAATGTCTTGGTGTCAAGAGGGAATCCAGCTGTATGGAAAGAACCACCGCGTGCATATTCAATGACAATCATCCCTGCAAAAAGGAACAATACTGTAAACAAACCTTGATTAGTTATAATATCATTGATTAAATAATCCAATAATATGCCAAATGATAGTAGCAAAACCATCAAAAGTATTCTGACAATCCATGAATTGTATATGTTTTTCTGGTTCATCGAATAACAGGAACAGTTATGACTTGATTGATACCAAAATTGTTTCTTACTCGGACATGGTATATTCCTGCAGAAAGCGAAGGTATAGGAATTGGTATCATATATTGTTTTTCATAAAGTGTGAATTGCATAATTTCTCCGGCAGCCCGACCAATATGATCAAATATTTCAACCGTAAAATCAAGGGGTGAGCCATGATTGAGCCTCTCTATGGTAACATAGAGATAGTTATCATTCGCTGGAATTGGATGTACCTCTGTTTTGAATAATACTTCACTTCCAACATCTATGGAATTGAATGAATCGGCATATGCAAGCACTCTTACATTTCTGATTGCAAATCCATTGAATTCAGCACCATCATCTGAAAGCATACCAAAACGAAAACGGACATTTGGTTTAAGCATGCCGGAAAGATCAGCCTTTTGAAATTCCCATTCCGGCATATTTCCTTGAAAACCAAAACCATTGCTCGGCTGTTTGGCTCCAGAGATACCGCTGCCTTTCACCATTCTTGATGTTCGAATAAAGTCCCAGGTTGCGCCTTTGTCCGTACTGACTTGGATGACACCAAAATCACCTATGGGCTCGATATTCCACTGCGTTTCCAATTGCAATATTGCGCGACGATATTCCGACAAGTCCAAATCTTTTGCATAAACAGCATAATTATCAATCTTTGGTTTATACATGAATCCAGGGCTATCTTCTAAATATGGAATGGAAGCTGTAGTATTCATATTCCAATTGTCCAAATCAAATGAAGTTTTGTCAGACTCTCTTACAAATAAGTCATATACAGTTGGTCTATACAATATAATTACGGCGGTATCTATTCTTGAAATACCATGCTGAACTCTTGAAATTAGAAAACGAGCAGGATCGCCATTTCTATAATTTTTTTGAACCCGAAATTGAATATTGTGAGATAGTCTTTCCCCGGAGTAAACACTATCGATGTTTATGACTGAATCAATTACAATTACATCATCTCTTAGTGAGGATATTCTGATTGTTCCTTTTTCTTTAAGATCTAGTCTTCCTATATTTTGCACATCAATGATCAAAGAACCAATAGATGCATCATTCATGGATATCGTGTCTATATTATTCTCGGCAAGACGTATGCATAGATTTGACCCAGAGCTCCACAAAGCTTGATAATTCATATGAAGGTTCTCTCTTGCATGAGGGAGAATTCTTGTTGGTGATGGCCAGAATCCATCTGTTATAGCTCCTACTTCAGGAGTGAATGCAAGTGCATTGTGTTCATGATATGCCCAATCATCTGAATTTCCTCTGGTGGTATATCCAACTGTCTCTAAATCACGTCCGGCAGAATATGCATTGAATCGAGTGGCATCCGCAGCAAAACCTCTGAAAGTAGATGAATCTTCTGTTTCACGACTCAGTGCAGCAAATGGATAAATCAATAAATTGCTGTATGTATGATAATTGAAAATGCAACCAAAGGCATATTTCCCACAAAGCGATTGCATTGCTTTAGTTTCAGGTTCAGAAAACGGAGCTGTACCACGATAGAGATCACTATTTGGGTCCGTCGATGAACCACCATTATTGGCATTCCAAAATGATTCAGGTCCATAGTTACGATTAAGATCCACACCAAATGTCTTTGCATCTATGATGCGTCTGTTCTTTCTCCATAATCCACCACCCTCAGGTTTTTGTGATTGATTAAAAGCATATCCATCAGGATTGAGGCAGGGCACAATTACAAGAGTACGTTCTGTCAATAAATATTTTGCTTCCTCATCACCTTCATTTGCTCTTTCCAACAAATCCCATAAAAAATAAAGTAAAGTGGTAACTCCACCTGGTTCTCGTGAATGATGCAATGCAGTCAGTAGTGTTGCTGGTTTTTTTAGGTCTTGTCGGGAGCCAAATGTCCACGCAATAATAGGTCTATTTTCATGAGTAATACCTATCGTATCCAATGAAATGAAATAGCCTTGGGAATATTGAACCAATCTGCTCATTTCTTTGTAGATTTCCTCTAACGTATAATACCCCCCCATACTTCCCGTAACGAAATTCTTTGGTGCAAGCGTAGATTCGGCTTGAAGTTGTTTGATGAATGCGGGATATTCTCTCTTGAGTCTTGATTCAAAGAATGATTCCATATCTGAATGTATTTCTTGATAGGGTATTGCATTCTTAGTCAATTGCGAAAGTGCATGTTTGCTTACAATACTTTCATAATATGTTCCATTCTTGTGTATGCCATGATCATCATCTAGGCCCATATTTTGCAATGCTTGAATATCTGGCGAGGTTGCTATGGGAATTCGAATCAAAGAATATGTGTTTTGCTGTTGAGCTTGTAGGCCCAAACAATCGAAAATAAAAGCAAAACCGAGGCAAATTGCCGGCAACAGGTAGTTTTGTGCAAAGCCCCGAAATTGTGTAGAAGTAGAAGTCATAGAAGAAGTATCTAATTGTTATGGTAATTACCACAAATTTACGGGTAATTACCGTAATTTTGTCTGGTTGAATCTGTTTTTTGAAACTATTGAGAATGATACATGAATACAATGACAAGTACAAATCCTGCTGATTATGACATACTCATTCGCCGTTATGATAATGGGGCCAATTATGCCAGTTATTGTCCTCAATTGGCGCATATGATAAAAGGATCTGCCCATGAAGAGGTGGAAAATGCAATGAAAGAGCATGTTTTACAGCATATTGCTGAACTCAAAGAAAAAAAGGATTGACGTTTGTCACAGGGTTCAACCACGGTTCATACTAGTCGCATTCAATCAATGCGATTTCATGTGATGGCTCATGAAGTGTTCTGGGGTCTCATAACCACACTGGTTCAGTTATGGATTGCATGGTTTGCTCCTGAACTATTATACTATTCAATCATTATCCAATTGTTGTTGATGATGATTGTGATGCACCCCTCGATGATTGGGATACAAAAAAATACTTTTGAACAAGCATTTCCTGCAACCTTGTTTCGAGGTTTTCTATTTGGTTTTTGCTATGGATTCCTCTATGATGATGTGCAAATATCAATTCTGCAATCAGTAAATATGCTCCTACCTTTGACTGCAAGCATATTTTTTTCAGCAGGTTATTTTGCAGAATTCATGAGAAGAAGAGGCTTCAGTGATTGGATCAATGTTATATGTTCCTCAATCATCATGTGTTCATTCATATTCATATTACTTTCGGAAATACCTAGCTTACGAGATATAATCTTACTCGCTAGTTCAATCACATTTGCCATAGCAATCAGATTGCAAAGCAAAAATGTATGGGATGCCATACTTGTGCTTTTATTTCTCCATATTATATCAAGTAATGCAGAAGCACTGTTTCATTTATTCACTTCTTTGTCATAATCATGTCACTCCTTCGCATTGATCTGATTGCAGCAGTACCTGATATTTTTGAGTCTCCGCTTGATTCAAGCATATTGAAACGAGCACAAGAAAAAGGATTGGTCTCGATACATGTGCATAATCTTCATGACTATGCGAAAGATACATATCGACATATTGATGACACACCTTTTGGGGGAGGAGCTGGAATGATACTTCAATGTGAACCGATTTTTGAGTGTATCGAGAAACTGATGAGTGAAAGAATGTATGATGACATTATCTATACAAGCCCTGATGGAGAGGTGTTCAATCAAGGCATAGCCAATGAATTGTCATTAAAGGGAAATATCATCATCCTTGCAGGACATTATAAAGGAATCGATCAACGTGTACGCGAACAATTGATCACACGCGAATTGTCAATAGGAGATGTAGTCCTAAGCGGTGGTGAATTACCTGCTCTCATGATCACCGATGCAATAGCTCGCCTTATTCCCGGCGTTCTTGGCGATGCAGAATCAGCTTTATCAGATGCATTCATGAATGATGGGTTATTGGATTGTCCACACTATACTCGTCCAGCTGTGTTTCGCGATATGGAAGTACCGGAAGTACTACGAAGCGGAAATCATGCATTGATTGAACAATGGCGCAAAAATCAGTCGATTGAAAAAACAAAAAAACTCAGACCAGATCTTTACAAACACTACACTAATAATCAATAAAAAAGCCCTCCAAATTGGAGGGCTTTTATGTTAGTCATCACTTGATGCATTGAAGTGGTATCATATGATGTGCATTTCCTACTTTCACCAGAGCGTATTGCAATCCAGACTGATCGCATTGAATTAACAAAGAGCCATTGGCTTTGGACATACCAACTAATCTTCCATCAATACTATACGTAGTTACTTCAATATCTTGTTGATTAGATGTAAGAAGTATACCGCCAGTAACGGTATTCATTACTATTCCGGATTTCAGTAAATCATCAGCAATACTGCTTGGTGATGAAATGGTTAGAGTAGAAGTTGGACCGAATGGACCATATCCCATTTCATGATATGCCTTAAGTCTCCAATAGTATGTTGCTCCAGCCTTTAAGTTACCGACAAAAACCGTTGTATCTCGCAAGACAGTATCTTGTTTGAATAAGGTTTTGAACTCATTGTCTTCTGACAATTCAAACCAGTAAAACAAACCTTTTGGGAGAAATGGATTATTCTTCAATTCCTCTGTATCCATATAATCTTTGCGCCAAATGAAACGAATATTTCTATTTGCAGTAGAAAATCCATTCACGGGTGCTACAGGAACAATACCTGCCGGAACTTGTACGGTATAGAAAATACCAGGCTCTGTAAATTCATTCCACAAATCACCATTGAATGATTTTACACGCCAATAATAAGTCATGTCATAATCAACCTTCAATTTCTTTGTGGTATCAATGATCGTTGAATCCTCGAATAAGATTTCTTCGAAATATTCATTTCCTGCCAATTGAACCCAATAGCGCACTGCGGTTGGGTCATTCTTTTTCCACGTCAAAGACAATGTATCTCTATAAATCGCCTCAAAATCCTTTGGATAAACGATTTCACAATCTTTTGGATAAATGCGTATTTGAAACATGAATGTTTCAGAAAAATCTCCCCAACCTGCCTGTGTTTTTGCACGAACTTTCCAATAATAATCTTTCGCATTCTTTAGAGATCCAAAGACTGCGCGAGAGGTATCGGCAGTTTCAATATCAAGAATGGGGGAATCGAACGCTTCATTGTCTGCAAGCACGAAATTGTACATTGTTGCACCCATGCTCTTATACCATGCAAAGCTGATATCTTTTGTTACTTCAGTCTGCTCATTGGGTGGAGTAATCAGCGATACCATTCCTGGAAGTGCCGAAGTGATATCTACTTTAACATTTTGTCCTTGCAATGAAACTGTCTTGGTCACAACGCCGCCAAGTCCGGGTCCCGTAGCAGTTACCGTTACTGAACCAGTAAGACCTGTAACGGGCACTGCATAGCCACCGGAAGTAGAAGTCACTGCAAAATTATTGCCTTTTGATAATTCGATTTTCACATTTGGGAGACCTTCACCCATATCATAAAAACCATTATTGTTGTTATCTTTATAAGCAACACCAGTGATATATCGATCATTTCTTGCACCAAAATTGTGAGTGATGATATATCTTCCAACTTGTGTTCCAGGATTATTATCTTCCAATACCCCAACACCAATTTCGGTGAATAATGTACCAGAATAATTCATGATATTCTGGCGATGCCCAAGAGAGATTTGATTTTCTTCACCCCAATCTATATTGAACCCAGCATGAGCATGCCACATGCTTTTTGCATACGAAAATACATTTTCACCTATACCGGTCCAGCCTGTATAATTTGCCAGATTGACTCTCTGCGTCATACTGCTTCCATTGGACCCTGAATGTCCTTGAAAATCATTTGTACGCATATCTGTTGAATGCCCGCGTGCACAATCAATCAAACGAGGATGAAAAGCCAGCGGAGGACGAGCAGGATATGAACTAAACTGTGTTTTGACTAGAGACTTGCTGATCTTAAAGAAAGAGATCGCTCCTTGCACATCTGCATCTGGATTATCAACCAATCGATTGCCTTCTGCATTTGGGTTGGCCCTTGCTCTATTGATCAATTCCAACGTATACTGTTCTTCTACGGTTGGATCACCATGACTATACTGCACCAGTACTTTTTGTGTCTTAGGAGTTTTATCGGTATTTGCAGTTATTTTCCTAGTCACAGTAGGTGGGTTCAATGCCGGAGCTTTGAATGTCTGTGCATGCATCACAATGTGCATGCACAAGCTGAAAAGCAAAATGCTCAGCATTGTGTGGACCTTATCATGTATAAAAGATCTAATCATGGTAAACTACCTTTATGTGTGTAAATTTGGATGTCGCTTTGCTGCTATATTTCAAAATTACAGATAGTTTTTACAATGACAAAACAGTTGCTCCAATTAAATGCTACATCCTTAACTACTTAATAATCAATGAGATTACTTCAATTATCACCTCAGTTCCCATTTCCTCTTACCGATGGAGGAAAAATAAGTATTGCCAATATGACAAGAGCATTGGTGGAACAGGGTAATGAGGTTGATGTATTCTGTCTTACAAAGCAGATACCTGAGTCTGAATTGATTATACAATATAAAGCATATACCGGTGCAGACATCCATTGTATACAGCATGATACGGGAAATTCATTGAGATCCATCATGTTATCATTGTTTGATGGCACCAATCCATTATATGTGCGGAAACATCGTAGCAAGCTGTTTGAAAAGGCGATCCTGCAGCATTTGCGACAAAACCAAATTGATGGAGTTTTGTGTGATCACAGTGCAATGGCTGAATATGGCGTACAGGTTTCTCGCTCATTTGACATTCCTGTGATAATGCGGATGCATAATA